>LJHX01000006.1 GCA_001295935.1 alpha proteobacterium AAP81b
CGGGCGCAGGCCGTCGTGAAAGCACAGCCGCCGCGGCGGGGCGTCGCCGAGGCGGAAGCGGGTGACGAGGCCACTGGCGTCGCTGTCGCCATCGTCGCCGACCCAGTCGCCGCGGCCGAGCCGCGCCCGCCCACCGGCGGCGATCGCCTCGACACCCTGTCCGGGCGTCTCGCGAAGCGCGCCGACGCTGGCCGGCAAGATGCCGTCGCCGCGCAGCGCCGCCGCCAGCGCGCGCGCCAGCGGATGTCGGCTCGCCTGCGCCAGCGCCAGCGCGACAGGCTTTTCGGCAAGCCCAAGCGCCAGCACGCCATCGGGCACCGGCCGGCCGAGGGTCAGCGTGCCGGTCTTGTCGAACAGCACCAGATCGGCGCTGGCCAGGCGTTCGAGCGCCGAACCGTCCTTGATCAGCACGTCTTTGCGCATCAGCGCGCCGCTCGCCACCACCTGGGCGATCGGCACCGCGAGCCCGAGCGCGCAGGGGCAGGTGATGATCAGCACGGCAACGGCGATCAGCAATGCCTCGTGCCAGCCGGCGCCGGCGATCATCCAGCCGATAAAGCTCAGCAGGGCAAGGCTGTGCACCGCCGGGGCGTAGAGCCGCGCGGCGCGATCGGCGATGCGGACATAGCGCGATTTCGCCTGGCCGGCGTCGGCCATGGCGCGGGCGATATCGGCGATTGCGGTATCGCCGCCCGCCGCCGTCACCCGCACCGTCAGCACCGCATCGAGGTTGATCGTCCCGGCGAGCACCGTATCGCCGGGCGCAACCGCGACGGGTTCGCTCTCGCCGGTGATCAGCGCGCGGTCGACATGGCCGGCGCCGGCCTCGACGATGCCATCGGCGGCAAAGCGCTCGCCGGCGGCGACGAGCAGCCGCATGCCGCGCGCCATCTCGGCGGCGGCGCGCCAGCTGGTGCTGCCATCGGCGGCGAGCACCTGGCCGCCGGGCGCCGTCTGGCGCAGCAGCGCCGCGACGCTGTCGCTCGCCCGTGCCCGCATCGCGCTGTCGAGAAAGCGCCCGGCCAATAGGAAGAACAGCAGCATCGTCGCGCCGTCGAAATAGGCGTGGGCGCCGCCCACAAGGGTCTCGAACAGGCTGACCGCGGTGGTCAGCACAACGCCGATCGAGATCGGCACGTCCATATTGGTGCGGCCATGGCGCAGCGCGCCCCAGGCGCTGGCGAAGAACGGCCGCCCGGCATAGGCGATGGCGGGCAGCGCGATCAGCGCCGACAGCCAGTGGAACAGCGTCCGCGTCGCCGGATCGGCGCCCGACCAGATCGACACCGACAGCAGCATGATGTTCATCGCGGCAAAGCCGGCGACACCCATCGCTTTCAGCAGCCGTCGCGCCTCGGCCTGTTCCGGCGGGGCGGCCTCGCCGAGGAAGGGCGCCGCGGTGAAGCCCAGCCGCTCGACCGCGGCGCGCAGCGCCTCGCCGTCGAGGCCGGCGTCATGGGCGATGCTGACGCGCTTCGTGGTGAAATTGACTCGCGCCGCGGCGACGCCGGGGAGCTGCGCCAGCCCGGTCTCGAGTTTGGCGATGCAGCCGGCACAGCGCAGCCCGTCGACGGCGAAGACACTCGTCGCCGTCACGCCGGCACCTCGGCGTCGAAATGCGCCAGATGCCCGGCGAGGCGGACATCGACGCGGACGAGATAGCGCCCCGCCGGCAACGCCGCCGCGGCGCGATAACCGCCGGCGGTCGCCGCAAAGGCCAGCGCGCGGTCGGGCACCGCGCCGAGCGGATGGCGCGCCGTCGCCGTCACCACCGCGCCCGCCGGCAACCCGGCGACCTCGACATGGCGCGCCGCATCGACCGTCACATGCGCCCGCCAGCCGAGCGCGCGTTGCGCCCGCCCCGCCGCCAGCCAGGTGTTGAAGCGCTGGCTGGCGACATAGCTATTATCGACGACGGTGCCGCCGAAGGTCGTGCTGGCGAGCCTCGCCATCGTCAGGTTGACGGCGATGACCAGCGTGAAAAAGCCGACCATCACCGCCGTCATGTGCCAGCCGGTGAAACGCCGCGTCATCGTTCGTCCTCCGGCCGCTCGAAGCGACTCGTCGCCGTCGCGGTGCCGCCGCCGGCATCGAGCCCGCGAACGCTGAATTCCAGCGGCACATGTTCCTCGCCCGCCGCCGGCGCCGCAACGAACAGCCGGCGCTCATCGAGCTGGTCGGCGGCGAGATGCAGCCTGAGCCGCGTGCCGGCGGCGGCGCGGCTGCCGGTCTCGCGCCACAGCGCCGCGCCCGCCACCCCGGCGATGGCGACTTCGACGTCGCGCGGCCGCGCCTCCATGTTGCGCAGCTTGACGGTATAGGCGTTGCGGATGCTGCCATCGGCGAGGCGCACCCATTCGGGGTTGCGATCGGCGGCGACGCTGATGTCGAGCCGCGTCCGCGTGCCGAGGGTGAACAGCATGGCGACGCCGACGGCGCTCCAGGCGCCGAGATAGACCAGCGTGCGCGGCCGCAGCACGCGCTTCAGCGCCGGGCGCGGCGTGCCGCCGGCCCTGGCAATCGCCGTGTCGGCGACCGAGGTATAGCCGATCAGCTTGTCGGGGCGGCCGACGCGGGTCATCACCGCGTCGCAGGCGTCGATGCACAGCCCGCAGGTGATGCAGCCGATCTGCGGCCCTTCGCGAATGTCGATTCCCGTCGGGCAGACCGCGACACAGGCGTTGCAATCGATGCAGTCGCCCGTCGGCGCCGCCGCCTCGCCCGCGGCGCGCTTCAGCCCATGCGACCGCGGCTCGCCGCGCCACGCCTTGTAGGTGACGATCAGCGATTGTTCGTCGAGCATCGCCGTCTGGATGCGCGGCCAGGGGCACATGTAGATGCAGACCTGCTCGCGCATCAGCCCGCCGAGCGCATAGGTGGTAAAGGTCAACACGCCAACCGTCGCATAGGCGGCAAAGGGCGCCGTGCCGGCGAAGAGCTGGCGCGCCAGCGTCGGCGCATCGGCGAAATAGAAGATCCAGGCGCCGCCGGTCAGCACCGCGATGACGAGCCAGATCCCGTGTTTCAGCGCGCGCCGCGCCAGCTTGGCGGGTCCCCAGGGGGCCGCAGCCAAGCGCAGCTGGGCATTGCGATCGCCGTCGATCAGCCGCTCGACATGGACGAACAGGTCGATCCACACCGTCTGCGGACAGGCATAGCCGCACCAGGCACGCCCCACCGCCGAGGTGACGAGGAACAGGCCAACGCCGGCCATCACCAGCAGCCCGGTGACATAGTAGAATTCATGCGGCCAGATCTCGATCTGGAACATGTAGAAGCGGCGGTGTTCGATATCGACGAGCACCGCCTGGGTCGGCGCCCAGGGGCCGCGATCCCAGCGCAGCCAGGGCGTCGCGTAGTAGATGGCGAGGGTGACCGCCATCACCAGCCATTTGAAGCGCCGGAAGGCGCCGTCGATCGCCTTGGGGAAGACGCTGCGCCGGGCGACAAAGAATTCCGGCGGGCGCGGGTCAGCCTCGGCCATGGTCGCTCGCCGTCGCCGCGGACGCGGCGGCGGGCGCCGCTGCAACCGGCGCCGCCTCGCCGCCGCCAAGCGAATGCACATAGGCCGCCAGCATCTTGATGGTGACGGGATCGACGCGCCCCGCCCAGGCCGGCATGACGCCGCCGCGGGCATTGTGGATCGTCGTCGTCAGGCTCGCCGTATCGCCGCCATAGAGCCAGATCGCGTCAGTGAGATTGGGCGCGCCGAGCTCGCGATTGCCCATGCCGGCGGGGCCATGACAGACGGCGCAATTCTCGGCGAACAACGCCGCGCCGCGCGTAGCGGCGCCGTTCGCCGGCGCCTGGCGCGAAATGGCGCGGACATGCGCGACGAGATCGGCGATCTGGCCTGCCTTCAGGATGCCGTCACGCCCGAAGGCCGGCATCTGCGATTGGCGGGTTTCGTCGTCGCCCGGATAGCGGATGCCGTGCTGCAGCGTCGTCGCGATGGTCGCGATGTCGCCGCCCCACAGCCAGTCGTCGTCGTTGAGGTTGGGATAGCCCTTCGACCCGGCGGCGCCGCCGCCATGGCATTGCACGCAATGCACCTTGAACGCCGACCGCCCGCCGCGTGTCGCGGCGTCGAGCAGCGCCGGATTGCCCGCCAGCGCCGCGATCGGCAGCGCCGCCAGCGCGCGCCGCATCGGCGCCTGGCGCGCGGTTTCGGCAGTCAGTTCCTTCGCCAGCTCGCCGCGGCTCGACCAGCCGAGCAGGCCCGGCGTGGCGCGCGTCGCCAGCGGAATCGCCGGATAGGCGATGGCATAGACGATGGCGAAGACGACGCAGGCATAGAAGATCGTCAGCCACCAGCGCGGCATCGGCGTATCGAGTTCCTCGATCCCGTCCCATTGATGGCCGACCGTCGCGGTGCCGGTCGGCACGTCGACGCGGCTGCCGGCGCTGCGGGTCGGCGAAGGGCCGGGGTGCTCAGCCATGGCGGTCGTCCTCGTCGAAAATCATCGTCGCGGCGCGGGCGTGGTGGCCACGCGCCCCCGGCCGGAAGGTCCAGGCGATGGCGCCCAGGAAGACCAAAGTCATGAACACCAGCCCCCAGCTGTCGGCGGCGTGGCGCAGCGCGTCATAGGTCAGCGCGCTCGGGCTCATCGCGCCGCCTCCTGCGCACTCGCGGTGGCGAAATCGACATGGCTGCCGAGCGACTGGAGATAGGCGACCAGCGCGTCCATCTCGGTCAGGCGCGCGGGCTTGCCGTCGAAATCGCGGATCAGCACCTTGGGGTAGCGCTTGGCGAGATCACCGGCGTCGGCGTCGGGATCGGCCTGGGCGGCCAGGTCGGCGGCGGCGCGGGCGATGTCGGCATCGGAATAGGGCACGCCGACGTGGCGCAGCGCCGTCAGATGCGCCGCGATATCGGCGATCTTGAGGTCACGGTCGGCGAGAAAGGCATAGGGCGGCATGATCGACTGCGGCACCACGGCGCGCGGATCGGCGAGATGCTGGACGTGCCATTCATCCGAATAGCGGCCGCCGACGCGCGCCAAGTCGGGGCCGGTGCGCTCCGATCCCCATTGGAAGGGGTGGTCGTACATGCTTTCGGCGGCGAGGCTGTAGTGGCCGTAGCGCTCGGTCTCGTCGCGGAACGGCCGGATCATCTGGCTGTGGCAGCCATAGCAACCCTCGCGGACATAGATGTTGCGCCCGGCGAGCTCGAGCGGCGTGTAGGGGCGCACCCCCTCGACGCGCGTCACCGTCGATTCGATCCAGAACAACGGCGCGATCTCGACGATGCCGCCGATGGCGACGGTGATGAAGGCCAGCACCGCGAGCAGCGTGACCCGGCGCTCGATGACCTTGTGGCGGACATAGATCGAAGCCATCGCAAGCGGCCTTATTCAGCAGGGAGCGCGGCAGCGCCGGCGGGGGCGAAGGGAGCGAGGGGCCGGTCGCGCCCCGGATCGAAGGCGGCGCCCGCCATCGGCGCCTCGTCGCGCAGCCGCCCGGCGATCGTCATGCCGATGTTCCACGCCATGACCAGGGCGCCGCTGAAGTAGAGCAGCCCGCCGGCGACGCGGATGATGTAATAGGGGTGCATCGCCGCGACGACTTCGACAAAGGCGTAGACGAGGTAGCCGTCGCCGCCATATTCGCGCCACATCAGCCCCTGGGTGATCCCCGCCACCCACATCGACGCGGTGTAGAAAACGATGCCGAGCGTCGCCAGCCAGAAGTGCAGATTGACCAGCCGCAGCGAATAGAGCCGCTGCCGCCCCCACAGCCGCGGCGCCATATAGTAGAGCGACGCGAAGGTGATCATGCCGTTCCAGCCGAGCGCGCCCGAATGGACATGGCCGATCGTCCAATTGGTATAGTGGCTCAAGGAATTGACCGACTTGATCGACATCATCGGCCCTTCGAAGGTCGACATGCCGTAAAAGGCCAGCGCTGCCACCATCATCCGGATGATCGGATCGGTGCGCACCCGGTCCCAGGCGCCATTGAGCGTCATCAGCCCGTTGATCATGCCGCCCCACGACGGCATCCACAGCATCACCGAGAACACCATGCCGAGCGTCTGCGCCCAATCGGGCAGCGCGGTGTAGTGCAGGTGATGCGGCCCCGCCCAGATATAGAGGAAGATCAGCGACCAGAAGTGCACGATCGACAGGCGATAGCTATACACCGGCCGATCGGCCTGCTTCGGCACGAAATAATACATCATGCCGAGAAAGCCCGCGGTCAGGAAGAAACCGACGGCATTATGGCCATACCACCATTGCACCAGCGCATCCTGGACCCCCGAGAACGCCGAATAGGACTTCGACCCGAGCCACGACACCGGCAGCGACAGATTGTTGACGAGGTGGAGCATCGCCACGGTGATGATGAAGGCGAGGAAGAACCAGTTCGCCACATAGATGTGCGGTTCGTGCCGCTTGGCGATGGTGCCGACGAAGACGGCGAGATAGGCAACCCAGACGATCGTCAGCCAGATATCGACATACCATTCGGGCTCGGCATATTCGCGGCTTTCGGTGACGCCCAGCACATAGCCGGTGGCGGCGAGCACGATGAACAGCTGATAGCCCCAGAAGACGAAGCGCGCGAGGCCCGGCATGAACAGCCGGGCGCGGCAGGTGCGCTGGACGATGTAGAAGCTCGTCGCGATCAGCGCGTTGCCGCCGAAGGCGAAGATCACCGCCGAGGTGTGCAGCGGCCGCAACCGGCCGAAGGTGGTGAATTCGGAATTGAGATTGGCGAGCGGCCAGGCCAGCTGGCTGGCGATGACGACCCCCATCAACAGCCCGACGACACCCCAGAACACCGTGGCGATGACGCCCCAGCGGATGACCTCGTCATAATATTGCCCTGAGAGGTCGGCGGGCGCCGCCGGCTGGTGGGAATAATTGCCGCGCACCGCGGTGGTGACGCCGAGCAACGCCGCCGCCAGCGCGACGATCGCCATATGGACGGCAAAGCCGCGATCGGCGCCGGCGAGCGCCGCGACCAGCGCCAGCAGCGCCAGCCCCAGCCAACCGCTCGATCTCAGCAGAATTGCCGTCATGTGCCCACCTGATGCCCGCCTGATGTGACGCCGCCCCCGGCTTTGGGCGCCGGCGTCATGGGCGGCATTGATCTGGATCAAAGCGCGCGGCGGCGTCACGATCGCGACGAATTGGCGCAGGGCCAGGCGCGAGGCGATTGACGCCCCCCCGCCGCGACGGGAAACTGCGCGCGAGGGAGCAGGCCATGACAAGCGACGGCAAGGCGGCAGGACCGGTGGCGGCAGCGGCGAGCGCGGACGGCAGCGCGCGGATCGACGCCTATATCGCCACGCTGCCGCCGCTGCGCGCCGCGCGGCTGACGGCGCTGCGCGCGCTCGTTCACGAGCTGGCGCCCGGCATCGCCGAGGCGCTCGGCTGGAAGATGCCGGTGTTCCGCAGCGGCGAGCGCTGGGTCGCGGTCGCGTCGCAGAAGAGCCATGTCAGCGTCTATCTCGGCAGCGAAACCCACGCCGCCACCCTTGCGGCGGCGGTCGTCGCCAGCGATCCGAAACTCAAGGGCGGCAAGGCCTGCGTCAACATCCCCGACCGCGCCGACCTGCCACTGGCGGCGCTCGCCCCGGCGATCCGCGCGGCGCTGGCGGGCGCCGATGGCGCAAGCTGAGGGCGGACGCTGATGGCTGACACCGCGGCTACCGCCGACAATGTGGGCGCCGACGCTCCCGCGCGTGGCTTCGTCCTCGCCGATTTCCTGCCCTATCAACTGTCGCTCGCCGCCAACGCCGTGTCGCGCGCGGTCGCCGACGGCAGCGGCTATGCGGCGCGCTTCGGCCTCAGCGCCGCCGAATGGCGGGTGCTCGCCCATGTCGCTGCCGCCGGCACGCCGAGCCAGGCCGAAGTCGCCGGCCTTGCCGCGATGGACAAGATGACGATCAGCCGCGCGGTGACGTCACTCGGTAGCCGCCGCCTGGTCGACCGCCGCCGCGACCCCGGCGACCGCCGCACCCTCCGCCTGTCGCTGACCGAGGAAGGCGCCCGCGTCCACGCCCATGTCGCGCCGCGCGCCCTGGCGGTCGAGGCACGACTGCTGGCGGCGCTGTCGTCCGAAGAGGCAGCGACGCTGCGCCGGGCGCTCGCAACCTTGGCGAAGGAGAGCGGGCCGCCGGCGGCATAGGGCTGATGCTCCAGTCCACCCCGGGTCAGCATTATGTCGGTTGTAGCGGATGACGTGCCAATGGGCGCACGGAACTCCAGCCCTCTAGGTCCATTGAGTTCTGCCTCAAACGACATCACATTCTCGCAGCGAGGGGTGATCGATGACCGCATCACGAGATGAGCAATATCCTGAACTGGGTCGAACGGACCGTTCGCCTCGGTTATCTGTTTCGCTAAGTCCGCAGGCGCATGATTTGCTTGAAAGATAACGTGCAAATCAAGGACTTACAAAGTCGGATATGATACGCAAAGCGCTTCAGGTTCTACAGGCCGTTGAAACCGCCAAATCTGAGAATGTGGAGCTCATTTTTGACCGAGTTCCTGAGGGCGACGAATTTTCCGTAGTAGAGATCAAACGCCGCGCGAAAACGAAGATCGATGCCGACGGGACGGCCGCATTAACAGTGCCTGTGCCGACGATTGAATTGACGGTTAGCGATCGCAGAGAGCTGTCCAATATTTCGCTGGCCACAACTTCGCTCATCGTTTCGAAGAAACCAGTTATCGATGGAATATTGATCGGTGCGAACCGAGTCGCATGGAACGCGATAGTCGACGTCCTGAAACGTGACTGGTCTCAAACGTATCAAATTCCCCCTGAGGTTCTTGAGGAGCTGGTTGGGGGAGCCTTTGTAAGGGCAGGTTATGATGATGTCATCTTGACCCCGCGGTCCGGTGATCACGGCCGGGACGTTATCGCCTGTAAGCGAGGGATCGGGAGTATCAGGATCATCGGGCCAGTAAAGCGGTACGCCGAGCATCGCGAAGTTAAGTATGACGACATTCGCGCTCTTCTCGGTGTAATGGCAAGCGAGCCGGAGACATCCAAAGGAATGGTTCTAACTACGTCAAAATTTCCACCGGGGTTACTCCGCGAGAAGAACATAGTCCAGTATATGCCCACAAGATTGGAACTTCTGGACGGCAAGGATCTGTTGCGCTGGCTATCACAGTTACGAGAAAAAGGTTAACTAAACTTTCTTTTAAACAAAGAATTTGTATTACCAAATCCTTATGATAGACGCTGGCTTCAAGGCCTTGGGGTGAGCGAAGCACACTGTGGACAGTTTACATGTACTTCAGAAGGCATTCAGCGCGGCTCCGTGAAGAGCCCGGGGTGTTAAACTAAAGCTGCAGCCGCCTCTCTGTCCGGAATTCCGGAGACACTGCGGAATTCCGGGGACACTAGGAATTCCGGGGACACTATACATCTGGGAATTCCGGGGACACTAGGGAATTCCGGGGACACGATACATAATTGCGCGCGGCCCGTGGTCGGTGTCGCGCCTTCCTTCTTAAATGTCCGCTTCTGACAAAAGCTGCCGTCTAGCGCAGGCCCGTCGAATGGCGGGGAAGTCCTAAAATCAGACTTCGTTCGTTCGTTCAACGAATCACCGTTTTCCAGCACACGTCGACGTCAGCGAATCAGGGTGCAACCTGAACCGCTCGCTCTCAGGTTCGAGCGCCTTGGCCCCGGCGTGACGATCGGAGCGCGGCCCGAGGCATTAGCTTCAGCCACCAGAAGCCTCCACGCCATCGCCGCGACCCCTCCTCAGGCCGTTTCAAGATCCTTGCTCTTGACGGTAAGCTCCAATCCAAGTGCCTGAAACACCTTGAGGATGGTATCGAGCGTCGGGTTGCCGCCGTCGCGTAGCGCCGCATACAGTGATTGCCGGTTCAGCCCCGTCTCCGCCGCGATGTCGGTCATGCCGCGCGCCTTGGCGACGGTGCCGATGGCGGCGGCGATATAGCCCGGATGGCCGGTCTGGAACGCGTCGGTGATCAGGTCGATCTGATCGGCGTCGCTGGCGAAATGCTTTGCCGCGTCGAACGGCTTGGTCTTGATGGTCATGTTGCCTTCCCTTTCTCGGGTATCGCCCGTTGCACGCTGGTCCGGTCGCCTCATTCCAGATCGGCGGCGATCGCCTTCGCGCGCTCGATGTCGCGGTCCTGGGTCGACTTGTCACCGCCGACCAGCAGCACGAGCAACGTCTTGCCGGCGATCTTGAAATAGACACGGTAACCGGGCCCGAAGTCGATCTTGATCTCGCTGACGCCCTCGCCGACCGGCTCGACATTGCCGAACAGGCCGCCGCTGACGCGCACGATGCGCTTGCGGATGATCTGGATCGCCTTCCTGTCGCGGAGGCCGTCGAGCCAATCGTCGAAATCTTCGGTGGTCTCGATTTCGTACTGCACGTCGCGTATGTACGACAGGTAGCGGGTATCTGTCAAGTAAAAGCGACGAGCTGGCGGCATTATTGCACGTCGGGCGAAATCGAACGCACGGCCACATTCCTACCGAGCGCCTCACCCCTTGCCGCAAGAGGTAACATCTGTTACCAATGGAGTGTCGCAAGGAGACTCGACCATGGCCACCGCCGCGCCGCTCGCCGTCGATGACAAGCCCGCCAACGACCTCGGCCTCGACGGCTTCGAGTTCGTCGAATTCACCGGCCCCGACCCCGAGGCGCTCGCCGGGCTGTTTGTCGCGATGGGCTTCACCCATGTCGGCACCCACCGGTCGAAGAACGTCCGCCAATACGCCCAGGGCGGCATCAACTTCATCCTCAACATGGAAACCCGCGGCCAGGCGGCGGAGTTCCGCAACGCCCATGGCCCGAGCGCCAACGCCATGGCCTTCCATGTCGACGACGCCCCGGCGGCCTTCGCCGAGGCCGTCGCGCGCGGCGCGACGCCGGTGCACGGCCCCGTCGGCCCGATGGAACTGGCGATCCCGGCGATCGAGGGCATCGGCGGCTCCAACCTCTACCTCGTCGACGACGCCGGCGGCCGCCAGATCTACGATATCGACTTCGTCCCCGTCCCCGGCGCCGGGCGCGACGACAACAGCACCGGGCTGCACACCATCGATCACCTCACCCATAATGTGAACCGAGGCCGCATGGCGCATTGGGCGGACTTCTACGAACGCATCTTCAACTTCCGCCAGATCCGCTATTTCGACATCGAGGGCCAGGCTACGGGTCTGTTCTCCAAGGCGATGACCGCCCCCGACGACAAGATCCGCATTCCCTTGAACGAAAGCCAGGACGAGCACAGCCAGATCGAGGAGTTCCTGCGCGAGTACAAGGGCGAGGGCATCCAGCATATCGCCCTCGCCACCGACAATATCTTCGCCACCGTCGACGCGCTGCGGGCGCGGGGCGTACGCTTCCAGGACACGATCGAAACCTATTTCGACCTGATCGACAAGCGCCTGCCCGGCCACGGCCATGACATCGAGGAAATGCGCAAGCGCCGCATCCTGATCGACGGCGCCCCCGAAACCGGCGGTGGCCTGCTGCTGCAGATCTTCACCGAAAACATGGTCGGCCCGATCTTCTTCGAGATCATCCAGCGCAAGGGCAACGACGGCTTCGGCGAGGGCAATTTCAAGGCGCTCTTCGAATCGCTCGAGCTCGACCAGATTCGCCGCGGCGTCATCCCCGCGAAATCGTAAAGCTCCCCTCCCGCTCGCGGGAGGGGTTGGGGGTGGGAAGTACCGCCGGTTGGCGTTGGGAAGTTGCAGGAACCGATCCCATGCGTAGACAGCCCGATCATCATGGTGAGGCTTCGGCCATTCCCACCCCCAGCCCCTCCCGCAAGCGGGAGGGGAGCCTGATGACCGGCTTCGGCAACCATTTCGCCACCGAAGCCCTGCCCGGCGCCCTCCCGCCCGGCGCCAATTCGCCGCAACGGCCGCCCTATGGCCTTTACGCCGAGCAGCTTTCCGGCACCGCCTTCACCATGGCGCGGTCCGAAAACCGCCGTTCCTGGCTCTACCGCCGCCGCCCCTCGGCGATGCACCCGCCGTACCGGTTGGCGTTCGATCCCGCCCCCAATCGCACCCTGCCCGCTGGGCCCAATCGCCTGCGCTGGGACCCGCGGCCGCTGCCCGAAACGCCGACCAACTTCCACGATTCGGTCATGCCGATCGTCTGGAACGGCGACCCCGAGGCGCACAGCGGCGTCACCGTCGCGACCTGGGCTTGCACCAAGTCGATGGGAAATCAGGCGTTTTTCTCGGCCGATGGCGAGATGCTGCTGATCCCCGAGGCCGGCGGCCTGCTCGTCACCACCGAGATGGGCCGCTTCACCCTCGATCCCCTTGAAATCGCGGTGATCCCGCGTGGGCTTCGCTACCAGGTGGCGCTCACTGGCAGCCATTCGCGCGGCTACCTCGTTGAAAACCATGGCGCGCCCTTCCGCCTGCCCGACCTCGGCCCGATCGGTTCGAACGGCCTTGCCAACCCGCGCGACTTCGAAGCGCCGGCGGCATGGTTCGAGGATTGCGACGAACCCTATGAGATCGTGCAAAAATTCGGCAATAGGCTGTGGACGACGACGCTCGACCATTCGCCCTTCGATGTCGTTGCCTGGCACGGCAATCTCGCGCCGCTGAAGTACGACCTGCGCAAATTCAACACCCTGGGCAGCATCAGCTTCGATCACCCCGATCCGTCGATCTTCACCGTGCTGACCTCGCCGTCGGACATGCCCGGCCGCGCCAACGCCGACTTCGTCATCTTCCCACCGCGCTGGCTGGTCGCCGAGGACACCTTCCGCCCGCCTTGGTTCCACCGCAATTTGATGAGCGAAGCCATGGGGTTGATCACCGGCGCCTATGACGCCAAGGCCGGCGGCTTCGCGCCCGGCGGCATCAGCCTGCACAACATGATGAGCGCCCACGGCCCCGACGTCGCGAGCTGGCGCGCCGCCACCGACGCCGTGCTGGCGCCCCACAAGATCGACAACACCATGGCCTTCATGGTCGAAAGTTGCTGGCCCTATCGCGTCACCGACCAGGCGATGGCGGCGGTCCAGCCCGGCTATGACGATGTCTGGGCGGGCTTTCCCGCGGCCGAGCGCGACTGACCGCCCTAGCGCGATTTGCGAAGAAGCGCCGCATTGCACAATTGCGGTCTGCAAATCGGCAGCGCTTGCACTGCCATAACACGTTGAAATCGCTGAATCGTTCAATCTGGCACACAGCTTGCTACCAACCCGGCACATGGGCGTTGCGCCCTGGAGCTTGGGAGATTGACATGACCGTAGCCGTGATGGGGAAGGCGTTCCCCGTTTCCTACAAGACCTTGTTGACAGCGATGGCCGCCACCGACCGCCTCGCCAAGCCGGCGCGGCGCGCGACCGCGGCGCCGGCGCTGCTGTTCGGCACACTGGCGCTCGCCACCCTGCCGACGAGCGCCGCGGCGGTGTCGCCCTTCGACATCCGCTTCGAATCGGAAAAGCCCGGCATCCAGACGACGACGGCGACCTTCAACACCGGCGGGGTGATGACCTTCGACAGTCTCGCCACGGGCAAGAACCAGAGCTTCACCACCGATTTCGGCACCGGCGGCATCATCACCGGCAAGTACAAGGGCGTCGATATCTACAACGCCGATCAATATGGCGGTGCCGGCGGCACCGGCAAATATGCCGCCACCTTCACCAACGCCGGCTACACGCTCGACCTCGCCTCGACCGCCAAGGGCGGCGTCAATTATTTCGGCTATTGGCTGTCGGCGCTCGATTGGGGCAACAGCGTCACCTTCTACACCAAGGGCAAGGCCTTCTTCACCTTCAACCCGCAGGACGTTCGCGACGCCCTCGACAAGACCGGCAATGCCGCCAGCTACTTCGGCAATCCCAACGCCGGCTTCCGCGGCCAGAACCGCGGCGAGCCCTATGTTTTCGTCAACTTCTTCCTCGATACCGGCAGCTTCGACCGGATCGTCTTCGCCGAAAACCCGCTCAGGGGCGGCTATGAGTCCGACAATCACACCGTCGGCAATTTCAAGACCAAGGGCACCGGCACCCAGGTCGTCGTTTCCGAAGTTCCCGAGCCGGCGATCTGGGCGACGCTGACGATGGGCTTCGTGATGGTCGGCGCGGCCCGTCGCCGACCGCTTAGCACGGCGGCCTAAGCCGTTCGAAACGCATTGCTGATCGGATAGCGGCGGTCGCGACCGAAGTTGCGGCCGCCGATCTTCACCCCCGGCGGCGCCTGGCGGCGCTTGTATTCGGCGACATAGAGCAGCCGCTCGATCCGCGCGACGGTCGCGGCATCGATCCCCTCGGCAACGAGTTCGGCGGCGCCGCGCTCGTTCTCGACCAGCCCGAGCAGGATGCGATCGAGCAGCGGATAGGGCGGCAGCGAATCCTCGTCCTTCTGGTTGTCGCGCAGCTCGGCGGTCGGCGGTTTGTCGATCACCCGCTGCGGCATCACCGGCCCCGCCGGCCCCAGCGCCAGCCGCGGCCGATGCGCGTTTCGCCACTCGCAGAGCTTGAAGACCGTCGTCTTGTAGACGTCCTTCAGCACCGAATAGCCGCCCGCCATGTCGCCATAGATGGTGGCGTAACCGACTGACATCTCGCTCTTGTTGCCGGTGGTCAGCACCATCGGGCCGAATTTGTTGCTCAAGCCCATCAGCGTCAGCCCGCGGATGCGCGACTGGATATTCTCCTCGGTGATGTCGGGACCGCGGCCCGCAAAGAGCGGCGCCAGCATCGCATCAAAGGCCTGCATCGCGGGTTCGATCCGCACCGTATCGAGCCGGCAGCCGAGCAGCCGCGCGCAGTCGGCGGCGTCCTCCAGGCTGTCGCGGCTGGTATAGGGCGACGGCATCATCACGCACCACACCCGGTCGGCCCCCAGCGCATCGACGGCGACGGCCGCCGACAAGGCTGAGTCGATGCCCCCCGACAGGCCGAGAACGACGCCCGGAAAGCGGTTGCGGTTCACATAGTCACGCAGGGCGACGAGCATGGCGTGGTAGATGTCGGCGGGGTCCTCGTCGCGCGGGGTCAGCGTGCCCGTGTCGCAGCGCCACTGACCGCCATCGCGCTGCCAGCGCGTCGTCACCACCGCCTCCTCCCAATCGGGCAGCTGCCAGGCCAGGCTACGATCGGCGTTCAGGACGAAGCTGACGCCGTCGAATACCAGCTCGTCCTGGCCGCCGACGCGGTTGAGATAGACGAGCGGCAGCCCAGTCTCGCTGACGCGGGCGACGGCAAGGCTCAAGCGGCGATCGCCCTTGCCGACCTCATAGGGCGAGCCATTGGGGACGATGAGCAGTTCGGCGCCGGTTTCAGCCAAGCATTCGGCGACGTCGGGGGTCCACATGTCCTCGCAGATCGGCACGCCAAGACGCGTATGGCGGAAAGCCAGCGGCCCCGGCAGCGGCCCGGCGTCGAAGACGCGCTTTTCGTCGAAGGTGCCGTAGTTGGGCAGGTCGTGCTTGCGGGTGACGCCGGCGATGCGGCCGCCATCGAGCAAGAAGGCGGCGTTGTAGAGCCGGCCACCTTCCGCAAGCGGCGCGCCGACGAGCAGCGCCGGGCCGCCGTCGCCGGTTGCCGCCGCCAGCCGCTCGACCTGCGCCAAGGCCGCCGCGACGAGCGCGGGCTTCAACACCAGATCCTCGAGCGGATAGCCGACGACCGAAAGCTCGGGCGTCGCCAACAGGTCGGCGTCAGGGGCCCCGGCGCGCGCCGCGAGAATGGCGTCGCAATTGCCGTCGAGGTCGCCGACGCTCGCATTGAGCTGCGCAAGGGCGATGGTCAGGCGGGTCGACATGGGCCAAGGGTTTAGGGGGGCGGCCGCCGCCCGGCAACCACCGCGCCGCCGCCCTGGCGCGGTTCAGGGCTGGGCGACCATCGCCGCGAGGTGCGACGCGCGCTGGCGCGCATAACCGGCAAGACATTGGTCGAGATAGACGCCCGCGGCGGTGCCGAGGCGCGAGTCCCAGGTGTCGACGCGGCACTGGATGTCGCGCCAGGCGCGCCACGCCGCCTGCGACGCCGACAGCGCCTCGGCGAGCCCGGGTTCATCGTCGCGGTTGCGGTCGATCAGCCGGGCAACGGCGCCGTCGACGGCGGCCTCGGCCTGTTGGCGCTGGCCCTGCCAGCAGCGCGCCAGCACGCTTTCGGTGGGTGCATTGCGGCACGCCACCATGCCGGGGTCGGGCGCGGCGGCAGCCGCAAGCCAGGCAAGCAGCAGCGGAGTCATCGCGCCGGCGGCGCAGCCGCCTTCTCGCGCTCGACCTGCGCCGCGACGCTCGCCAGCAGCGCCGGCGCGTCGATGACGATGCCGTCCTTGATCGTCCAGCGCACGCCGCCGACACGCTTCTGGCAGCCGCACGAATCGTCGAGGCGCTCGGTGCCGGTGCCATAGAGCGTCTTGAGATTCTGCAGCGGGTTTTCCGGCGTGATGACCAGGTCGGCGCGCATGCCGACGCGGACCAGGCCGAAGTCGGGTTCGGCGATTCCCTTGGGCTCGCTCAGCGTCCGGGCGCCGTTGATCGTTGCCGACTGGATGACCTCCAAGGGCGCGAAGCCGGCTTCCTGGAGCATTTCGAGTTCGAGGATATAGTTGAAGCCCCACAGCTGCCAGATGAAGCCGGGGTCGCTGCCCGTCGTCACTCGTCCGCCCACATTTTTGTAATCATTGACCAATCGCATGTAGCGCTGGTAAAAATTGCGCCAGTTGACTTCGTTGGCGGTCGTCCAGTCGAAGAAATAGCTGCCGTGGTTGTCGCGGTTCGATTCATAATAATGGATCATCGACGGCAGCGTGTATCTGGCGTGCCAATCGGCGTTCTTCGCCCGCATCAGGTCGCGCGAGGCGGAATAGATGTTGAAGGTGGGATCGAATACTACCCCTGTCGCCTTCTGCGCCTTGAGATAGTCGGTCCAGGCGTCGCCGCCGGGTTCCTCGATCTGGTTCCAGATTTCGGCGATGCCGCCGAAGCGATCCTGCTCGTTGTTGAAATTATAGGAGAAAGGCGTGTCCTGGATGCGCCGGCCCTTGAGCAGGCTTTCGAAATGCCCATAGAAATGGGTGATGCTGCCGAGCCCGGCGGCGGCGGCGTCGCGGGCGTTGAATTCGGCGATATTGGGCTGCGACAGATGCGCGACGGTGCCGAGGCCGAGCTTTTTCGCCTCGTCGAGCGCGGCGCGGTCGATCGCCGGCGTCTCGTCATCGCGGTTGAAGAATTTGATGCCGTCGACACCGGCGCTCGCCGCCCAGCGCACCCAGGCGCGCGCCTTTTCCGGCGTGGTGACGCGGCCGCCGGTCCAGCCGGCGTCGGCGCCCGAGCCGAGCGTCTGATAGACATAGATGTGCGGCGCCAGGATGGTGTTGGCGGCGCTGCGCTTCTTGTCGTCGAGGGCGCGGCCGGCGCGGTCGCCGAACAGCGGCACGCCGCGCAGGGTGGTGACGCCATGGGCGAGCCACAGCCGATAGGGATAGCTCGGGTCGGGCGCCTTGCTGGGGTCGCCGCTATGGCCATGCATGTCGACGAAGCCCGGCATCACATACATGCCGGTGGCATCGATCTCCCGCGTTGCGCCGCGCGGCGCACGGTCGGGCTTCATGGGCAAGCCCGGCGTGCCGGCGCCGCGGATATCGACGATGCGATCGCCCTTGATGACGATATCGGCAGGGCCGATGGGCGGGCCGCCATTGCCGGTGATGATCGTCGCGCCGCGAATGACCAGCGTGGGATAGGGGCCTTCGCCGCCGGTCGGGCCGGGGGTGCGCGCCGGTGTCGGCAGCATCTCGGCGGCGGTCGCAAAGGTCGGTAGTGCCAGCACCAGCACCGCCATGATCGTCCGCAACCACATCGACTTGCCCCCTTGCCCCGTCACTGCCGCCAAAGCGGTTGCAGCAAGACTAGGCCGCAGCGCCGTGAAGTTCTAGCAGGGGTGTCATGATCGCTGCGCTCGCCTTGCTGGGTTATCTTCTGGGGTCGATCCCCTTCGGATGGCTGCTCACCCGCGCCGTCGGCATCGACATTCGCGCCGTCGGCAGCGGCAATATCGGCAGCACCAACGTGCTGCGCACCGGCAACAAGGGGCTGGCGGCGGCGACGCTGCTGCTCGACGCCGGCAAGGGGGCGTTGGCGGTCGGGCTTGCCGCCTGGCTCGGCGGCACCGCCGGCGCGCTGGTGGCAGCGGCCGCGGCCTTTGTCGGCCATTGCTTCCCGGTTTGGCTCGGCTTTCGCGGCGGCAAGGGCGTGGCGACGCTGCTTGGCCTGACCTTGATGGCGCTGCCGGCGGCGGGGGTCGCGATGCTGGCAGTCTGGCTCGGCGGCGCGCTGGTAACGCGCTATTCGTCGGTCGGCGGCATGCTCGCCGCGCTTGCCGCGCCGGTCGGCGCACTGCTGCTCGGCCAGCGCGATTGGGCCGTCATCCTGGCTGGCCTGGCGCTGCTGCTGATCTGGCAGCATCGCGACAATATCACCCGGCTGCGCGACGGCACCGAAAGCCGGATCGGGGCGCGCGCCGCATGAGCCTGCCTGCCGATGCCGTCGCGCGGCTGCGGTTGATCCGCACCGAAAGCATCGGCCCCGTCACCTATCGCCAGCTGATCGCGCGCTTCGGCGATGCGCGCCAAGCGCTGGCCGCGCTGCCCGACCTCGCCCGCCGCGGCAATCGCGACCTCGCCATCGCCAGCGTCGAGGACACCGAGGCCGAACTCGCGGCGCTGGCGGCGCTTGGCGCGACGATGATCTTCCTCGGCACGCCGGCCTATCCGGCGCTGCTCGCCGCCACCGAAACCGCGCCGCCAGTGCTTGCAGCGCATGGCGATCTGGGGCTGCTCGACCGGCCGGCGCTGGCAATCGTCGGCGCGCGCAACGCCAGCGCTGCCGGCGTCCGCTTCGCCCGCCAGCTTGCCGCCGATCTCGCCGCCGAGGATCTCGTCATCGTTTCGGGGCTGGCGCGTGGCATCGACGCCGCGGCGCATCAGGGCGCGCTGGCGCAGGGCACCGTCGCCGTCATCGCCGGCGGCATCGATATCGCCTATCCGCCCGAAAACGCCGAGCTGATGGCGGCGATCGCCGCGCAGGGCCTGGTGCTCGCCGAGCAGCGGCCGGGGGTCGAGCCCCAGGCGCGCCACTTCCCGCGGCGCAACCGCATCATCGCCGGGCTGGCGACGGGCACCCTCGTCGTCGAAGGCGCGCCGCGCTCGGGGTCGCTGATCACCGCGCGCCTCGCCGCCGACATGGGGCGCGAGGTCATGGCGATCCCCGGCTCGCCGCTCGATCCGCGCGCGCAAGGGTGCAATTTGCTGATCCGCGAGGGCGCGACGCTGGTGCAATCGGCCGCCGATGTGATGGAAGCGCTGTCGAGCTTCGGCAGCGGGCCGCAATTGGGGCTGCGCTTCCAGGCCGCCGAAGCGACGCCGGCGCCGCTGCCGGAGGTGGTCGACGACGCGGCGCACGCCGAAGTGCGCGCGCTGCTGTCGCCGACGCCGGTGGCGGTCGACGAGCTCGTCCGCCTGTCGGGGCTGGCGCCGGCGAGCGTTGCCAGCGTCCTGCTCGATCTCGAAATCGCCGGCAGCCTCGTCCGCCACGCCGGCGGCCGGGTGGCGCTGGCATGACCCCTGCCCGGCGCGAGCGATCTGTGCTACGGACCCCCCTATGGCTTCGGTCGCCGTCCTTCCGCGTCTCGACGAATTTGCGCTGGTCCGCCTCGTGCATGATGTCGTGCGTCCCGACGGCGTGCTTCCCGCCGGCAGCGAGGGTGCCATTGTTTTCCGCCATGGCGACGGCGAGGCCTATGAGGTCGAGTTCGCTGCACCGTTCCGCGACGTCGTCACGCTGACCGCCGCCGACCTGCAAGCGTGATCCCGGAGTTCGGCGCGCACAGCGTGCCGGCGGCGAAGGTTCGCGATTACCTCCTCAATGCGGCAAACCCGGCGAATCGTGGCAAGGCCAAATGGTTCGAATCTTTCGGCTTTCGCCGGGCCGCATGGCCGCTGCTCCAGCAAGCGCTGTTCCGGCACCCCCTCGATCATCCCGTGCTTCGCAGCGAGGAGAGCGAGTACGGGCGCAAGCTTGTCGTCGAGGGCGGGCTCGTCGCACCCGACGGCCGGTTACCGTGGCTGCGCAGCGTGTGGATCGTTCGGCCGGACGAGGTGACGCAGTTCGTCACCGCCTTTCCGGCATAAGTCACGGCGGATAATCGCCTCGCCCTGTCGTGGCTCTTGCCGCCAGCCGACCTTGCCCGCACTATAGGCAAAAATGGGGAAACCGATGCGATCGACGATCACCGCTGCCGCGCTTGCGGCCTGTCTTGCCGCGCCCGCGCTGGCCGCCGCGCCACCGGCGGCCGACGACGCCGCCTTCCGCGCGCTCTACAAGGAACTCGTCGAGACCAACACCGATCACAAGATCGGCGATTGCACCACCGCCGCCCGCCAGATCGCCACCCGCATGAAGGCGGCGGGCTTCACTGACGCCGAACTCAACGTCTTCGTTCCCGAAGGCCTGCCGCTCGACGGCGGCCTGATCGCGACGATGGCGGGCAGCGATACGTCGAAGGGTGCCGTCATGCTGCTCGCCCATCTCGACGTCGTCGAGGCGCGCCGCGAGGATTGGGTGCGCGAGCCCTTCAAGCTGATCGAGGACGGCGGCTATCTCTATGCCCGCGGCACCGCCGACGACAAGGCGCAGGCGGCGATCTGGGCCGATACGCTGATCCGGCTGCGCCAGGCCGGCGCCAAGCCGAAGCGCACGCTCAAGATGGTGCTTTCCTGCGGCGAGGAATCGCTGCCGCGGATCAACAACATCCGCTGGCTGATCGAAAAGCACCCCGAGTGGATCAAGGCCGATTTCGCCCTCAACGAAGGCGGTTCCGGCGCCCTCAAGGACGATGGCTCGCCACTGGCCCTGGGCTTCCAGGCCGGCGAGAAGGTCACCCAGAATTTCGTCATCGAGGCAACCAACCCCGGCGGCCACTCGTCGGTGCCGCGCCCCGACAACGCCATCTACGCCCTGGCGACGGCGCTGGGCCGGCTGGCGGCTTATGATTTCCCCGTCCGCTTCAACGACGTCACCCGCAACATGTTCACGACGCTGGCGGCGATGACGCCGGCGCCGGTCGGCCCCGCGATGGCGCGCCTCGTCGCCAACCCCGCCGACGCCGAAGCCAACGCTATCGTCTCGGCCGATCCACGCTTCCACTCGATGCTGCGCACCACCTGCGTGGCGACGCTGCTCGACGGCGGCCATGCCATCAACGCGCTGCCGCAGCGCGCCAGGGCGACGGTCAATTGCCGGATGTTCCCCTCGGACAAGCCCGACGAGGTCAAGGCGGCGATCGTCGCGGCGATCGGCGATGCGCCGGTAACCGTCACCGCGATCCCGCCGGTCAACCCGGTCAACCCGCCACCGCAGCTGAGCGAGGAAGTCTTCGGAACGGCCAAGAAGGTCGCGGCGAAGCATTGGCCGGGCATCCCCGTCGTGCCGACGATGAGCACCGGCGCCACCGACGGCCGCTTCCTCATCCAGGCCGGCATCCCGACCTATGGCGTTCCGGGGTTCTTCGCCGAGCCCGAGACCAACGCCCACGGCCTCAACGAGCGGATTTCGGTCAAGGGCCTGATGGAGGGGCGCGCCTATCTCTTCGACCTGACCAAAGCCTATGCGGGGCTGAAGTGATGCGGCGCCTGCTGCTTGCCGCCGCGCTGCTCGCCGCTCCCGCCGCCGCCGCCGAACGCCCCGACCAGACGGCGTTCAAGGCGCTCTACAAGGAACTCATCGAGACCAACACGACCGTCTCGGCCGGCAGTTGCACCCTCGCCGCCGAGCGGATGGCGGCGCGCCTCAAGGCCGCGGGCTATCCCGATTCCGATATCCGGCTGTTCCCCGGCCCCGCCGATCGCCCTCAGGACGGCGGCCTTGTCGCCACCCTGCCCGGCAGCGACCCCAAGCTGAAGGCGCTGCTGCTGCTCTCCCACACCGATGTCGTCGAAGCCAAGCGCGCCGATTGGGAACGCGACCCCTTCGTCATGGTCGAAGAGAATGGCTGGTTTTACGGCCGCGGCGCCAGCGACGACAAAGCCCATGGCGCGATCTTCACCGACACGATGATCCGCCTGAAAAAGCTCGGCAAAGCGCCGCGCCGCACCGTCAAGCTGGCGCTGACCTGCGGCGAGGAGGGCGGGCCGTTCAATGGCGCCGAATGGCTGGTCAAGAACCACAAGGACTGGATCGACGCCGAATTCGCGCTGAACGAAGGCAGCGTCGGCATCCGCGACGCCGCCGGCAAGCGCATCAGCCTCGGCTTCCAGGCCGGCGAGAAGGTCTATCAGGATTTCACCCTGGAAGCCCGCAACCCGGGCGGCCACAGCAGCCGCCCGCGCCCCGACAACGCCATCTACGAACTCGCCGGCGCGCTCGTCCGCCTCGGCAAGTACGAGTTTCCGGCGCAGTTCAGCGACACGACGCGAGCGTATTTTACCGCAACGGCGAAACTTGTCGGCGGCGAGGCCGGCGCGGCGATGGTGAAACTGCTCGCCGACCCTGGCGACCTCGCCGCCAACGCCATCGTCAGCCGCGACCCCGCCTGGCATTCGATGCTGCGCACCACCTGCGTCGCGACCCTGCTCGACGCCGGCCACGCCAACAATGCCCTCGCCCAACGCGCCCGCGCCAACGTCAATTGCCGGATGTTCCCCGGCGATTCGATCGCCAAGGTCAAAGCCCAGATCGAAGCCGCGATCGCCGACACGACGATAACCGTCACCCCCCAAGGCGAGCCCAGCCCGACGCCGCCGCCACCGCCGCTCGCCCCCGCCATCTACGACCCGGCGGTCAAGCTCGCGGCGAAACACTTCCCCGGCGTGCCGATGCTGCCGGCGATGACCACCGGCGCCACCGACGGCCGCTACCTCAACGCCAACGGCATCCCGACCTATGGCGTGCCCGGCCGCTTCTCCGATCCCGACGGCAACGGCGTCCACGGCCTCAACGAACGCAAGTCGGTCGAGGGGCTGTACGCCGAGCGCGATTATCTGTTCGATCTCATCCAGGTCTATGTGAAGTAAAAACTGGCCTCCGGCGGCAAGGGGTTGAGCCCCTTGACCCACTTTCGTGGGGCAGTCCTCACGCGGTCAAAGTGCGTACCAAAACAAAAGCGGGTCAAGGGCCTCAGGCCCTTGCCGCGGGTACCCAGCGAAACAAGCGCGCTGGTATGTCTGTCAGTTGAGCGTAGCGGCGGCGGCGCGCTTGTTTCGCTGGGAGCCCGCCGCCGGAGGCCCTCTTTCTTCTTAGGAACGTCGAATGAAAACACTCCTCGCGGCCGCGCTAATCGCCGCCCCCGCCGCCGCTGCCGACCTTCGCCCCGATCAGGTCGCCTTTCGCGAGCTGTTCAAGGAGATGGTCGAGACCAACACCAGCCTCTCGGCGGGCAGCTGCACCCTCGCCGCCGAAAAACTGGCGACACGCCTCAAGGCGGCGGGCTTCGCTGACGCCGACATCGAGCTGTTCGCCGATCCTTCGGCGCCCAAGGAAGGCGGCCTCGTCGCCGTGCTCAAGGGCAAGGACGCCAAGGCCAGGCCGATCCTGCTGCTCGGCCATCTCGATGTCGTCGAGGCCAAGCGCGAAGATTGGACGCGCGATCCCTTCGTCATGGTCGAGGAGGGCGGCTATTATTATGGCCGCGGCACCTTCGACGACAAGGCGCAGGCGGCCGTCTGGGTCGATACGATGATCCGCTACAAGGCATCGGGCAAGGCGCCGCGCCGCACGCTCAAGCTGGCGCTGACCTGCGGCGAGGAAACCACCTTCGCCTTCAACGGCGCCGACTGGCTGGCGAAGAACCGCCCCGAACTGATCGCCGCCGAATTCGCGCTCAACGAGGGCGGCGGCGGCCGCTATGGCACCGATGGCAAGCCCCAGGGTCTCGCCGTCCAGGTCGGTGAGAAGACCGTCCAGAATTACAAGATCGAGGCGACCAACCCCGGTGGCCACAGCAGCGTGCCGCGCCCGGACAACGCCATCACCGACCTCGCGCGCGCGCTGATCAAGGTCAACGCCCATGAGTTCCCGGTGCAGTTCAACGATACGACGCGCGCCTTCTTCGCCGCCACCGCCAAGGCCAGCCCGGCGCCGGTCGGCCCGGCAATCACCGCGCTGCTCGCCAACCCCGCCGATGCCGAGGCCAATGCCATCATCAGCCGCGATCCGACGTTCCACTCGACCTTGCGCACCACTTGCGTCTCGACGCTGGTCAGTGCCGGCCATGCCAACAACGCCCTGGCGCAACGCGCCACCGCCAATGTCAATTGCCGGATGTTTCCCGGCTCCGACCCCGAAGTCGTGCGCGCGACGCTCGCGGCGGTGATCGGCGACGCCAAGGTGACGGTCAGCCTGGTGCCGCCGGTGCGCCCGGTCGCCAAGGCGCCGCCGCTCGATCCCGCCATCGTCGGCCCGATGCAGCGGCTGGCGGCAAAGCACTTCCCCGGCGTGCCGTTCAGCCCGACGATGTCGACGGGCGCCACGGATGGCATCTTCCTGTCACCGATCGGCATTCCGACCTATGGCGCGCCAGGCATGTTCATCGACCCCGATGGCAATGGCATCCACGGCCTCAACGAGCGCATCCGCATCGAGTCGCTGATGCAGGGACGCGATTATCTCGACGAGCTCGTCCACACCCTCGCCGGATGAGGGCGAAGTGCGTTAAGGCGGGCATATGGACTTCGCAGCCACCTATCTGACCGCCGACGCCCTCGCCGCCTTCGGCCAGGTCGTCCTCATCGATGTCGTCCTCGCCGGGGACAATGCCATCGTCGTCGGCGCGCTTGCCGCGGGGTTGCCCCCCGACCAGCGCCGCAAGGTCATCCTGGTCGGCGTCGGCGCGGCGCTGGTGCTGCGCATCGGCTTTGCGCTCGTCGTCACCCAGTTGCTGCAGCTCGTCGGGCTGATCCTGGCGGGCGGGTTGCTGCTGCTCTGGGTGGCGTGGAAGATGTGGCGCGAACTGCACCACAGCGCGCCCGCCGGCGCCGACGAGCTGGCGGCACGCCCGCCGAAAAGCTTCGCCGCCACTGCCTGGCAGGTGGCGCTCGCCGATGTCTCGATGAGCCTCGACAATGTCCTCGCCGTCGCTGGCGCGGCGCGCCAGCACCCCGAGATCATGGTGGTCGGGCTGCTGCTGTCGGTGGCGCTGATGGGGCTCGCCGCCAATGTCATCGCGCAATATATCGAGCGCTATCGCTGGATCGCTTATGTCGGGCTTCTGGTCATCGTCTATGTCGCCGGCAAAATGATCTGGGAAGGCTTCCACGAAGTCATGCCGATGGTCGAGCCGATGTTGAAGTAGGTGGAACGACTGTCCTACACCGGGGCGATTTGCTACAAGGGTGGACGTGGCTGGCTCGCGGGCCACCCGGCGGCTGCGCCAGGCGAGGCTCGTCGGACGGTATAGACTTGTTTTAGACTTCGACTGACAACGCTGAAAACAAACGGCTTTTCGGTTACGGTACCAGCACGGTCGACCCGCGGGTGGCGCGCGCTTCGAGATCGCGGTGCGCCGTCGCCGCTTCGATCAGGGGGTAGCGCTGGCCGATATCGACCTTGAGCACGCCCCGCGCGACGAGATCGAGGACGCGGCCGGCATGGGTGTCGATCTCGTCGCGATTGGTATAGTAATCGAACAACGTCGGCCGTGTCGCGAACAGCGAGCCCTTGCGCGACAAAATGCCGAAATCGACCGGCCCAACGGCGCCCGAGGCATTGCCATAGCTGATATGCAGCCCGCGGCGCTTGAGGCAATCGAGCGACATTTCCCAGGTCGCCTTGCCGACACCATCGAAGGTGACATCGACGCCGCGCCCTTGCGTGATCTCGCGCACCGCGGCGACGACGCCGTCGTTCTGGACAAGGCCATGGTCGGCGCCATGCGCCTCGGCGATCGCGACCTTCTCGGCCGATCCGGCGACAGCGATCACATGCGCGCCGACATGCTTGAGCCATTGCACGAGCAGCTGGCCGACGCCGCCGGCGGCGGCATGAACCAGCGCCCATTGCCCCGCCTTGATGCGCGCGCAGCGCTCGACGAGGAATTCGGTGGTGCAGCCCTTGAGCAGCACTGCCGCCGCGACCTCGTCGCTGACACTGTCGGGGAGGACGACGAGGCGATCGGCGGCGATGATCCGCGTCGTCGCATAGGCGCCGATCGGGCCCCAGCAATAGCCGACGCGCGTGCCCGGCGACAGGCTGACGCCGGCGCCGACCGCTTCGACCACGCCGGCGGCCTCGAGGCCGAGACGGCTCGGCAGTGCCAGCGGATAAAGCCCCGAGCGGTGATAGGTATCGATGAAGTTGAGGCCGACCGCGGTATGGCGGAGCAGGACTTCGCCGGGACCGGGGCTGCTGGGGGTATCGTCGACGATCGCGAGGACTTCGGGGCCTCCGGTCCGATCGCATTGCACTGCCACCATCGGCCTGGTCCTTATGTTGCGCGGTAAGAGTCTGAAATGACGAGATTTGCCGACGAATCGCCAGGCGCTTGTAAGTGGTTGTGCCGCAAGGCTAAACTGGCAGCACGCCGCTGCCAAGCCAACAGGATCGGGCCTTTTCCACCATGAAGATCAGCTTCGACATCGACTGCACCCCCGCCGAAGCCCGATCCTTCTTCGGCTTGCCCGACTTGACGCCAGTGCATGACGTCTATGTCGACAAAATGAAGTCGATGATCACCGATGGCATTGCGCCGGCCGAGTTCGAGCGGATGATGCGGACCTGGATGCCGGGGATCTCCGAGAGCTTCGAGCAGTGGCAGAAACTGATGATGTCGGCGATCCCCAAGCCGCCGGTGGGTTGACCGCGATGACCGACACGATCGTCGCGCTGGCGTCGGGGCGACCGCCAGCGGCGATCGCCGTGGTGCGGGTTTCGGGACCCGGTGCCCATGCCGCGCTGGCGGCGCTCGCCGGCGCCGATCTGCCGCCGCCGCGCTACGCCGTGCTGCGACGCCTGACCGACCCCCGCGACGGCAGCCGCCTCGACGATGCGCTGGTGCTGCGCTTTGCCGCGCCGGCAAGCGCCACCGGCGAGGACGTCGCCGAGCTTCACCTCCACGGCGGCAGCGCGGTGGTCGCCGGGGTGATCGCCGCGCTGACGGTCCAGCCCGGCGTGCGGCTTGCGCGACCGGGCGAGTTCACGCGGCGCAGCTTCGCCAGTGGCCGGCTCGACCTCGCCCAGGTCGAGGGCCTTGCCGATCTGATCGCCGCCGAGACCGCGGCGCAGCGCGGCCAGGCGCTGGCGCTGGCGGGGGGCGCGCTGAGCCGCGTTGCCGAGTCGTGGCGCGAGCGCTGCCTCGACATCCTAGCCGAGGCCGAGGCGGCGCTCGACTTCGCCGAGGACGAGTCCGATGTCGCCGCGCGGTTGGCGCAGGCAACGCAAGCCAGCCTGGCGGGAATGGCCGACGCCCTCGACGCGCTGCTCGCCGACGCTGGCCGCGCCGCGCGCCTGCGCGACGGGCTGACCATCGTCGTCAGCGGGCCGCCCAACGTCGGCAAGTCGAGCCTGGTCAATGCCTTGGCACGACGCGACGCGGCGATCGTCACGCCGCTGCCGGGGACGACGCGCGACGCAATCGAGGTGCCGATCGATCTCGACGGCGTGGCGGCGGTGCTGGTCGACACTGCCGGGCTTCGCGACACCGACGACCCGATCGAGGCCCAGGGCATCCGCCGGGCGCGGGCGCGGGCGGCGGACGCCGATCTGGTGCTTGTCGTGAGCGATGCGGCCCCGCCCGTATCGACCGACAACGTGGCGAGCCTGACTGTCATTACCAAGCACGACCTCGGTACAGTCGCTCCACCTACAGCTGTGCATGTTTCCGCGCTCAGCGGTCATGGCATGGCCGAGCTGCGTGACCGACTCGCGCGGTGGGCAGCGCAGGCCGTCCGTCCCGGCGAGGCGGCGCTGCTTGGCCACACCCGCCACCGCGAAGCCTTTTCCATCGCCGCTACAACGCTGCGCGGCGCCGCTGCGACGGATGACGACGTCCTCCGCGCCGAGCAGCTTCGCGCCGCCGCACACGCCTTTGGCAGCATCTCGGGTCGGGTCGGGGTGGAGGATGTCCTCGATCGCATCTTCGCGCGCTTCTGCATCGGTAAATAGGTTCCACGTGGAACATCTGGCCGTCGGCGCTCGCTTCGCCTATGCACAGCCAATGCGCGAATCGCGAGACTTCGACGTGCTGGTCGTCGGCGCCGGCCACGCCGGCTGTGAGGCGGCGGCGGCGGCAGGGCGGCGCGGCGCCCGCGTCGCCCTGCTGACGCTCGACGCCGCCGATCCCGGCACGCTGTCGTGCAACCCTGCCGTCGGCGGCATTGGCAAGGGCCATATCGTCGGCGAGATCGAAGCGCTCGGCGGCATCATGGGCCGGGTGACGGATCGGGCACGCCTGCAAGCGCGCGTCCTCAACCGCTCCAAGGGGCCGGCAATGCAGGGGCCGCGTGCCCAGGTCGATCGTCGCCGCTATCGCGCCGCCATGGCACGGGCTCTTGCCGACTTTCCCACGCTCGCAGTCCTGACCGCCGAAGCAACCGGCCTGCTCGTCGAAGGCGGCGCGATTGTCGGGCTGCAGACGGCCGACGGCGCGATCCGCGGCGGCGCCGTCGTGTTGACCACCGGCACCTTCCTCGGCGGCGTCATCCACATCGGCGACCGGCGCCTTGCTGGCGGCCGTAGCGGTGCCGCGGCGTCACGGCTCGGCGAGGATCTACGCGCGCTGGGCTTGCCGGTGGCGCGCCTCAAAACCGGCACCCCGCCACGCCTCGACGCGCGCAGCATCGACTGGAGCCGCCTCGGCTGGCAGCATGGCGACCGCGACGATCCCCGGTTCGGCACCGCAATGGGCCCGGCAACACCGCCGATTCCCTGCGCCATAACCCGCACCAACCCACGGACGCACACCATCATCCGCGCCAATCTTGCTCGCTCGGCACTCTATGGCGGCCATATCGACTCGGTCGGCCCGCGCTATTGCCCGTCGATTGAGGACAAGATCGTGCGCTTCGGCGACCGCGACGGCCATCAGATCTTCCTCGAACCCGAGGGCTATGACGACATCACCGTTTATCCCAATGGCCTCTCGACCTCCCTCCCCGCCGATGTCCAGGCGGCCTTCATCGCGTCGATCGAGGGGCTCGAAAGCGCGCGCATACTGCGACCGGGCTATGCCATCGAATATGATCATGTCGATCCGCGCGCCCTCGATTCTACCCTGGCGGTGACGGCGCTGCCCGGGCTCTACCTCGCCGGCCAGATCAACGGCACCACCGGCTATGAGGAAGCCGCTGGCCAAGGCCTCGTCGCCGGAGCCAATGCCGCGGCGCATTCGCTCGGACTTGAGGTACTGCGCATCGATCGCACCGAGGCCTATCTGGGGGTCATGATCGACGATCTGACCACCCAGGGAGTCAGCGAGCCCTATCGCATGTTCACCTCGCGCGCCGAGTATCGCCTGCGCCTGCGCATCGACAATGCCCGCGAGCGACTGACGCCCAAGGGCATCGCGCTGGGCCTTGTCAGCGCGAGTGATGCCGATCACTTCACATCGACGCAGGCCGAGCGCGCCGGGGCGCGCGCCTTGCTCGACACCCTCACCGCATCACCGACACGCGTTGCCGCTGCCGGCGGCGATGTCGGGCAGGATGGCATCGTTCGCTCGGCCTTTGCCTGGCTGCGCTTTCCCGCGGTGACGACCGATCTTGCCCGCGTCATCTGGCCCGAACTGACGGCGCTTCCCCAACCGCTGCTCGCCTCGCTGGCAGTCGACGCCAACTACGCCGCCTATCTCGACCGGCAGGACAGCGACATTGCCGCGCTGCGCCGCGATCAGGGGTTGCAGCTCTTCCCCGGCCTCGACTTCGCCAGAGTCCCCGGCCTCAGCCACGAAATGGCCGAGCGCCTTGCCGCCGCCAACCCCGACACCCTCGGAGCGGCAAGCCGCGTCGCGGGGGTCACCCCCGCAGCGTTGGTCGCGCTGCTGCCTTTTACACGGAAGGCCGCGTGATCGATCGCGACGCGTTTGCAGCGCGTTTCGATGTTTCACGTGAAACACTCGCCGCGCTAGACACTTATGCCACGCTGCTCGCCGAATGGCAGACGCGAATGAATCTCGTCGGACCGAGCACCCTGCCGCACCTATGGGATCGCCACTTCGCCGATTCGGCGCAGCTCCTTGGCCTCGACGGGACGGGAAAAGCCTGGCTCGACATCGGCACCGGCGCCGGCTTTCCCGGCCTGATCATTGCCGTCCTCGACCCCGCCGCCCGCGTCACCCTGGTCGAATCGATCGCCAAGAAGTGCCGCTTTCTTGCCGAAGTCAGCGCCAGCCTCGGCCTCGGCAATCGCGTCACCATCGAGAACCGCCGCGTCGAATCCCTGCCCCGCCAACGCTTCGACATCATCACCGCCCGCGCCCTTGCCGCCCTCGACCGGCTTTTCGACTGGAGCCTCGGTTTTGCCGGCCCACAGACGCAATGGCTGCTTCCCAAAGGCGCGCGCTTCGCGGAAGAATTGGCGCGCGCCGAAGAACGATTCGCCTTCGACCATCGCCTGGTTCCGAGCCTCACCGACCCCCAGGCCCGGATCGTCATCGCCACTGGAGTGCGCCGCCGATGATCATCGCCATCGCCAACCAGAAAGGCGGAGTCGGCAAGACCACCACCGCGATCAACCTGGCGACGGCGCTGGCCGCCGCCGGCAAGTCGGTGCTCGTCGTCGATTGCGATCCCCAGGGCAATGCCTCGACCGGCCTTGGCATCGATCGCCGCAATCGTGCCGTCTCGACCTATGAACTGCTGATCGGCGCCGCTGCTCCCGCCGACGCCATTCGCGCCACCGCGGTCCCCGGCCTCAGCATCATCCCCGCCAGCGCCGCCCTGTCGGGCGCCGAAGTCGAGCTGATCGACCTCGACCGCCGTACCCATCGCCTCGCCGATCTCCTCGCCGCGGCGCCGCATTTCGACCATGTCCTCATCGACTGCCCGCCGTCGCTCGGCCTGCTTACCGTCAACGCGCTCGTTGCCGCGGACCGAGTCCTGGTGCCGCTGCAGTGCGAGTTCTTCGCGCTGGAAGGGCTCAGCCAGTTGCTCGGCACCATCGAGCGCGTCCGCGGCGGCCTCAACCCGCATCTCGCGCTGCTCGGCATCGTTCTGACCATGGTCGATCGCCGCAACCGCCTGACCGATCATGTTTCGGACGACGTCCGCGCCGTCATGGGCGACAAGGTCTTCGCCACGACGATTCCGCGCAATGTCCGGCTTTCCGAAGCGCCGAGCCACGGCCTGCCGGCACTGCTCTACGACAATCGCTGTGCCGGCTCGGAAGCCTATGTCGCGCTGGCACGCGAGCTGCTGGCGCGCATCGGCCAATCGAACATTTTGGAAACGGCAGCGTAGATGGTTGAAAAGAAACGAGCAACCGGGCTCGGCCGGGGCCTGTCGGCGTTGCTGGAAGATGTGCGGGTGCCGGCCGACGCCAATGCCCCCGGCGTTGCCAAGCTCGCGGTCGCCGACATCGTTGCCAACCCCGATCAGCCGCGCCGCCAGTTCACCCCCGAGGCGATGGACGAGCTCATCGCCTCGGTGCGCGCCCATGGCGTGCTGCAGCCGATCCTGGTGCGACCGATCGCCGGCGAGCGCTACGAAATCGTCGCCGGCGAGCGCCGCTGGCGGGCCGCCCAGGCCGCCGGGCTGCACGAGATCCCCGCCGTCGTTCGCAGCCTCGAAGCCGGCCAGGCCTTTCAGATCGCCATCATCGAGAACATCCAGCGCAGCGACCTGAACGCCATCGAGGAAGCGCGCAGCTTCCGCCGCCTGATCGAGGAGTTCGGCCATACCCAGGCCGAACTCGGCAGCATCGTCGGCAAATCGCGCAGCCATGTCGCCAATCTGCTGCGCCTGCTCGACCTGCCAACCGCGGTGCAGACGCTGGTCGAGGAAGGCCAGCTCGCCATGGGCCACGCTCGCGCCGTTGCGGGCGCCGCCGATCCCGAAGCGCTGGCGCGGCGCGCGGTCGCCGAAGGGCTGTCGGTGCGCGCCGTCGAGCAACTTGCCGCCGGCCGCATCAAGCCGGGGCCGCGCCATGGCCTCAGCGTCGCGCCGGCGACCAACAATGATCCCAATATCGAAGCACTCGAGCAGAATCTCGCCGAAGGCATCGGCATGCCGGTGGCGCTGGCGATGGGACCCGGCGGGGTGAGCGGCAGCCTGACGGTGCGTTTCGCCGATCTCGATCAACTCGATTGGCTTTGCGCCCGGCTTGGGGTTGCCGGATAGGCCCCGCCGTTTGGCTATTGCGGCAAGCTCGCCACATAGCGCCGCAGCAACGCCAGCCCTTCTTCGTGCACCACGGTCCGGCCAAACTGCGGCATCATCACGCCGGGCTCGATCGATGCCATGCGGCTGACCAGGATCGAGCCATCAGGATCGCCGGGCTTGATGCTGAACTCGGCAGTGCCTGAGGCGCGTCCGGCGGCGACAGGTCGTTTGTAGATGCCCTGGTGCGCCGGCGAGACTTCGTCGTGCTGCAGGTACAGCCCCGAGTTCGATGCGAAGCCGGCGGGCGAGTGGCAATGGCCGCAATTGACGTCGAGATAGGCGCGCGCGCGGGCGGCGAGCGGTGCCGCGGTATCGTCCCAGCGCGCCAGGCGCGGCGCATCGGCGGGGACCTGGTCGAGGCGGCCGGCCTGCGCCCAGGCAAGCAGTTGCGAAGCGCCATGGCCGTCGAGCCCGCCGTTGAGATTGCCGGCGGTCGGCCCGATCGGGGTGACGGCGCCCGATTGCTGATGGCATTGCTTGCACTGGTTGACGTTGGGGACAGCGTAATCGAGGTCGCGCCGCTGGCCGGCGGCATCGATGAAGCTGACGGGGATACGCGCGCCGGTGCGCTTCAGCTCGGCGTCGCTGCCATCGGCGTTCCAGACATAGGACAGCGGCACCCAGCCCGAAGCGCGGCGCACCAGCAGGCGCGTTTCGACGATGCGCAGATCCTTGGCCGGCGCGCGGAAATCGGCGGGAAAGGCGAAGCTCTTGACGATCGCCGTGCCGACCGGGAAGTCGAGCACACCCTTGGCGGTATAGGTCGCCTTGGTGCCGGGCGGCAGCCAGACGTAACGCAGCTTCTCGGCATAGTCGCTGAACAGCGGCGTGTTGAGTGTGTAGCGGGTCAACCCCGGCGCCGGGACACGCCCACGGCCGTCGGCGAAGAAGCGGTATTCCGAAAGTTTCAGCGCGGGCATCGCATCGGCCAAGCGTGCGCTATCGACCAACGGCGCCGGCGCGGCGCCCAGCGCCAGCAACGCCGTGACCGCCGCGAACGACAGCCGCCTCATCGCGCCGCGAGCTTGCTCGCTGCCCGGGCCTCCTGCGCCGCCGGCAACACCACCGCCGCAGGCTCGGGCAGCGTCACCGTCGCCATCACGGCGCCGACGCTCGGCTGCGCCGCGCTTGCCGGCGTGCCGTGCGTCTTGAGGTTGAGGTTGAGCAGCGGGCCATCGTTGACGAGGATGCCGCCATCGGCGGTCGCGGCGCTGCCGCCCGGCACGGTGAAGCCGGTGATCCCGTCCCACATCACCGGCGGCAGTGTACCGCCGACCGCGGCGGCAATCTCGGCACCGCCGGCGAAGGCGGGCTTTGCGCCATTGCCGCTGTAGCGGTTGCCGCGCACGGCGATGCTGCGCGGTAACGGATTGTAATTCTTGTCGGTAAACGCCTGGGTATAGGCGACGAGCATCACGGCGTTGCCGGCATTGTCCTTGATGTCATTGTCGGTGACGTGGACGTTGCGGTTGGCCATCACCATCACGCCGGTGCCCGAGGGCACCCCAGCGACAATGTTGCCCGGCGCGGCGAAATTGGGGTGGTTGTTGGCGATCACTTGGTTGCGAAACAGCCGCACGCTATGGCCGCCCTGCTGGGGCAAGTCGGGCAGGTCGAATACCAGGATGCCGCCGGCGTTGTTGGTCGCGACATTGTCGTGGACGTCGGCGTTGTAGCTGTTCTCGATCTCGATGCCGGCGACATTGCCTTCGGCGCGGCTGTTGCGCACGACGATCTGGTCAGACTGGCCGACATAGATGCCGGCATCGGAAGCACCCTTGACCGTGACGCGGTCGATCAGGACGTGCTTCGACGATACCGGATAGACGCCATAGGCGCCGTTGGTGGCTTTCGGCCCGCCGGTCCATTCGACGCGCAGATTGACGAAGCTGATGCCGTCCGCTCCCTTGGATTTCAGGCCATTGCCCTTGGGGTTCTCCATGCCGAGATCGCGGATCAGCACGTCGTTGGAGGTGATCAGCAGGCCTTCACCCTCGCCCTTCTGGCCGGTGAAATCGAGGACCGTCGCCGCCGGCCCGGCGCCTGCCACCGTCACGCCGGCGACATCGAGGCTGAGCCCGCCGGTCAGCACGAACCGCCCCGCCGCCAGCTTGACGACATCCCCCGGCTGCGCCTCGATGAGCGCGCTTTGCAGTCGCTCCTGCGCATCGGCGCCGGCCGCCACGGCAATGGTGCGGGCGTCGGCCGCCCCGGCGAGAGCGGCGGCGGCAAGCAGCAGCGAGGTTTTCAGCATCGGTTCGGCCCCCTTGGCATTACTCGCGAGTGTCGGCGCGGCGGCGGCGGCGATCAAGCCCTCGCTTTTGTCGGCCAAGCAGCGCCGCTTCAGCTCGACAGATAGGCATACCAGGCGATGAACAGCAGCAATCGCGGCGCGAAGCCCGAGCCGCTGACCGCGGCGCCGGCGATCGCCACCAACGAGGCGACGAGCCCGGTGCCGGCTGCCAGCACGAGTACCTCGGCACCGCCGCGCGGGATGGCGGGCAGCGCCAGCAGCAACGTAAGCCCGGTGCCCGCCAGAACGAAGGCGCCGCGCCGCGCCCAGGGCGATAGCGGTGCCGTCGCGGTCAGTGCCACCAATCCGCGCGCCTCGCAGCGCCCGGCATGGGCGGTCAGTGCAAAAATCAGCAGCAGCAGTGCCGCGGGGCTGGCGGCGTGGCGGAATTCTCCGAGTGCGGCGAAGACGAAAGCCGCTAGCGCCAGCAGTTTGAACAGCCGGCCAGCGAGGATCAGCCGCGCTTCGGCGAGGATTAGCCCGAGCGCCGGCACCGCGATGCGCTTGGCGGCGGGTGCGGCCGGATCGGCGGCGGGCGGCGGGCCAGCGCTGAGCAGGCGTGACCAGCGCCCCGTCAGACGTCGGCCGCGAGAGGCGCGATGCGGCCGATAGACCAGACCGGCGAACGCCGCGACGAGCACGGCAATCCCCGCCCAGGCCAGCCGCGATTCGACATAGCCCGGCGAAAACAGCCCGGCCATGACATCGAGTGCGACATGGCCGGGCAGCAGATCGTCGACGCCGCCGATGGCGAAATCCTGCGCGCCGGCGGGGGCGCCGAACTGCAACGGCCGCAGGAAACCCGGAAAGTCGCGCATCGCACCGGCAAAGCTCGGCGCCTCGCCCTCGCTGAGCGCCGGCGCGACGATCGACGTCATCCAGGTGACGAAATAGAGGAAGTCGCCAAAGCCACCGCGGGTCGGCGGCAGCGCGTCGAACAGGATGCGCAGCGCGGCGAGGCCGAGCAGCGCCGGCGCCGCGACCAGCCACAGCGCCAGCGCGATGGCGCCGGGCTGCCAGCCATCTGCGGGGCCGATGATCAGGCCGAGGATCCAGCCGGCGATGGTAAGCGCCGCCAGCATCGCGAGCAGCACGGCGGCATCGGCGGCGAAGCGCCCGAGCGCGATCGCGACGCGCGAGGCGGCGGTGACTTCCTCGACCTGCCAGGGCTGGCGGCGATTGGTGTTCGATCGCAGGTACATCCAGCCGATCGGCAGCAGCAGGGTCGAGACGACGATGCCGAGTGAGACGCCGAGGAAGGCCGAGGTCATCACCGGCAACTGCCGGCCAATGGCGATGACGATGCCGGCATCGGCGCCTTCGCCATGGGGGATCATATAGCGCGCCGCGATCGGCGCGACGAGCAGCAGCAGCCACAGCCCCCAGCTGCGCGAATAGCGGGCGAGCGAGGTCGTCAGCGACGAACGCGCGACGGCCAACGTCATGCCGGGCCCACCCGGCCGGCTTCGACGCGCAGCACGGCAACAGCATGCGGCGCCAGTTCGTCGGCGAGATGGGTGGTCATCACCACCACCGCGTCGGCGGCGCGTTCGAGAATCAGCGCCCCCAAGTTGCGCGCCGTCTCGCCATCGAGTTCGGCGGTCGGCTCGTCGAGCGCCAGCAGCCGCGGCGCGCCGAGCAGCGCCTGGGCGAAGACCAGCCGCCGCCGCATGCCGCCCGAAAAGCTGCCGATGCGGTTGTTGATGTCGGCGTGCAGCCCGACGCGCTCGGTGATCGCGCCGAACTGGCGGTCGGCGGCCGCCGGATCGAGGCCCTTGAGCGCGGCGATGTGCAGCGCGAATTCCCGCGCCGTCAGGTCCTCGGGCAAATCGACCGCCTGCGGGGCGTAGCCGAGGTCGCGGCGCAGCGCTTGCCTTGCCCCCGGCAGCGCGGCGCCGTTCCATTCGATGCGGCCACCATTGGGGGCCTCGGCGGTGGCGATCAGCCGCAACAGCGTCGATTTGCCGGCGCCGCTCGGCCCGATCACCAGCGTGAGGCCCCTGCCGAACTGGCAGGTGGCGCCTTCGAGGACGCGCTTTCGGCCGTAGCGGCGCGAGACATCGGTGAGGTCAAGCATGGTCATGCCGCCCGCTTAGCCCATGATTGTGTATTAGTCTAGCAATACGCCGCGGTGACGGTGGCGGCGCCACCGGGGCTTTGCTAGGGGCTTGGCATGGCAATCCGGAGGCACCATGGCCGATCCTGCGCTTGAGATCACGGCGCTGCACAAGGCCTTCGACGCCCCCGCCGTCGCCGGGCTCGACCTCTGCGTCGCCGCCGGCGAGCTTTACGCGCTGCTCGGCCCCAATGGCGCCGGCAAGACAACGACCTTGCGCATGGTCACCGGCCTCGCCAGGCCCGATTCGGGGCAGATCCGCGTCTTCGGCGTCGACGCCCTCGCCGATCCGATCGCCGCCAAGCGTCTGATCGCCTGGCTGCCCGACGAGCCCCTGCTCTACGACAAGCTGACGCCCGAAGAGTATCTCGCCTTCGTTGCCGGATTGTGGAGCGTGCCCGCCGGCATCGCCGAGGCGCGCGCCGAGGCACTGATCGCCGAACTCGGCCTCGAGGGCCAGCGCCGGGTGCGGTGCGAGACGCTGTCGCGCGGCCAGAAGCAGAAGGTGGCGCTCGCCGGCGCGCTCATCCACGATCCGCGCCTGCTCATCCTCGACGAGCCGTTGACCGGACTCGACGCCGCGGCGGCGCGCCAGGTCAAGGACCTGCTGCTGGCACGCATCGCCGCCGGCGGCACCGTGATCCTCACCACTCACATCCTCGACGTCGCCGAGCGGCTGGCGACGCGCATCGGCATCATCCGCGCCGGGCGACTGATCGCCGAGGGCACGCTTGGCGAGCTGCGCGGTGCGGGTCGCCAGGACGCCAGCCTCGAAACGCTCTTCCTGGCGCTGGCCAGCGCCGCATGAGCGTCCTCGCCGCCGGCAGCACCGCCTGGCTGGTGGCGCACGAGATGCGGCTGATGTGGCGCGATGGCAGCAAGGCCGGGCGCGCGGTGCGCATCGGCGCGCTGCTGTTCCTGCTGCTCGTGCCGATCGTCGGCGGCGTCGGCCTCGCCTTCACCCTCCGCGATGCCGCCGATGTCCCGGCGGGCGCGCTCGGCTATGCCGCCGCCGGCTGGTGGGGGCTGGTCGTGCTGATGCTGTCGGGTGCCTCGCTGCATGTGCTGCGGGTGTTCCACGATCGCGGCGATCTCGATCTGCTGCTCGCGGCGCCGGTGCCACCGGCGCGCGTGCTGGCGGCGAAGTCGGTGGCGGTGCAGCTGACCGTGGCGCTGCCGATGCTGGTCGTCTCGACCCCCTTTGTGATCGTGTCGGCGCTGCTCGGCCATCCGGGCTGGCTCGGCGGCACGGCGATGGTGGTGATCGCCGCGGTGATCGCCACCGCGGGCGCCTTTCTGGGCGCCGGCGCGCTGTTCCGCCACTTCGGGTCGCGGCGGGCGCGGATGATCGTCCAGATCGCCGGCGGCGTCTTCGGTGTGACCGTCGGCGTTGGCGGCCAGGCAGCCAATTTTGCGCCCGAAACCTTCGCCGCGGTGACGCGCTGGCTGAGCGCGGCGCCGCCGCCACCCTTCGACGCGCCGGCGCTGGCGGTGTTCGGCGCACCGCTGCCGCTGCTCGCCTTTGTGGCGCTCGCCGGCGTCGCCGCCAGCCTGTCGGCGCGGCTCGCCGCCGACCAGCTCCAGGCCGGCCG
>LJHX01000060.1 GCA_001295935.1 alpha proteobacterium AAP81b
CTGCCCGGCGCGCGGCGGCGGCGCGGCTCGACGCGGCGGTGGCAGGCGAGCTCGCGCCGCTGAAGCTCGACGCGGCGCGCTTCCGCACCGTCGTCGCGGCGCTCCCCGAAAGCGCCTGGAGCGGCGACGGCCGCGAGCGCGTCGAGTTCGAGATTTCAACGAACCCCGGCGCCGACTTCGCGCCGCTGATCAAGATCGCCTCGGGCGGCGAGCTGTCGCGCTTCGTCCTGGCGCTGAAAGTGGCGCTCGCCGAAAGCGGCAGCGCCGGCACGCTGATTTTCGACGAGATCGACCGCGGCGTCGGCGGCGCCGTCGCCTCGGCGATCGGCGAGCGCCTGGCCCGCCTCGCCGACGGCGCCCAGGTCCTCGTCGTCACCCACAGCCCGCAAGTCGCGGCACGCGGACGGCATCAGTGGCGCATTACCAAGGCGGTTGCGGATGGCGTGACGCGCACCGCCGTGGTGCCGCTCGACGCGGGTGAACGCCGCGAGGAAATCGCGCGGATGTTGTCGGGCGCCGATGTGACGGCCGAGGCGCGAGCGCAGGCGGCGAGGTTGCTGGGAGAGTTGTTGTGAGTGCCAAAATGTGGATGGTCCGCGCCGGTCGTGGCGGCGTCTTTGCTGACGAGTTTGTTCGCGAAGATTTCGTTGCCATCGGCTGGGAGGAAGCTGGCGACCCAACGGCGGTGCGCGATCGCATCGAGTTGGTATCACGTTTTGCACGGACGTGGCCCGACGCGACCGAGCAGAGCCGTTTTGTTGGCGCCAGTGTTGTCTTCCGGTTCGTGACGGAGCTGGCCCTAGGAGATGAGGTCATCACCTATGACCCCGGAACCCGCATCTACTCGCTCGGCAAAATCGTCGGCGCGGCGATATGGACGGGTATTGAGCACCGCGCGACGCGTCGTGCGGTTCAATGGACGGGAAGCGTCGCCCGTGATCAGCTATCCGCCAGCAGCCGCGCCAAACTCGGCTCGATCGTAACTCTGTTTCTTGTGGGCCGAGAGCCTGCGGAAGAATTGCGGCGCCTTGCGAGCGGGCGTGCCGACGTGCCGAGCACACTTCCGTCTAGCGACGCCGATGCGGCTGCCGAAGCGCCACCAATCGAAATTCTGGCGTCGATCGAAGAGCAGGCCGTCGAGCGGATCAAGGACCGCATCGCCCGCCTCGACTGGGAACAGATGCAAGAGCTGGTCGCGGCGCTGCTCCGCGCCATGGGCTATCGCACGCACGTTTCGCCGCGCGGCGCCGATCGGGGTCGCGATATCCTCGCCACTACCGATGGCTTCGGCTTCAAGCCGCCGCGCATCTTCGTCGAGGTCAAGCACCGGCCGCGCGAGGCGATGGGCGCGCCGCAGGTCCGGGCGATGCCGGTCGGCTCGCTTGCCGATGACCGCGGGTTGTTCGTCTCGACGGGTGGCTTCACCCGTGAAGCCTATTATGAGGCCGAACGCAGCCAACGACCGATTTCACTGATGACTTTGGATGACCTGACCCGCGCCATCCTCGATGCCTACCCGAGCTTCGACGAAGTCGGGCGGTCGTTGCTGCCGCTGCAGCGAGTCTATTGGCCGATAGACTGACGCAACGTCCTCCTACTTGGCTGAAATTTTCGTGCGTACTCGCTGACTGTCCTACACGCGCCGAGTCGGTTAAGATCGTGCGCAGTAATGCAACCGTCACCCCCGCGAGCGCGGGGGCCCATCTTCTGCGCTCTGGGAAGTGGGACCCCCGCGTTCGCGGGGGTAACGAATGTGTTTGAGCGCGCTTCTAGTGGATACGCCTGCCGACCGGTGGGGCAGGCGCAAGCGGGTGCACGGATGACGGCGCGGTCAAAAGCGAAATCTGTCGGCAACAGGGAAATCGACTGTATTTCGACTGTACTTCCGACCGGGGCGCCGGTCAGCAACCTCTGCCGGCAGTGGCAGCCGGGCTTCTCCCGGCGCCCGATGGCGCCTGAGCGATTCAAGAGGGCGAGCGACTGCACTTCGGTGAACTTCCAGCTTTGGCAATGCCGAGCGGCGGCGTCCGGGTCGCCGTGGCGCCGCTTCCGTTTGCCGCCGCTCGCCTGCTAAGCAGGCGGCGATTGGGGAGAACCATATGCTGAACATGAACCGCCGCGCGCTGCTCGGCAGCCTGACCACTGCCGCCATGGCTGCTGCCGTGCCGGCGGCAGGGCAGGGGCGCCAGGCGCTCGGCGCGCTGCAGGGGCTGATCGATTCCTATGTCGCCGCCAGGCGCGTCCCCGGCGCCATGGTGGCGATCGTCCGCCGTGGCGGCTTCCGCCCGACCTACCTCAGCACCGGCACGACGGCGTGGGAGAATGGCGCGTCGATCACCCCCGATACGCTGTGGCGCATCTATTCGATGACCAAGCCGATCACCGCGATGGCGGTGATGCAGCAGATCGCCCTCGGCAATCTCTCGATCGACACGCCCGTAGCCGAAATCCTCCCCGAATTCGCCCGGATGCGGTCCCTTGTCGACCCCGCCCGGGGCCTCGACAGCGTGCCGACCGACAAGCCGATCCTCGTCCGCCACCTCCTCACCCACACCGCCGGCTTCAGCTATGCGATCACCGGCAATGGCCCGCTGCAGCGCGAATATCGCCGCCTCGGCCTGCTGCCGGGGTCGGGGCCGTCGACGCTCTTCCCCGGTGACGGCAAGGTGCCCGATTTGCAGGGCTTCCTCGCCGGATTGGCCGGGCTGCCGCTCTGGCAGCCGCCGGGGGAGGCGTGGCGCTATTCGGTGGCGATGGACGTTGCCGGCGGGCTGCTCGAACGCCTGACCGGAAAAACCTTCGACAAGGTGCTGAACGAGCAGCTTTTCCGCCCGCTCGGCATGGCCGACACTGGTTTCCAGGTGCCGCTGGCCAAGCGTGCGCGGCTGTCGACCAATTACGCCTGGATCGATGCCACACAGAAGCCGCTTGCCACCCCCGTCGCCATCGACGGCCCGGCGAAGAGCGACTGGCTGGCGCCGCCCTTCATGTTCTCCGGCGGCGGCGGGCTGATGGCGTCGACGCGCGACTATGCCCGCTTCGTCCAGATGCTCTTGAACGAGGGCATGTTTGAAGGCCGCCAGGTGGTGCCGCGCGATACTGTCCATCTGGCGCTGTCGAACCTGCTGCCCGCCGGGGTCTTCTACGATGGCAGCAAGGGCTATGGTGCCGGCGGGGCACTGACGATTTTCGATACCCGCAGCAGCGGCCCCAAGGGCGCGCCCGTCGGCATGTACAGCTGGGGCGGCGCCGCGGGGACGAAGTTCCAGGTCGATCCGGTGCGCGGGGTCGCGGTGGTGGTGATGCTGCAATTCACGCCGTCGCAGCGCTGGCCGCTCGACGTCGAACTGCAGGAGGCGATGAACCGCGACTTCGCCGAGCCCGTCCGGATACCCCGCGCTTGACCCTCGAGCAGGGCCGGAGCGCGTCGCGCTGGCTGCTGGCGGCGGCCTATCTCGCCGCCGGCGTGCTGCATCTGCTGCGCCCGGCGCCCTTCCTGGCGATCACCCCCGACTGGGTGCCGGCGCCTGAAGCGGTGATCGCGCTGACCGGAATCGCCGAAATCGCCGGGGCGGTCGGGCTGTGCGTGCCGCCGCTGCGCCGTGCCGCGGGGTGGGGGCTGGCGGCCTATGCCGTATGCGTCTTTCCCGCCAACATCCACCATGCCCTCGATAACGTCGCGGTCGGCGGTGCGGTGCTTGGTTGGGGCTATCACGCGCCGCGGCTGGCGTTGCAGCCGGTGCTCGTCTGGTGGGCGCTGTTCGCCGCCGGGATCACCAGCTGGCCGTGGCGCGCGCGATGACTCGCTTACCCCGCCAGCCCCGGCCGCGCTCCCGCCAACCGCGCGATCGCCGCGTCGAGGACGGCGTCCCGCTTGGCGAAGCACAGCCGCAGGGTCGTGGTGACTGGATCGTCGGCATAGAAGGCCGAAACCGGGATGGTCGCGACGCCCGCGTCGAGCAGGCGATCGGCGACCGCGACGTCTCCCGGATCGATCCCCGACGCCGCGAGGTCGATCGAGACGAAATAGGTGCCGGCGCTCGGCAGCATGGCATAGCCCGCCGCGGTCAGCCCGCTGACCAGGCGGTCGCGCGAGCGCTGGAAGCCGGCGCGCATCGCGGTGAACCAGCCGGCGTCCTTGGCCAGCCCATGCGCGATGCCGGCCTGGAGGTTGGGCGGGGTGGTGAAGGTCAGGAACTGGTGGGCGCGGGCGAGGACCTGCGTCAGCGCGGGCGCGGCACACAGCCAGCCGACCTTCCAGCCGGTCAGCGCGAAGATCTTGCCGCCCGAACCGATCTTGACGCTGCGGTTGCGCAGGGCCGGCACGTCGAGAACGCTGACATGCGCCGCGCCATCGAAGACGACATGCTCCCAGACCTCGTCGCTGATGACGATGGCGTCGTGCTTTTCTGCAAAGCCGGCGAGCAGTTCGAGGCTGGCGCGATCGAAGGTCGAGGCGCTCGGGTTGAGGGGGTTGTTGATGACAACGACGCGCGTTTTCGGCCCGAACACCGCCGCGAGCGCCGCCGCATCGAACTGCCACCGCGGTGGCGCGAGGCGCACCAGCCGCGGCACCCCGCCAGCGCGCAGCACCAGCGGCCGATAGGCGTCGTAGAGCGGCTGGAACAGCACGACCTCGTCGCCCGGGGTGATCAGCGCGAGGAGCGCCGCCGCCAGCGCTTCGGTCGCCCCCGAGGTAACGGTGATCTCGCTCTGCCAGTCGAGATCGACGCCATGATGGGCGCGATAATGGTCGGCGATGGCGCGGCGCAGCTCGGGGGTGCCGGCCATCGGCGGATATTGGTTGGAGCCCCCCGCCAGCGCGCCCGCAGCAGCGTCGAGCACGTCCGGCGGCCAGCCGCTGTCCGGAAAGCCCTGGCCGAGGTTGATCGCGCCGCTCGCCCGGGCGCGCGCCGACATCGTCTCGAAGATCGTCGTCGGCATGGCGGTGTAGAGCGGGTTCATGCCGCCAGCCTCGCGCCGGCCGTGCGCAAGTCAACCATGGTCTTTCCTTGCCCTTGCGTCGGCTGGTAGGACGGTCGCATGGGGGAAATGCTGCCGACCGACGCCACCGCGTTGACCGAGACCGAGGCCGCCGCCGAGCTGGCGCGACTGGCGGCGGAGATCGCCGAGCATGGCCGGCGCTACCACGCCGAAGATGCCCCGACGATCAGCGACGCCGATTATGACGCGCTGGTGCAACGCAACGCCGCGATCGAGGCGGCTTTTCCGGCGCTGGTCCGCCCCGACAGCCCCAGCCTCAAGGTCGGCGCCGCGCCCGCCACTGGTTTCGGCAAGGTCGTCCACGCCAGGCCGATGCTCAGCCTCGACAATGTCTTTTCCGACGATGGCGCGCGCGAATTCGTCGCCCGCGTCCGCCGCTTCCTGGGGCTTGGCGACGATGAGCCCGTCGCGCTTGTCGCCGAGGCCAAGATCGACGGCCTGTCGTGCAGCCTGCGTTACGAGGGCCGGCGGCTGGTGACCGGCGCCACCCGCGGCGATGGCACGACCGGCGAGAATGTCACCGCCAATGTCCGCCACGTCATCGGCCTGCCGCAGGTGCTGCCAAGCGTCGCGCCGCGCCTCGCCGAGGTGCGCGGCGAAGTCTATATGACCAAGGCCGATTTCGCCGCCTTGAACGCTCGCCAGGCGGCGGCGGGCGGCAAGGTCTTCGCCAATCCGCGCAACGCCGCGGCGGGGTCGCTGCGCCAGCTCGACGCCAGCATCACCGCGGCGCGGCCCTTGGGCTTCATCGCCCATGGCTGGGGCGAGATCGACGAGGTGCCCGGCACGACGCAAGGCGAGGTGATGGCCGAAATCGGCAGCTGGGGCTTCGATCTGGGGCCGCTGCATCGCCGCTGTGCCGATATCGACGAAGCCTTGGCCTTCACCCGCGAGGTCGAGGGCGCCCGCGCCGACCTGCCCTTCGATATCGATGGCGTCGTCTACAAGGTCGATCGCCTCGACTGGCAGGCGCGGCTCGGCTTTGTCGCGCGATCCCCGCGCTGGGCGGTGGCGCATAAATTCGCTGCGCAGCAGGCCGAGACGACCCTGCTGGCGATCGATATCCAGGTCGGCCGCACCGGCGCGCTGACGCCGGTGGCGCGCCTGCAACCAGTGACGGTCGGCGGTGTCGTCGTCACCAACGCGACCTTGCACAATGCCGACGAGATCGCCCGCCTCGACGTCCGCCCCGGCGACCGCGTTCGCGTCCAGCGCGCCGGCGATGTCATCCCGCAGATCCTCGGCGTCGTGGCGACCGAAGGCGAGCGCGCCGCGGCCTATGTTTTCCCCGGCCACTGTCCGGTCTGCGGCTCGACGGCGGTGCGCGAGGCTGACGAGGTGGTGACGCGCTGCACCGGCGGGCTGACCTGCCCGGCGCAGGTCGCCGAGCGCCTCCGTCACTTCGTCTCCCGCCACGCCTTCGACATCGAGGGGCTGGGCAGCGAGCGCATCGAACTCTTCGCCGGCGAAGGCCTGATCCGCACGCCGGGCGACATCTTCCGGCTGAAAGCGCACCGCGACGCGCTGGTGGCGCGCAAGGGTTTCAAGGAAAAGTCGGTCGACAATTTGCTCGCGGCGATCGAGGCGCGGCGCCAGGTCGGCCTCGACCGCTTCCTGTTCGCGCTCGGCATCCGCCATATCGGCGAGGTGACGGCGCGCGACCTCGCGCGGCATTTCGGCACTGCCGAGGCGGTGCGCGACGCGGCGCTGGCGGCGGCCGGCGACAGCAGCGCGCTGGCGCGGCTGACGGCAATCGACGGCATCGGCCCGGTCGTCTCCGAAGCGCTGGTCGACTTCTTCGCCGAGCCGCACAACCAGGCGACCTTCGCCGACCTCCTGGCGGAAGTGACGCCGCAGGCGCTGCCCGCCGCCAAGGTCACCGCGCTCAGCGGCCAGACGATTGTGTTCACCGGTGCGATGACCAGCCTGACCCGCGACGAGGCGCGTGCCCAGGCCGAGGCGCTCGGCGCCAAGGTCTCGGGGTCGGTGTCGGCGAAGACCAGCCTGGTCGTCGCCGGCGCCGACGCCGGGTCGAAGCGTGCCAAGGCCGAGGCGCTGGGGGTCAAGGTCATCGACGAGGCCGAATGGCAGGCGCTGGTGGCGGCGCAAGCGGGGGCTGACTGACCCTGACGGTATGCGCTCAGCGCATGGCTGGGCTGCCTTTTGCTGCGCTGCACAATCGTTCCGGCCTGGGCTAGATAACACCTCGTCATCGGGAACGGTCCCGACGACAGACGAGGAGAAGCGAAATGAAGATCGTTCTTCAGGGCTTCGAACCGCAGCCCGCCCCCACCGCCGCGACGATGGTCGCCGCGCTGTCGGGGACGCCCGCAGCGAATGTCGCGCGCAAGAAGGCGCGCCTCCGGTTGACCCCGGTGCTTGCCGAAACGCGGTTGTTCCACGCGCTGTAACTCAGCGCTTGCGGCCCCCGGCAGTGCCGGGGGCTGAGGCTCGACGCTTCAAGACAAGGCACGGCCATTCGGCGCGGCCAAGCGTCGCCATCGGCACCAGCCCATGGCGGCGATAGGCGGCGCGGACGCGTCGCGCCTGGCCCGACAGCAACCCGGCGAGCACCACGGTGCCGCCGGGCGACGTCGCATGCGCCAACTCACGGGCCAGCGCGATCAGCGGCGGCGCCAGGATATTGGCGAGAACCAAATCATAGGGCGCGCGCGCCTTGAGGCGGGGATGGCCGAGGCCGGGGGCGGTGACGAGTTCGAGCCGCCCGGCGGCGCGGCCGGCGCGCGTCCGGTTGGCCCTGGCATTGCCTTCCGCCACGCCGATCGCGACCGGGTCGATGTCGCTGGCGACCGCCGCGGCGCCCGGCCAGCGTTTCAGCGCCGCGATGGCGAGGACGCCGGTGCCGGTGCCGAGGTCGGCGATCCGCGCCGGGCGGGCGCGGCGCTTGCCGAGCCGGTCGAGGGCGTGCAGGCAGCCGAGCGTCGTCGCGTGCTGGCCGGTGCCGAAGGCGAGGCCGGCTTCGATGCGGATGGCGCGATCGCCGGGGCGGACCGCGGCGGTGTGCGCCGCGGTATGGACGAGGAAGCGCCCGGCGCGCACCGGTTCGAGGCCGCGCTGCGACAGCGTCGTCCAGTCCGCTTCTTCGAGCTCCGCCACCGTCACCGGCCCGGCGCTCGGGAACAGCGATGCCAGGCGCGTCACCGCGTCGGGTGACGGCGGGTCGGCGAAATAGGCGGTCAGCAGCCAGTCGTCGGGGCGCGCCGGGTCGGGCTCCTCGACGTTGAGCGTGGGGGGCGCGTCGAACAGGTCATCGACGTCGGGCAGTGCTTCGGCGTCGGCGCGATTGACGGGGAAGGCGACGGTCCAGCTCACTTCCTCCCCTCCCGGTTGACCTGCGGTCGCCTGCGGCTGCCGGTGGGGTCGGGGGTGGGAGGTCGCTCAACAGATGCCCACGGGCGGTGCCATTCCCACCCCCAGCCCCTCCCGCAAGCGGGAGGGGGGTTAGCGCGCCTACCGCACATAGCTCGCCCCATTGATGTCAAGCGTCGCCCCGGTCAGCGACGCCGGCGCGTCGCTGGCCAGCCAGCGGATGGTTTCGGCGACTTCCTCAGCCGCTGCGACGCGCCCCAAGGGAATATCGGCGAGCAATTTGTCGCCGCCGCGTGACGCGAGATATTCCTCCGCCATCCCGGTCATCGTGAACCCCGGCGCCACGGCGAAGGCCAGCACGCCGTCGCCGGCATGGCCGCGGGCGATGGTCTTGGTCATCGCGATCAGCCCGGCCTTTGCGGCGGCATAATGCCAGTGCTGCGGGCTGTCGCCGCGGTGGCCGGCGCGGCTGGCGACGTTGACGATGCGGCCGCCGCCGTTTGTCCGGAAATGCAACACTGCCAGCCGGCAAAGTTCGGCGGCGCTGGTGAGGTTGATGGCGAGGCTGCGGGCCCAGGTCGCCGCAAAGGCTTCGGCATCGTCGGCGATATCGACGGCTTCGAAAACCCCGGCGTTGTTGACGAGGACGTCGATCTGCCCGCCGCTCGCGGTCAGCGCTGCCTGCCACAGCGCCGCGGCGGCGCCAGGTTCGGCGAGGTCGGCACCGATCAGGCCGCCGCCACCGCGGCTCGAATGGCCGATGACACGGTGCCCGGCGGCGGTCAGCGCGGCATGGGCGGCGGCACCGATCCCACGCGAGGCACCGGTCAGGAGGATTGTGGCCATGGGGTCTTCTGGCGATCCCGGCGCCGCGCGGCAAGGCATGCGATGGCGCGCCGCGATCCGACGCGCCGATGCCGGAAGTTCACCGAAGCACAGTCGATTTACGATGATGACGCGACGCGCGGGGATGGCCGGGCGCCGGCCGCGCGACACGCGTCGCGCCGCCCGAAGTTCACCGAAGTACCGTCGCCGCACGATGATGCGAGCGCGCCGCGCGACGGGCAGGGGCCGGGCCGCCGCACGCCGTCGCGGCATCGGAAGTTGACCAACTTTACCGTTTCGGCCGGATTCCTGCGGCGCCTCGTCTCGGCGCTTGCCGGGCGTGCCCCGGCGCAGCGCGGGGTGGTGCATGGCCCAGCGCGGGCCGAGACAGGGCAGGGGCATAGGGTTTCCAGGGAAGCGGGCTTTCGGCGCTTGTAACCTATTCGGTTCGTGTAGGACAGGCGTAACGCTGCCCCGCCGCGGTCGCTGGCGTCCAGCCTGCCACGCGCCGCAACCCCCACCCGCTCGGCTGGCGCCGAGTCGCCCTCCCCACAAGGGGGAGGGCGTTGATCGTGCCGTTTCCGAGTAACGGCAATCGACCCCAGGGTCGGCGCGCAAGGAGAGACCATGGCCGAAATCGAGGCGCAGATCGCGCGGGTTGCCGCGGTGCTGGCGCGTGCCGTCGGCGGCGACATCGAAGTCACCGCAATGACGGCGCTGTCGGGGGGCGCCGCGTCGGCGACCTGGGCGGTCGATGCGGTGCGCGACGGCACCCCCTGGCCGCTGATCCTGCAGTGCGCCGCCGCCGGCGAGCGCGGCGAGGGCATGGCCAAGGCGACCCAGGCGGCCTTGCAGATGCTCGCTTTTCGTCACGGCCTGCCCGTTGCCGAGGTCGTCGCCGTCCTCGCCCCCGGCGACGGCCTCGGTGCCGGCTTCGTCATGGCGCGGATCGACGGCGAGGCGCTGGCGCCGCGCTGGCTCAAGCTGCCGGCCTATGCCGCGGCGCGCGATCGCCTGACCGGGCAGATGGCGACGACGCTGGCGCGGCTGCACGCCATTCCCATGGCCGAAGGTGCTGCCATCGGCCTCACCGGCCAGTCGAGCGCCGCCCAGCTCGCCACGAGTTTTGACCATTATCGCCATTTCGGCGTCAATTCGCCGACTTTCGACCTGGCCTTTGCCTGGCTGCGCGAGCGCGTTGCCGACCGGAGCCCAAGCGTCATCGTCCATGGCGACTATCGCTCGGGCAACATCATCGTCGACGAGGGTGGCCTCGCCGCGGTGCTCGACTGGGAACTCGCGCATCTGGGCTCGCCGATCGAGGACATCGGCTGGCTCTGCGCCTCGGCGTGGCGCTTCGGCCAATGGCAGAAGCCCGTCGGCGGCTTCGGCGAGCGCCAGGCCTTTTACGACGCCTATGCCGCCGCCGGCGGCGTCGCCGTCGACCCGGCCGAGGCGCGTGTCTGGGAGGTCTGGGCCAATCTGCGCTGGGGGCTGTCGTGCCTGCAGCTGGGCGACGACCATGTCTCGGGGCGGGTGCCCTCGGTGGAGCGCGCCGCCATCGGCCGCCGCGTCACCGAAGTCGAGCTCGACCTTCTCCACCTCATCCGCTTCGGGGACATATGAGCGAACAGATCGAAGCCGTGACGCTCGTCGAGGCGGTGGCGCTGTTCCTCGCCGAGATCGAGGGCCAGCTCACCGGCCGCCAGGCCTTCCACGCCAAGGTCGCGCAGAATGCGCTGGCCATCGTCGCGCGCGAACTGGCGCACTTGCCGCGCCAGGCCGAACGCGCCGCGCTCGCCGGCTTCCTGGGGCACGACGCCGGGCTCGATGCGCTGCGCGCCGAACTCTGCGGCCGGCTGCGCGCCGGGCAACTGACCCCCGAAACCCCGGGGCTGATCGAAGCGCTGATGGACGCCGTGGTGGCGAAATGCGCCGTCGACAACCCGCGCTATTCGACCTTCAAGCGCCTGACGGCGGACAGCCCGGCGCCGCGCTGACCGGCGTCCGCGGCGTTGCCGGCGTCGTCAGGCCGGCGCCGGCAGCTTGCGGCGGAAGCCCGTCGCCGGACCATAGTGCATGTCGATATCGGGATAATGGGTTTCGTCGACTTCCGGCAGGTCGTTGCCGATCGCGAGGAACATCGCCGGCGCCGAGGAGCGGTTCTGGAGATGGTGGCCGTTGGCGACGCCGGCGGCGAAGGTGGCAATGTCGCCGGGCCGCAGCAGCGTCTCGCCATCGTCCTCGACGAGCACCGCCTCGCCCGCCAGCATGACGATCAACTCGTCCTCATGGCTGTGCCAGTGGCGCTGGCTCGACCAGGCACCGGGCGCCAGGGTGACGAGGTTGGCGCCAAAGGCGGCGAGCCCGCCGGCGGCGGCGACCGCGCGCCGCGACCGGCCGGCGACGGCGTCGCGATAGGGCGGCAGGTAGCCGCTGTCGGTTCGTACGGGCAGGCTGGCGAGATCGAGCTTGGGCATGGCAAAATCCTTGAGCCGGGCGCAGGATCGTAGCGCCACCAGCGCTTGCAAGGAATCCCATGGCGACCCCGACCCACGCCAATCTCGACCCCGGCATCGATCCGACGCGCGACCAGGTGCGGGCGCTGCGCGACCATGGCCGCGCCGGCCCGGTGGTCATGCTCAACCTGCTCAAGTTCCGCGCGACGGCCAATTATCCCGCCGCGAGCGGCGAGCCGCCGGTCAGCGGCCGCGACGCCTATGCGCGCTATACCCATGCCTTCACCGTGGCGGTGGCGCATATCAGCCACGCCGAAGTGCTCTACGAGGGCCCGTGCGAGCAGGTGTTCATCGGCATGGCGGGCAGCCCCGAAACCGATTGGGACGGGGTGCTGATGGTCCGCTATCCGAGCCGCCAGCATTTCCTCGCGATGATGGCCGACGCCGGCTATCGCGACGCGCTTGTGCATCGCTACGCCGGGCTCGAGCGCACCGTGCTGATCCAGTGCGGGCCGGGGGGATAGAAAAATTTCGCTGCCGGTATCGGGGCGTGTCGATTTGGGTCAGGCTGGCACGTCTTTGGCAGGCACGGCGAATGGGCGCCGGCACGATGCGATGAGGCCCGACGATGCAATATGCCCTGTTGATCTATGAGGACGAAGCCACCTACGCCGACCCGGCGGTGATGCAGGACATCATCCCCAAGCACATGGCCTTCAGCCAGCAGATCGGCGACAAGATGCGCGGCGGCGCCGGGCTCGAGCGCAGCGCCACTGCCACCGTCGTCCGCACCGCGGGCGGCACGCACAGTCTCCACGATGGCCCCTTCGCCGAAGCGCGCGAGCAGCTTGGCGGCTTCTATGTCGTCGAGGCGCCCGATCTCGACGCGGCGATCGCCATCGCCAAGGCGATCCCGCTCGCCGGCGATGGCGCCATCGAGGTGCGCCCCGTCCTCGGCATGTGACGGCGCTCGCCGCCGCTTTCCGCGCCGCTGGCCCGCGCATTGTCGCGGCGCTGGCGGCGCGCTTTCGCGACCTCGATCTCGCCGAGGAGGGCTTTGCCGAAGCCTGCGCGCGCGCCGTCGCCGCCTGGGGCGAGGCGCCGCCGGCGCGCCCCGATGCCTGGCTGTTCCGCACCGCCGAACGCGCCGCGCTCGATGCGCTGCGGCGGCGGCGGACGCGCGCGCGGGCCGCCCCCGAGGTCGAGGAGGCTGTGGTTCCGGAGGTCGAAGCGATGCTCGACGATGCCGCCATTCCCGACGAGCGGCTGCGGCTGATCTTCGTCTGCTGCCACCCGGCGCTGGCGAGCGATGTTCGCGCCGCGCTGACCCTGCGGCTGGTCTGCGGGTTGGCGACACAGGATGTGGCGCGCGCCTTTTTCGTCGCCGAGGCAACGATGGCGCAGCGGCTGGTGCGCGCCAAGGCCAAGATCGCCGCTGCTGGCGTGCCCTTCGACCTGCCGGCGCGCGGTGCCTGGCCCGAGCGGCTGGCGGCGGTGCTGACGACGCTCGAGATTGCCTATGCCCGGGCGCATGAGGATGCCGCCGGCGCCGGCGCCTATGCCGGTCTCGGCCCCGAACTCGTCCGGCTGACGGCGCTGCTGACGACCTTGCTGCCGGGCGAGGCCGAGGTGCTGGCGCTGGCGGCGACGGTGCATTTCGCCGAAGGCCGACGCCCGGCGCGGCTCGATGCCGCGGGCGCCATGGTGCCGCTTGCCGCGCAGGACCCTGCCGCCTGGGACGCGACATTGGTCGCCGCGGGGCAGGGCTTTCTGGCGCTTGCCCGGGGGCTGGCGCCGGCGCATCCGCGCGTCCTCCAGGCCGACCTCCAGGGCATCTGGTGCGCGCGCACCAGCCTTGCCGCGCCGCCGCCCTGGCCGGCGGTGCTGGCGGGTTATGATCGCCTGCTCGGCGTGCGCGACGATGCGCTGGTGCGGCTCAATCGCCTGGTGGCGCTCGCCGAGGTCGCGGGGCCGGCGGCGGCGCTGGCCGAGCTTCCCGGGCTCGATGCGAGCCGCTTCGGCGATTTCGCGCCCTTTCATGCCGTGCGGGCCGATCTCCTGGCGCGCACCGGCGCCGTCGCCGCGGCGGTCGCTGCCTATGACGCGGCGCTGGCGCTGACGACGACACAAGCCGAGCGCGACTTTCTGAGGGAACGCCGGGCCCGGATCGCCGCTGGCTGATTGCACAGGCGGCACCGCGCTACCACCGGCGCGACAATGGTTGCGCTGGGGGCGTGAAGGGTTATTACCGGCGCGAGCCCGACGCTCGGCCCTGCCGGCGCCGCGGCGCTTGTTATTGGGGAAATTATGGCCGGCCGTCCGACCGCTCCACGACCGCTTTCGCCGCACCTGACCATCTGGAAATGGCAGGTGCACGCGGTCGTTTCGATCCTGCATCGCATCACCGGCAATGCCATGGCATTGGGCGTCGTCTGGCTGTTCCTGTGGTGGCTGGTCGCCGCCGCCACCGGCCCAGAAGCCTATGCGACCTTCATGTGGGTCGCCACGGGGCCGATCGGCCTCGTCATCGCCTTCGGCAGCACCTGGCTGTTTTTCCAGCATCTTTGTTCGGGCATCCGGCATCTGGTGATGGATACCGGCCAGGCGCTCGAGATCGGTGTTTCGAAGGCCGCCGCCACCGCGACGATCATCGCGTCGACGCTGCTGACGATCCTGACCTGGATCGCCATCTACCTCCACAAGGGTCTCTGACGATGGGTGCCGGAACCGATCTCGGGCGGGTGCGTGGCCTGGGCGCCGCGCATGAGGGCGTCCATCACTGGTGGATGCAGCGCGTTACCGCGGTCGCCAATATCGCGCTGCTGCTGTGGTTTGTGGCCTCGCTGGTGCGGCTGCCGAGCCTCGATTATTCGAGCGTCGTGCTGTGGCTGCGGCAACCCGTCGCTGCGGTGCCGATGCTGCTGCTCATCGCCTCGGTTTTCTGGCATTTCCGCCTGGGCGTGCAGGTGATGCTCGAGGATTATCTCAGCGGGCCGACACGCGTGCTGGCGATGCTGGCGTTGAATTTCTATGCATTGGCGGGGGCGGCGGCAGCGGTCTTCGCGGTGCTCAAGATCGCTCTGGGAGCCGCCTGATGCCGCCAGCCTATCAGATCGTCGACCATGTCTATGATGCCGTCGTCGTCGGCGCCGGCGGGTCGGGGCTGCGTGCCGCGATGGGCATCGCCGAGGCCGGGCTGAAGACCGCGTGCATCACCAAGGTCTTCCCGACACGGTCGCACACGGTGGCGGCGCAGGGCGGCATCGCGGCCAGCCTTGGCAACATGGGCCCCGATCACTGGACCTGGCACATGTACGACACCGTCAAGGGATCGGACTGGCTCGGCGACCAGGACGCGATCGAATATCTCTGCCGCGAGGCACCGGCGGCGGTTTATGAACTCGAGCACTTCGGCGTGCCGTTCAGCCGTACCGAGGCGGGGCGCATCTACCAGCGACCGTTCGGCGGCATGATGCAGAATATGGGCGCGGGGCCGCCGGCGCAGCGCACCTGCGCCGCCGCCGACCGTACCGGCCATGCCATGCTGCACGCGCTCTACCAGCAGAGCCTGAAGTATGCGACCGACTTCTACATCGAATATTTCGCCATCGATCTCATCATGGTCGATGGCGAGTGCCGCGGCGTCATCGCCATCAACATGGACGATGGCTCGATCCACCGCTTCCGCAGCCACCAGACGGTGCTGGCGACGGGCGGCTATGGCCGCTGCTATTTCTCGGCGACGAGCGCGCACACCTCGACCGGCGACGGCGGCGGCATGGCGATCCGGGCTGGGGTGGCGATGCAGGACATGGAGTTCGTCCAGTTCCACCCGACCGGCATCTATGGCGCCGGCGTGCTGATTACCGAGGGCGCCCGCGGCGAGGGTGGTTACCTGACCAATTCGCAGGGCGAGCGCTTCATGGAGCGTTACGCGCCGTCGGCCAAGGACCTCGCGTCGCGCGATGTCGTCAGTCGCTCGATGGCGATGGAGATCCGTGAGGGCCGCGGCGTCGGCAAGGAAGGCGACCATATCTTCCTGCACTTGAACCACATCGACCCCGCGGTTCTTCACGAACGCCTGCCCGGCATTTCGGAAACGGCGAAAGTCTTCGCCGGCGTCGATGTCACCAAGGAGCCGATCCCGGTGACGCCGACGGTTCACTACAATATGGGAGGCATCCCGACCAACTATCACGGCGAGGTCGTCACCCTGAAGGACGGCGACCCCGATGCTGTCGTGCCCGGCCTGTTCGCCGTCGGCGAGGCGGCGTGCGTTTCGGTGCATGGCGCCAACCGCCTGGGGTCGAACAGCCTGATCGACCTTGTCGTCTTCGGCCGGGCGACGGCGCACCGCGTCGCCGAGGTGCTCAAGCCCGGCACCGCGCACGCGCCGCTGCCCAAGGATTCGGCCGACATGGCACTCGGCCGCCTCGATGGCTTCCGCCATTCCAAGGGTGGGTCGTCGACGAGCGAGGTGCGCCTCGCCATGCAGAAGACCATGCAGTCGAACGCCGCGGTGTTCCGCACCTCGGAAATCCTCGACGAGGGTGTTCGCAAGATCGACGCCGTCTATCAGCGCATGGCCGATATCGGCATTTCGGACCGTAGCCTCGTGTTCAACACCGACCTGATCGAGACGCTCGAGCTCGACAACATGATCGGCCAGGCGGTGCTGACCATCCATATGGCCAAGGAGCGCCACGAAAGCCGCGGCGCGCACATGCACGAGGACTTCCCCAAGCGCGACGACGACAATTTCATGAAGCACTCGCTCGGCTGGTTCCGCGACGGCTCGGTCGAACTCGCCCAGCGGCCGGTGCATGCCTATACGCTGACCGACGAAATCGAATATATCAAGCCCAAGGCCCGGGTTTATTGAGGCGCCAAGCGCTTCCTGCAAGGACTTGAAATGGCCGAATTTTCCCTTCCCGCGAACAGCAAGATCACCGGCAAGGCGCGCCGCTTTCCGGCGCCCGAGGGGTCGAAGCGCGTCAAGACCTTCAAGATCTATCGCTGGAACCCCGACGATGGCGCCAACCCGCGCTACGACAGCTATGACCTCGATCTCGACGCCACCGGCCCGATGGTTCTCGACGCGCTGATCAAGATCAAGTCGGAGGTCGATTCGACGCTGACCTTCCGGCGCTCGTGCCGCGAGGGCATCTGCGGGTCGTGCTCGATGAACATCGACGGCCTCAACACCCTCGCCTGCACCAAGGCGATCGCCGATATCAAGGGCGAGGTGCGCATCACGCCGCTGCCGCATATGGAGGTGGTCAAGGACCTCGTCCCCGATTTCAAGCATTTCTACGCGCAATATGCCTCGATCAAGCCCTGGCTACAGACCGTCACCCCGACGCCGTCGGGCGAGGAGCGGCTGCAGACCGTCGAGGAGCGCGGCAAGCTCGATGGCCTTTACGAGTGCATCCTGTGCGCCTGTTGCTCGACGGCGTGCCCGAGCTATTGGTGGAACAGCGACAAGTTTCTCGGCCCCGCCATCCTGCTCCAGGCCTATCGCTGGCTCGCCGACAGCCGCGACGAGATGACCGGTGAGCGTCTCGACGCGCTCGAGGATCCGTTCCGCCTCTATCGCTGCCACACCATCATGAACTGCGCCAATGTCTGCCCGAAGGGGCTCAATCCGGCCAAGGCGATCGCGGAAATTAAGGTCATGATGCTGGAGCGGCAGGGCTGATAACGGAGCGCTGCCGGGCCGGGCGATAGCCAGCCTTGCCGGCGGCATAACAAGTCTGCGCCCCGGCCGGCTTGTGTCGGGCGGCGCGGTGGACGACCTTGCTCCCGTCACCAGACAGGAGTTTCCGACATGACCAATCTCAGCAACAAGACCGCGCTCGTTACCGGCGGCTCGCGCGGCATCGGCGCCGGCATCGCCATCCGCCTCGCCGCCGATGGCGCCGATGTCGCGATTACCTATGCCGGCAACCAGGCCGCCGCCGAAGCCACCGTCGCGGCGATCGAGGCGCACGGCCGCAAGGGGCTCGCGATAAAGGCCGACGGCGCCGACACCACGGCGCTAAGGGCCGGGGTCGATGCCGCGGCGGCGGCGCTCGGCGGGATCGACATCCTTGTCCACAACGCCGGCACGGCGGAGTTCGGCACGATCGGCGCCACCAGTGAAGCCAGCTATCGCAAGATGATGGACCTCAATGTCGATGCGGTCTTCCATGGCACCACGGCGGCGCTGCCGCATATGCGCGACGGCGGCCGTATCCTGATCATCGGCAGTGTCAACGCCCATACCCTGCCGTTCCCTGGTGTTGCGACCTATGGTGCCACCAAGGCGGCGGTGGCGGCCTTTGCCAAGGGCTGGGCACGCGACCTTGCCGGGCGGCGTATCCTGGTCAATGCCATCCAGCCGGGGCCGGTCGATACCGATCTCAACCCGGCGTCGGGGCCGTTCGCGCAAGTGATGACGCCGATGATCGCGCTTGGCCGCTATGGCACGGTCGCGGAAGTCGCCGCCCTGACGGCCTTCCTCGCCAGCGACGAGGCGAGCTTCATCACCGGCGCCTGCATCGACATCGACGGCGGCTTTTCTCTCTAGGCGCGCAGCACAAGGCGCGGCGCCGGTTCAGACGACTCGCGCGATCACCATCCCGTCCCAGCCCTTGGCGCCGGCGAGCTGCAGCGCCGTTGCCTCGATGCGGCGCTCGGTGATGAGTGCATCGAACAGCGCGCGGGTGCCGGCGGCCTTGGCGTCGTCGCCGGCGATGACCTCGCCGCGACGCACGACATTGTCGACGACGATCAGCGATCCCGGCCGGCCGAGCCGGATCGCCCAATCGAGATAGGCGGCGTTGTTCTGCTTGTCGGCGTCGATGAACGCCATGTCATAGGGGTCGGCGAGGCCGGGCAACGTATCCAGCGCCGGCCCGCGGTGGAGGGTGATGCGATCGGCGAGCCCGGCGGCGGCGAAATTGGCAGCGGCGACATCGGCGTGGCGCGGGTCGATATCGAGCGTGTCGAGCCGGCCGTCGGCGGGCAGGGCGCGCGCCAGCCATATGGTCGAATAGCCGGCGAGGGTGCCGATCTCGAGGATGCGGCGGGCGCCGACGAGCTTGGCGAGGAGATGCAGGAACTTGCCCTGGAGTTCCGAGACGGCGATGGCCGGTAGCCCGGCGGCTTCGGCACGCGCGGTGGCGGCCTCGAGGATGGCATCGTCACCGCCGACACGGGCGCCGAGCCAGGCATCCATCGCGGCAAAGTCGGCGTTGCTCGGCATATGGAGCCCTCGGGAGTGCCTTTCGGCTTAACGCGGGCGATCCTGACAGGCCGGGGCGAGTTCGTCGAGGACGGCGAAAATCCGCGCGCGCGCCTCGGCCGGCGACCATGCCGCGAGTTCCGGCAGCGACCGCCCGGCCCCGAGTTTCTGCGCGACGAGATAGCCGACGAAATAGCCGCTGCGCTCGGGCAGGCCGGACAGGCTGCTGCCGCCGTTGAACAATTTGCGATAATCGGCTTGCGACTCGGAGATCAGCAGCGGGCGCATCGCGCAGATGGCGGCGGGCAGGTCGGCGGCGATCTTCGCCATGTCGGCGGCGGGCAGCAGCAGCTCGTCGTCGCGCGCGCCGGGATTGAGGCGCGCCGCGACATAGGTCGCCATGCCCTCTTCCCAAAGCGAGCACCAGTTCGCCTTGCAGGTGCCGAAGCGCGGCTCGTGATAGACGTGGAAAAGCTCGTGCTGGAAGAACGGCCGTTCGTTGGCATCGTCGCGGTGGACCCGGGCGATGACGTCGGCGCCGAAGACCAGCACGGTGCGACCGCCGATCTCGCGGGTGCCGCCATCCATCTCGCCGAGGCTGTGGAGCAGATAGGTTGGCGGCGCTGGCTGATCTTGGGCGCCGCTGTCGGGGAAGGTGCGGGCGAAATCGGCCTGGGCGGCGGCGAGCTGGCCGGCGACCGCGGCGGCGCGCGCGGTGAACTTCGCCTCGATCGCCGGAAAGCGTTCGAGGGCGCGGGCGATATAGCTGTCATATTCGGCGACCGGGGCGCCGACGCGAGCGGCGTCGTAGAAGCCCGGGATGCGGGTCGCCATGGCGGCCTTGAAGCGCGCGACGCGGGTCGCGGCGGGCAGGCCTTCGCTTTCATGGGCGATGCGGGTGAAATCGCCGGTCAGGTCGATGATCGCCGGCGGCGCCGCCGCGACGCTGCCGAACCAGGCCAGTGCGAGCAGGAACGGTGTGAAGCGCATCGCGGTCTCCGGGGCTCGGGTTGAAAAGTGTTCGCCAGCGGCGGCGCGTCCTGTCAATCGCCGAAACGAAGGCGCTGCGCCCCGGACTGGTCTGCGGCGCGGCATCGGCATATATGCGGGGCATGGCGACGGTTCACCTCATCCTGCCGGACGATCTCGCCGAGTCGGCGACCCGCCTCGGGCTTTTCCAGCCGGCGGCGAGCGAAGCGATGGTTCGCGACGCCATCCGTCGGCAGGCGGGAGCAGAATTGCGGGCCATCCGCGAGCGATTGCAGGCTGATCCCCTGCCGCCGATGAGCGAGGCTGAAATTCAGGAGGAGATCGACGCCGTACGAGCCGAAAAGCGCCGTGCGGCTGGTCGCTGACACGAATATCATCGTTTCGGGATTGCTGTGGGCCGGCGTTCCTGGGCGGCTGATGGATGCGGCGCAGGATTCGAAAGTTGATCTGATTTCCAGCCCGGCGCTACTTACCGAGTTGTGGACGGTTGTTTCGCGCCGCAAGTTCGCATCGCAACTGTCAGCCCGCGGTTTGACGGCACGCCAATTATATGACGGCTATGCCCGTCTGGTAATTCTTGTTCACCCAGCCGAAATTGTGCCGGTCATCGCGCGAGACCCTGCCGATGACGAGGTGCTCGCAGCAGCATTGGCCGGACAGGCCGATATGATCGTCTCGGGCGACGAGCACTTGCTCGATCTCGGCGGCTACCGCGGCATCGCCATCGTCCGCGCTGGCGAAGCGATGGCGCGGCTCAACGCCGGATCGGCGGCACCGCAGACCAGCTAATCCCCGAAGCGTCCGCCGCGGCCGGCGCCGCCGGCGAAGCGCGCCGCGCCGGCGACGGCTTCGGCTTGCAGCGGCGCCAGGCCGCCATGCGCCTCGCCGTTGAGCGCGGCGTCGAGCGGGCGGTCCCATTGCTGGAAGGCCGACAGCCGGTCGGCGCGCAGGCAGAGTTGCGGGAAGGCGGCGATGTCGCGCGCCAGCGCCTGCGCCGCGGCAAGTGCCTCGCCGGCGGGGACGAGGCGGTCGGCAAGGCCCCAGGCGAGCGCCTCGTCGGCGGCGACGGCGCGGCCGGTGAGGATCATGTCGAGCGCCCGGCCCTGGCCGATGATGCGCGGCAGGCGGACGGTGCCGCCGTCGATCAGCGGCACGCCCCAGCGCCGGCAGAAGACGCCGAACACCGCGGTTGCCGACGCCACCCGCAGGTCGCACCACAGCGCCAGTTCCAGCCCGCCGGCGACGGCATGGCCCTCGACCGCGGCGATCACCGGCTTCGCCAGCAGCCGGCGCGTCGGCCCCATCGGGCCTTCGCCATCGGGGTCGTAGCGCGGGTTCGCCGCGCCGACGGTTTTCAGGTCGAAGCCGGCGCAGAAGGTCCCGCCGGCGCCGGTGAGAATGGCGACGCTCAGCCTGTCATCGGCCTCGAAGGCCTCGAAGGCGTCACGCAGGCGATTGGCGGTGGCGGGATCGACGGCGTTGCGGGCCTGGGGGCGATCGATGGTGACGATCAGGATCGTGCCGTCGCGTACTGTCTCGACCGTCATAGGACCGCCCCAAGCCAAGGGGTCAAGGGGCTCAGCCCCTTGCCACCGGAGGCCACTTTACTTCCCTTGGGCAGTGCCGCTAACCCCTCAATCATGTCACGCGAACGCATCACCGAAGGCCCCAACGCCGGCTGGACCGTCTGGCGGCGCGAGCCCGATGGCCGCTTTGCCAGCCTGCTCGGCGATTTCTATTTCCGCGAAGGCGCCCAGGGCGTCGAATGCCGGATGGAAACCGATCGCCGGCATTCGAACGGCCTCGGCTATATCCATGGCGGTTTCATCATGTCGTTCATCGACATGGCGATGTTCGGCATCATCTATCGCCAGCTCGAAAATAGCGCTGCGGTGACGCTGAGTTGCGCCACCGACTTCCTCAGCGCCGGCATCGTCGGCACACCGATCGAGGCGAGTGGCGAGATCCTCAAGGAAACCGGCAAGATGCTGTTCGTCCGCGGGCTGGTCACCCAGGGTGGGGTCAATGTCGCGAGCTTTACGGGCACGATGCGCAAGGTGCCGAGGAAGCCGCGCCCCGAGGGCGACGGCCATGACGGTCGGCCGCAATCGCACCAGGTCGATTAGTGGCCGGGGTTGCCGCCGCCTATGCGGCGCTGGTGGCGGCGGGCGAGCTTCGCGCCGATCCCGCCCAGGCGGCGGTCGCGGCGCGGCTGCAGGAACTTGCCGAAACGCTCGAAGCGCCGACCCCGAAACCGGGCCTGTTCGGGCGCCTCTTCGGCGCCGAGGCGCCGCCGCCGGCGCGCGGGCTGTACCTCTGGGGTGGCGTCGGGCGCGGCAAGTCGATGGTCATGGACCTGTTTTTCGGCCAGGTTGCCGTCGAGCCCCGGCAGCGCGTCCACTTCCACGAATTCATGCTCGAGATCCACGCCGCCATCCATGCGGCGCGCGAGGCGAGTGGCGAGGACCCGATCCCCCAGGTGGCGCGCTGGCAGGCGGGGCGGGCGAGGCTGCTCTGCTTCGACGAGATGCAGGTCAAGGACATTGCCGACGCCGCGATCCTCGGCCGGCTGTTCACCGCGCTGTTCGCCGCCGGGGTGACGGTGGTGGCGACGAGCAATCGCCCGCCCGACGATCTCTACAAGGACGGCCTCAATCGCGCGCTGTTCCTGCCCTTCATCGCGCTGCTCAAGGAACGCTGCGAGGTCGTCGCCCTCGATGGCCCGACCGATTACCGGATGGCGCGGCTGGCCGGCGCGCGGACCTGGCTGGTGCCCAATGGTCCCGAGGCGACCGCGGCGCTGGCGGCGAGTTTCTTCGCGCTGACCGATTATCCGGTCGAGGATCGCGCCCGGGTGCCGACCGAGACGATTGCGGTGCCCGGCGGGCGCAGCCTGTTCGTGCCGAAATCGCTGAAGGGGGTCGCGGTCTTCTCCTTCGCGCGGCTGTGCCGCCAGCCGCTGGGGGCCGCCGATTATCTGGCGATCGCGCGGCGCTATCACACGGTGTTCATCGTCGGCATCCCGCGGCTGGCGCCCGAGAACCGCAACGAGGCGGTGCGTTTCGTGACGCTGATCGACGCGCTCTACGAGCACAAGGTCAAGCTGCTGGCGTCGGCCGATGCGGTGCCCGCCGAGCTCTATACGGCGGGCGACGGCGTGTTCGAGTTCGAGCGGACGGTGAGCCGGCTGATCGAGATGCAGTCGGCCGATTATCTCGCGCGGGGGCACGGCGCGGGGTAGGCTGCCACCTTCCGGGTCATGCCAGCGCACGCTGGCATCCAGCC
>LJHX01000061.1 GCA_001295935.1 alpha proteobacterium AAP81b
GGCTCGCCGCCGGCTCCGCGGCGATGTTCGCCTATGTCGGCGCCGAAGTGACGATCGGCGCGCTGCTCGCCGACTTCCTGATGCGCCGCGAAATCCTTGCCGCAGCGCCGGTCGTGGCGGGGCAGCTCGTCAGCCTCTATTGGGGCGGCGCCATGGTAGGGCGCTTTGCCGGCGCGGCGCTGCTGCGCCGGCTGGCGCCGACGACCTTGCTTGCCGCGGCCGCGGTGGCCGCGATGCTGCTCGTCGTCACCGCCAGCGCCAGCACCGGCATCGCCGCCGCCGTCGCGCTCATCGCGGTCGGCCTCGGCAATTCGATCATGTATCCGACGATCTATGCCCTGGCCCTGCCCGCCGATCATGGCCTCGCGCCGCTGGCATCGATGCTGCTGTGCATGGCGGTCGTCGGCGGCGCCGTCGTACCGCTGCTGACCGGCATCGTCGCCGATGCGGCCGGGCTGGCGCCGGCGCTGCTGCTGCCGGCGCTGTGCTATGCCGGGATAGCGCTGTTCGCGCGGGGGGCGCGCGCATGAGGCCGGTGACGCTCAAGGACGTCGCGCTGCGCGCCGGGGTTTCGCCCAAGACGGTGTCGCGGGTCATCAACGGCGAAGCCCATGTCCGCCCCGAAGTCCGCGACGCTGTCCAGCGCATCGTCGACGACCTCGACTATCGCCCCAACGCCTTCGCCCGCAGCCTGTCGAGCTCGCGTTCCTATCTGCTCGGGCTGTTCCTCGACGACCCCGGCTCGGGCTATGCCGCCGATCTCCAGCTTGGCGCGCTGATGCGCTGCCGGGCGCGCAGCTATCACCTCGTCGTCGAGCCCCTCGATACCGCGGCGCCCGGCTGGCCCGGCGATGTCGTCGCCATCATCAAGGCGCTGCGCCTCGATGGCGCCATCCTGTCGCCGCCGATCTGCGACAATGGCGTGCTGCTCGACCTGCTCGACCGCGAGGGGCTGCCCTATGTGCGGATCTCGCCGCGCGACGACCCCGGGCGGTCGGGGCTGGTCGACATGGACGATACCGCCGCGACGCGCGAGATGACCGAGCATCTCATCGGCCTCGGCCATCGCGACATCGGCTTCATCAAGGGCGACCCGGCGCACAGTTCGTCGGCCAAGCGCCTCGACGGCTTTTGCGCCGCCATGGCCGCCGCCGGGTTGGCGGTGCGGCCCGATCGATTGGGCGAGGGCGATTTTTCCTTCCGCAGCGGGCTGCGCGTCGGCGATGCCATGCTGCGCGGCGCCAGCCTGCCGACGGCGATCTTTGCCAGCAACGACGACATGGCGCTCGGCGTCCTCGTCACCGCGATGCGCCTCGGCATCGCCGTGCCCGAGCGGCTGGCGATCGCCGGCTTCGACGATGCGCCGACGGCGCGCGCCGCCTGGCCGCCGATCACCACCATCCGCCAGCCCAAGGGCGAGATGGCGGCGAGCGCCGTCGATATCCTTGTCGACCCGCGCTATCGCCTGTCGCCGACCGACCCGGATTTCCGCCGCCGCCTCGGCTATGAGCTGGTCGCGCGGCTGAGCAGCGATCCGGCGAGGGCGGACTGAACGCGGCGCGGCGGCGCAAGACGGGGCGATCCCCTGCAACGATGGTTGACGCCGACGGCGTCGCACCTTCACATGGCCCGCGAGGAGGCCGCCATCACCGAGAGTTCCGATCCGCCGCCGCGCACGCTGCACTTCAAGATCGCCATGGCCGCCCGCGCGCTGCGCTACAGCTTCGATGGGCGCGCCGCCGATTCGGGGATGACCTCGGCGCAGTGGCGGACGGTGGCCGTCGTCGCCGCGGCGCAGGGCAGCACCCAGCGCCATATCGCGCGGCTGCTTGGCGTCGGCGATGTTACTGCTGGGCGAATGATCGACCGGCTGTGCGAGGATGGCGTTCTCGAACGCCGCCCCGACCCCGCCGATCGCAGAGCCAATCGCATCCATCTGACCGCCAAAGCCGAGCCGCTGCTGGAGCAGTTGCACCTGCTGGCGGCCAAGGAGGAGGCGCGCGCCTTCGCCGGGCTCGACGACGATGCCAAGGCGGCGCTGCACGGCCATCTCGACATCATCCTCGGCAATCTGCGCGGCGCCCTCGACTGACCCGCTTCCCCTCACCGCCGTCACCCCCTAGGACGACGGCGCCGTCCCCAGCCCCAGGTTCCCGATGCCCGATCTCGTTCCCGTCCGCCGCGCGCTGCTGTCGGTTTCCGACAAGGCCGGCATTGTCGATTTCGCCGCGGCGCTGGCGGCGCGCGGCGTGGCGCTGGTCTCGACCGGCGGCACCGCGGCGGCGCTGCGCGCGGCGGGGCTGGCGGTTGAGGACGTCGCCGAACTGACCGGCTTTCCCGAAATGATGGACGGCCGCGTCAAGACGCTGCACCCGATGGTCCATGGCGGGCTTCTCGCCGACCGCGATGTCGAGGGCCATGTCGTGGCGATGGCGGCGCATGGCATCGCGGCGATCGATCTGGCCGTCGTCAACCTCTACCCCTTTACCGCAACGGTGGCGAAAGGCGCGGCGCGCGACGAGATCATCGAGAATATCGATATCGGCGGCCCCGCCATGGTGCGCTCGGCGGCGAAGAACCATGCCCATGTCGCGATTGTCACCGATCCCGGCGATTATGCCGATGTGCTGGCCTCGCTCGACGCGCACGACGGCGCGACGCCGCTCGCCTTGCGCAAGCGCCTCGCCGCCGCTGCCTTTGCCCATACCGCCGCCTATGACGCCGCGGTCGCCAGCTGGTTCGCCTTCGCCGACCAGGGCGAGCGCTTTCCGCCGCTGCTGCCACTGGCGCTGACCCGCGCCGAGACGCTGCGCTATGGTGAAAACCCCCATCAGCAGGCGGCGCTCTACCGCCCCCAGGTGGCGGGCGCCGGCATCGCCGCGGCGCGCCAGCTGCAGGGCAAGGAACTCAGCTACAACAATTACAATGACGCCGATGGCGCGCTCGAACTGATCGCCGAATTCCGCGATGGCCCCCCGGCCTGCGCGATCATCAAGCACGCCAATCCCTGCGGCGTCGCCACCGGCGCCAGCCTGGCCGAGGCGTACAAGGCGGCGTTCGACTGCGATCCGGTGTCGGCCTTCGGCGGCATCATCGCCGTCAACCGGCCGCTCGACGGCCCGACCGCCGAAGCGATCGCGGCGATCTTCACCGAAGTCGTCATCGCCCCCGACGCCGACGACGCGGCGCGCGCGGTGTTCGCGGGCAAGAAGAATCTGCGGCTGCTGCTGGCGGCGCTGCCCGATGCGCGTCGGCCGGGCCTGGCGCTGCGCCAGATCGGCGGCGGCATGCTCGTCCAGTCGCGCGACAACGGCGCCGTCGCGCGGACCGACTGCGATGTGGTGACGGCGCGCGGGCCCACCGAAACCGAATGGCGCGACCTGCTCTTCGCCTGGACCGTGGCGCGTCACGTCAAGTCGAACGCCATCGTCTATGCCAGGGACGGCGCCACCGCCGGCATCGGCGCCGGCCAGATGAGCCGCCTCGATTCGACGCGAATCGCGGCGCTCAAGGCCAAGGACGCCGCCGCCACCGCCGGCTGGCCCGCGCCGAAAACGCTCGGCAGCGCCGTCGCCTCGGACGCCTTCTTCCCCTTCGCCGACGGGCTGATCGCCGCCGCCGAGGCGGGCGCCACCGCGATCATCCAGCCCGGCGGCTCGATCCGCGATGCCGAGGTGATCGCCGCCGCCGACCAACGCGGGCTCGCCATGGTGTTCACCGGGATGCGCCACTTCCGTCACTGACGGGAACGGCGCGCCGCCAGCGCCGTTGGCTCCTCGCCACTTGAGGAGACCCGCCATGGCCCGCGTCCTGATCATCGCCACCGACGGCTTCGAACAATCCGAACTCATCGCCCCACGCGACGCGCTGCGCGACGCCGGCCATGACGTGACGCTGGCGTCGCCCGCCAGCGACCCCATCCAGGGGATGGAGCATGACGAGAAGGGCGAGACCATCACCCCCGACACGACCCTCGATACGGTCGAAGCCGACGCCTATGACATGCTGTTGCTGCCCGGCGGCGTCGCCAACCCCGACACGCTGCGGGTGAACGAAACCGCGGTTGGCATCGTTCGCGACTTCATGGCGCGCGGCGCGCCGGTCGGCGCCATCTGCCATGGCCCCTGGCTGCTCGCCGAGGCCGATGTGGTGCGCGGCCGGCGGCTGACGTCCTGGCCGTCGATCCGCACCGACCTGCGCAACGCCGGCGCCGAGGTGGTCGACGCGGAAGTCGTCACCGACGGCAATCTGATCACCAGTCGCAAGCCCGGCGATATTCCGGCGTTCAACCGCGCGCTGCTCGCAGCGCTCGGCTGACCCCTCCCGCTTGCGGTAGGGGTCGCGCCGGCGTGGCGCCATGCTATCCCCCGGGGCAAATCCCGGGGGACCAGAGCATGACCGACCTTGCCAGCCGCATCGCCGCCGACCTTGGCGCCGCCATCGCCGCCAATGACATCCCGGGGGCAGTCGCCTTTGTCGGAAATCGCGCCGGGACGCTCGCCGAGGTCGCTGTCGGCACCAAGGGCCCGGGCGGCCCGCCGCTGACCACCGACACGCTGTTCCAGATCGCCTCGATGACCAAGGCGGTGACGTCGGTGGCGGCGATGCAGCTCGTCGAACAGGGACGCCTCGCTCTCGACAGCGACATCGGCGCGCTGTTGCCGGCGCTTGCCGATCCGCAGGTGCTGACCGGCTTCGACGAAAGCGGCGCGGCGGTGCTGCGCCCGGCGGCGGGGCCGATCACCCTGCGCCAACTGCTGACCCACACCTCGGGGCTCGGCTATGAGTTCATGAGCGCCGAGTTGACGCAATGGCGCCAGGCCAATCCGGCAGTGCCCGGCAGCCTGAAATCGATTGAGGCGCCACTGCTTGCCGACCCCGGTACCGCGTGGACCTATGGCACCAGCACCGATTGGGTCGGCCAGGCGGTCGAGGCGGTGTCGGGGATGACGCTCGGAGACTGGATGGCCGCCAACATCTTCGCGCCGCTCGGGATGACCGAGACGAGCTTCGCCTTCGACGATGCGATCAAGGCGCGCGTCGCGCCGCTGCATGCGCGCATGCCCGATGGCAATTTGGTCGCCTTCCCGCTGCATATGGGCGGCGGCGAAGCCGCCGAGTTCCACGCCGGCGGCGCCGGCCTGACGGGATCCAGTGCCGATTATCTGCGCTTCCTGCGCATGCTGCTGAACGGCGGCGAATTGGATGGCGTGCGGGTGCTCAAGGCCGAGACGGTCGCCGAGATGACGCGCAACCAGATCGGCGACATTCCCGCCGGTATCCTCAAGACCAATCTGCCGGGCTTCTCGTCGGATTTCGATTTCTTCCCCGGCATGCGCTGCGGCTGGGGCCTCGGTTTCCTGATCAACCCCGAACCCGGCCCCGACGGCCGCGCCGCCGGGTCCCAGGCCTGGGACGGCATCGCCAATACCTATTTCTGGTTCGATCCGGCGAGCGACGTCGCCGCGGTGCTGATGATGCAGCACATGCCCTTCGGCGAACCCCCGGCGCTGGCGGTGGTCAGCGCCTTCGAGCGGGCCGTTTACGGCCTCTGAGGCTTCTACGAACTGTGATGCTGTAGCCAGGCGGCGATCGCGCTGCCGAAATCGGCCTTGGTGACGGCGCTCATGTGGTTGCCGGGGATTTCGGCGAGCGCGGCGTTCGGCAGCGTCAGCGCAAGGTCGGCCGCCGAACCATTGTCCTGGTCGTCGCGGCCGCAGACGACGAGCGTCGGCGTTGCCAGCGTCTTCAGCACTTCGCGCGGGGTCGCCAGCTGGGCACGCAGCACATGGCCGACCGCGGCGGTATCGATGCCGTTCTGCTTCATGAAGGCGGCGGTGAAATATTCGGCGCTGCCGGGCGGCCAGCCGTCGGGCTGGGCGATGACCTTCAGGAAGAATTCGGCACGCGCCGCCGAGCCGACGATGCCGCTGAGCCCCATGCCGCCGAGCACGCAGCGCCCGGGTGTCATGCCGCGGGCGAGGCAACGCACCGCGGTGCGCGCGCCGAGCGAATAGCCGCCGAGGTCGAAGTCGGTGAGGCCGAGATGGGCGACCAGCGCCTCGACATCCATCGCCAGCACATCGGACGGATAGGCGGCAGGATCGTGCGGCGCGGCACTGGCGCCATGCCCACGATGGTCCGGCGTGATGACGCGATAGCCGGCGCCGGCAATCTCGGCGGCGGCACCATAGCGGTGCCAGTTCATCTCGCCCGAGCTGAACAGCCCGTGGAGGAGGATGATCGGCCGCCCGTCGCCCAGTTCGCGATAGGCAAGGCTGGTGCCGTCGAAGCTGGCAAAATCGGTCATTCGGGGCCACCCCTTGCGCCCGCCCAGCGCGCCTGCAGCGGCGCATGTTCGTCGCTGCGCAGCGCCGGCAGGTCATCGGGCGCCAGCCAGTGCACCAGCCGGCTTTCGATACCGAAATGGCTCGATGGCGTGATCGCGCCGGGATCGTCGAGGCTGGCGACGGTCAGGTCGATGCGGTCGCTGTCGGGATAATGGAAGGTCAGCGGCGTGCCGCACGTGTCGCAGCGCCCGCGGCGAGCGATCGGCGACGATTGCCATTCGACCGGCGCGCCCTGCGTCCAGGCGAGATCGGCCTTGGCGACGTTGACGAAGGCGACACCGACGGCGCCGAGCGCGCGCTGGCACATCCGGCAATGGCACCAATAGGCGCGCGCGGGATCGACCTCGGCGCGATAGCGCACCGCCCCGCAAGCACAGCCGCCGGTCATCCCCGTCATAACTCCCCCAGTCCGGCATAGACCGCGGCGGGCACGGTGGCGACCAGGCTCCAGCTGAACAGCTCGCACAGCGCGCGGACGAGAACGCCGGTTTCGCCGCCGAAGGCCGTCGGCAACAGCGCTGCGGGGGCGATCGCTGCGATCATCCCCACGGCCAGCGCCAGGATGCGATCGCGATTGCCCTCGGTCAGCGCCGCCGCCCGCTGGATCGCCGCCAGCGGCGACAGGCGCTCGGCGACAGCAGCGGGCACCAGCGGCATGGCGACGCTCGCCGCCCACAGCCCGCCGGCGAGCAGCAAAGTGTCGAGCGCCCAGCCGGCGGCGGTGCCATGGCGGGCGAAAAGATGGACGATCAGCGCCACCATTACCGCCGTGCCGGCGATCAACGCCGATTGCAGCCCCGGCCGCGCCGCCAGCAGCCCTTCGCGCAGGAACTCATGCGGCAGCAGCCGGCGCCCGCGCAGCCGCGCGACGACGCCGAAGCTTACCAGCGCGACGAACAGCAGCGCCAGCACAGCGCGCAGGGTCTGGGTCAGCGTCGCCAGTTCCTCGCCGGCGAAGAAGCTGCGCGTGACGATGCCGGGGATGACAATCAGTGCGAAGCCCGCCGACGTTACCGCGGCGAAGTCGCGCGCCACCGCTTCGCCGCCACGCCGTAACGCCGCGACGATGTCGAGGCGGCGGGGGCGGGTGGCGGCCACGGTCAGCCCTGCTTGGCCTGGCGGGCTTCAGCGACGGCGGCCTGGAGCTTTTCGAGGCCGACGGCGCCCGACAGGATGCGGTTGCCGACGATGTAGCTCGGCGTGCCGGTCAGCCCGAGGGTGCGACCGAGTTCGAGGTTCTTGCGCACTTCAGCCTTGAGCGCTGGCGATGCGAGGTCCGTCGCGGTGCGGCCGGCATCGAGCCCGGCGCTGGCGACGGTGGCGACAACACGATCATGGGTGACGCGCCCCGGGGTTTCGAACATGGCGTTGTGGAACGCCGTGTAGCGGCCCTGGGTGGCGGCCGACAGGCTGGCAAGCGCTGCCTCGTCGCTCGCCGGCGACAGCACCGGGAAGTCGCGATAGACCACCCGCACCTTGGGGTCGGCCTGGAGCAGCGCCTTCACATCCTGATGGCCCTGGCGACAATAAGGGCAGGCATAATCGAAGAACACCACCACCGAAACATCGCCCCGGGGGTTGCCGGCAAAGGCGCCGGCGAAAGGCGTTTCGATGGCCTTGCGGTTGCTCTCGATCAGCGACGTCGCCTCGCGCGCCTGCAAGCGGTTCATCGCCTCGGGAATGATTTCGGGGTGGCTGAGGATGTAATCGCGGACGATCGCTTCGATCGCGGCGCGGTCGCCGGGAATGGTCTGGCTGGTCTGCGCGACGACCGCGCCCCCGGCACCCGCCAGCATGGCGGCCGCCACGGCCCAGGGCAGGCGAATCGGCATCTCGGAAATCCTCTGGCGCGGCGGATCGATCATCGGCGGCGCTTCTTCTGCTTGTCGAGGGCGTCCTGGGCAAGCAGCGCGATGTCGTCGGCGCGGATCCAGTCAGGCGAACTGCGCGGCAGCCCGGCGAGCGCCAGCCGGGCGTTGGCGGCGGCGCCCATGGCATTGCCTTCAAGGGTATAGCGTTCCGCCGACGCCAGCGCGGCGCGAGGGGCATCGCCGCCGCGATCGTAGATGACGCCGAGCTGGTACCAGGCGAAGGGATTGTCGCGGTCGCGGGCGACGGCGCGTTTCAGCAGCGGCTCGGCCTCGGCGAAGTCGGCGGGCTTCTCGGTCGAGATCAGCGCATGGCCGAGCAGGGTCATGATCAGCGGCTGGTCGGGGGCGAATTGCACGGCGCGGCGCAGCACCGGAATGGCCTCCTCGCCATGCCCCGATTCGAGCAGGATCTGGCCCTTCAGTTCGAGGAAATAGGGGTCGTCAGGGGCGGTCCGCAGCAGCGCGTCGGCCTCGGCATTGGCCTGGTCGGGGTACGCCGTGCGATGCCAGGCAAAGGCATGGGCGTAGCGCGCCGCGACCGTCGACTGGCTTTCGGGATAGATCTGGAAGACCCGCGGCGGTTCCTCGACATAGCCGATGAGCTTGCCCTTGATACGCTGGAAGCGCGCCTCAAGCGCCGGCGGGGTCGCACGATCCCAGGCGGGATCGGCCTTGTAGGTCGCTTCCAGATTCTGGACACGCGTCGACGACAGCGGGTGGGTGCGGACATATTCGTTCTGGGGAATGCCGAGGCGAAATTCATTGCCCTGCAGCAGCTGGAAGAAGCGGATCGAGCCGCGACCGCTGATGCCCGCCAATGCCAGATAGCGCGCGCCGGCCGAATCGGCGCGGCTCTCCTGCTCGCGGCTGAAGCTGAGGAACTTGCCTTGCGCGACCGACGTGCCGAGGCCGAGGATCGCCGCGCCCGCCTCGCCGGCGCCTGCCGCCACGGCGCCGACCGCGGCCAGCAACGACAGCAGCGAAATCTTCGTGGCCGGCCCGGCGCCTTCGCCGAAACGGACATTATGGCCGCCGGCGATATGGCCGAGTTCATGGGCGATGACGCCTTCGAGCATATTGGCATCGGCGGCGCTGGTGATCAGCCCCGAATGGATAAAGACATTCTGGCCACCGCCGGCAAAGGCATTGATCGACTGGTCGCCGACAAGGACGATCTGCACCGAGCGCGGGTCGAGCCCGGCGGCGAGGATCAACGGCCGGCTGAGGTCCTTCAGGAAGGCCTCGGTTTCAGCGTCGCGCAGGATCGACTGGGCGGCGGCGGGCCCCGGCAGTGTCAGCGCCGCCAGCAGCAGGAGCGCAAGGGCGCGGTGAAGGCGAAGGGCAACACGCATCGGGCGGTGCTTGTCTAGCACGGCTGAACCCGGCGTGAAGTGCGGTCACTCGTCTTCGGGCGGCGGGATGCCGAGCGGTTTGCCGGTAAGCCGATAGGTGTCGCCGCGGGGCAGCACCAGACGCCAGCGGCGGCCGAGATCGCTGCGCGCCGATGTCGGGATCGGCGGCAGCCGGGGCTCGGCGTCGGCGCCTCGGCGCTGGGCGGCCTCGCGGTCGGCCGCCTGGCGCTCCCGCGTCAGTCGCCACGCCGCCTCGAGCTTGGCATCGGCCTGCTGCCAGGCCTCGCGCACCATCATGATGAAAAAGAAACCGAGGACGAGTCCCCCGAGCAGCGCCTGGCCGGGATGCTGGACGGCATAGCCGTAGGCCATCAGCAGCACGACCAGCGTGACAACACAGCCCGCCCCACGCAGCAAGCCGCCGATCACGCCGCCAGCAGCTTCGCCCGCCGCCGCGCGACGCTCGACCCCAGCCCCAGCGCCTCGCGGTATTTCGCCACGGTGCGGCGGGCGAGGTCGAAGCCCTCGCCGCGCAGGATTTCGACGAGCTTGTCGTCGGAGAGCACATCGGCGCCCTCGGCGGCGATCAGCCGGGCGATGCGGTCCTTGACCGCCAGCGCCGACGCCGCTTCGCCGCCGTCGCCGCTGGCGACGCCGCTGGTGAAGAAATAGCGCAGCTCGAACAGCCCGCGCTCGCATTGCAGATATTTGTTCGACGTCACCCGGCTGACGGTCGATTCGTGCATTTCGATGGCGTCGGCGATGGTGCGCAAGGTCAGCGGCCGCAGCGCCGAAACGCCGTTCTCGAAAAAGCCCTGCTGGTGGCGGACGAGCTCGGTCGAGACCTTGACGATGGTGCGGGCGCGCTGGTCGAGGGCCTTCAGCAGCCAATTGGCGCTCTGGACGCAATCGCCGAGGAAGCTCGTCGTCGCCTTGCTGGCGCCCTTTTCGAGCACCGACTGATAGTCGCGATCGATGATCAGCCGCGGCAGCGTCGCCTGGTTGAGCTCGATCCGCCATTCGCCATCGGGGCCTTGCGTCACGAAGACATCGGCGACGACCGGCGATGGCCGCTCGCCGCCATATTGCAGGCCGGGCTTGGGATTGTAGCGGCGGAGCTCGCGGATCATGTCGACGATATCCTCGCGATCGACGCCGCACCGCCGCATGAGCATCGCGATGTCGCCGCGCGCGACTAGCTCGAGATTGTCGATCAGCGCCGCCATGGCGGGGTCGTAGCGATCGGCGTCGCGCGCCTGGATGGCGATGCATTCGGCAAGGCTGCGCGCCGCGACGCCGCACGGATCGAAGGTCTGCAGCCGCGCCAGCACGCGTTCGACATCGGCAAGCGCGGCGCCGAGGCGATCGGCGATGTCATCGAGCGGCTCGCCGAGATAGCCGGCGTCATCGAGCAGATCGATGATATGGCGGGCGATGATGAGGTCGGCCCCGGCGAAAGCGGCGCCGGCCTGTTCGTCCAGCACCTCGGCGAGCGAGCGTTCGGGCAGCGCGAAGCTGTCGAAGTCGATCGCCTCGCCGGCCTCGCCATGACGTACCGACCAGTCGGCGGCGTCGGCGCCGGGCGCCGGGGCATCGGCACTGGCGTCGATATCGAGCGGCGATTCGCTCGCCGGCGCGCCAAGCAGTTCATCGAGGCGGCCGGTGGTGGCGTCGGGCAGCGCGGCCGGCGGTTCGCCGGGGTCGGGGTTGCCGCCGGCAATGTCGGGCTCGGCCTCGCCGCTGGTCAGCAGCGGGTTCTTGTCGAGTTCCTCGCCGATATAGGTTTCGAGTTCGATGTTGGTCAGCGTCAGCAGCTTGATCGCCAGCTGCAGCTGGGGGGTCATCACCAGCTGCTGCGACTGCCGCAGTTCGAGGCGAGGCCCGATACCCATGGCTACAGGCTGAAGTCCTCGCCGAGATAGACCCGCCGCACCGTCTCGTCGGCGACAAGCGCTTGCGGCGTGCCTTCGAACAGCACCCGGCCATCGTAGATGATGCAGGCGCGATCGACGATTTCGAGCGTCTCGCGGACATTGTGGTCGGTGATCAGCACGCCGATGTCGCGGTCGCGAAGCTGGACGACAAGCGCGCGGATATCGGCGATCGAGATGGGATCGATGCCGGCGAAGGGCTCGTCGAGCAGCATGATCGACGGGCTGGCGGCCAAGGCCCGGGCGATCTCGCAGCGCCGCCGCTCGCCGCCGGACAGCGCCATGGCGGGGGCATCGCGCAGCCGGGTGATGTGGAATTCGCCGAGCAGCTCGTCGAGCCGCGCCATCCGCCTGGCGCGATCGGGCTCGACGACCTCGAGCACGGCGAGGATGTTCTTCTCGACCGTCAGCCCGCGGAAGATCGAGGTTTCCTGCGGCAGATAGCCGAGGCCGAGCGCGGCGCGGCGGTACATCGGCAAGGCGGTGATGTCATGGCCATCGAGCAGGATCCGCCCCGAGTCGGGCATGGCGAGGCCCATGATCGAATAGAAGCACGTCGTCTTGCCGGCGCCATTGGGGCCGAGCAGCCCGACGACCTCACCGCGGCGCACCGACAGCGAGACGTCGCGCAGGACGACGCGCTTGTCGTAACGCTTGCCGATGCCATCGACCGAAAGCCCGCGCAGTGGGACGGCCACCGCGCCTTCATCGCTTTCGGCAAGATCGAGTTCGAGAGCCACGCCTACCTCTTTTGAACACCATACGCCATGTGGCGCGGGAATTGCATGACAGAGTTGCGACATTTCGCAACCCGGACCACGACCGGCATTGGCGCACTGTCGCGCGACTGGCGCCATTCCGGCGAAACCATGGCTTGACAAGCGCTCGCCCAGCCGTCGCAGAGCATATGAATGACCGAGATCGCGCTGCTCCTGTTGGCCGGGATATGGGCCGGCGCGCAAAATGCGATCGCCGGCGGGGGATCGTTCATCACGCTGCCGGCGCTGATCGCGGTCGGGCTCGACCCCAAGCTCGCCAACATCACCTCGACGATCGCGCTGTTTCCCGGGCAGATCACCACCGGCATTGCCGGCCGCTCGCTCGTCGCCGGCGCCGAGCGACTGTCGTTCCGCGCGCTGGCGATCATCGCCTTTGCGGGGGGCATCGGCGGCGCCTTCCTGCTCATCGGCACGCCGGCGGCGGTCTTCGCGGCAATGGTGCCTTGGCTGGTGCTGGCGGCGACGGCGGTCTTCGCCTGGGGCGCCTTCGGCCCGAAACGCGCCGCGGCGACCGCGCCGCCGCCGGCCTGGGTGACGGTGCTGACGCAAGGGGTCATCGGGCTCTACGGCGGCTTCTTCGGCGGCGGCGCCGGCATCATGACGCTGGCGTCGCTGACCCTCGCCCGCATGCCGGTGAAGAATGCCGCCGGCACCAAGAATGTCCTGGTGGCGCTGTCGAACCTGTCGGCGGCGGCGGTATTCGCACTGTCGGGGGCGGTGGCGTGGCGGCAGGCGCTGTTCCTCGGCATCGGCGCCATCGTCGGCGGCGCGCTCGGTGCGCGGGCGCTGAAGGTGCTGCCCGACCGCGTGCTCAAGATCGGTGTCGTCGCTATCGGCCTGACGTTGACCGTCGGGCTGTTTTGGCGAGGTTGACGTTAGTGTCGCGAAAAACGCCGCCGCCTCAGCGCCGGGCGCCTGACTCGTCGATCAGGACCTCGCGCCGCCCGACATGGTCGGGTTTTGACACAAAGCCGTCCTGCTCCATCCGCTCGATCAGCCGCGCGGCATTGTTATAGCCGACGCGCAGCTGGCGCTGGAGATAGCTCGTCGAGGCCTTTTGGGCCGCGGCGACGATCTCGATGGCGCGGGCATAGGCGTCGGCCTCGTCGTCGCCGGTCGCGCCCCCCGAGCCATCGCGGCCGCGCGGGTTGCCGGCGGGGATGCCTTCCAGCCCCCACTGGCCGTCGATGTCAGTCGGGTCCTCGGTGACGGCGTCGACATAGCTCGGCGCGCCCTGGCGGCGCCAATGTTCGGCGACCGCCTCGACCTCGTCGTCCGAAACGAAGGGGCCATGGACGCGGGTGATCTGCTTGCCGCTTGCCATGAACAGCATGTCGCCCTTGCCGAGCAGCTGCTCGGCGCCCTGTTCGCCCAGGATAGTGCGGCTGTCGATCTTGCTCGTCACCTGGAAGCTGATCCGCGTCGGCAGATTGGCCTTGATGACGCCGGTGATGACATCGACCGACGGCCGCTGCGTCGCCATGATCAGGTGGATGCCGGCGGCGCGCGCCTTCTGCGCCAGCCGCTGGATGAGGAATTCGACTTCCTTGCCCGCCGTCATCATCAGGTCGGCGAGTTCGTCGACGACGACGACGATCAGCGGCAGCGGCGCGAAATCGAGGACTTCCTCCTCGATGATCGGCGCCTCGGTCTCGGGGTCCCAGCCGGTCTGGAAGCGCCGCACGAAGGGCCGTCCCGACGCCTTGGCCTCGGCGACCTTGGTGTTGAAGCTGGCGAGGCTGCGGACGTTGATCGCCGACATCTGGCGATAGCGGTCCTCCATCTGCTCGACCGCCCATTTCAGCGCGCGGATCGCCTTGGCAGGCTCGGTGACGACCGGCGACAGCAGATGCGGAATGCCGTCATAGGTCTTCAGTTCGAGCATCTTGGGGTCGATCATGATCAGTCGGCACTGCGCCGGGGTCAGCCGGTAGAGCAAAGACAAGATCATGCAGTTGAGACCGACCGACTTGCCCGAGCCGGTGGTGCCGGCGATGAGCAGGTGGGGCATCGGCGCCAGATCGACGACGACCGCCTCGCCGGCGATGTTCTTGCCGAGCACCAGCGGCAGGGTGGCGCCGCGATCCTCGAAGATGCGGCTGCCGATGAGTTCGGAGAGGCTGACCATCTCGCGATGGGCGTTGGGGAGTTCGATGCCGATGACGTTGCGGCCGGGCACAACGGCGACGCGCGCCGACAGTGCCGACATCGACCGCGCGATGTCGTCGGCAAGGCCGATGACGCGGCTGGCCTTGATGCCGGGCGCCGGTTCGAGCTCGTACATGGTGACGACGGGGCCCGGGCGGACCTCGCCGATGCGACCGCGGACGCCGAAGTCCTCGAGGACGCCTTCGAGCAGCCGGGCATTCTGTTCGAGGCTGGCGGCGTCGATCTTGCGCGTCGGCGCCGGTGGCGGCGGTTTCAACAGCGCCAGATCGGGCAGCACCGCGCCATCGCCGAGATCGAGTGCCGCTTGACGCTCGCGCGCGCGTTTGCCGCTGGCGGCGGGGGCGGGTTCGACGACGACCGGACGCTGTGGCGCCGTCGCCGGTTCGGGCGTGGCCGGTTCGTCATCATCCTCGGGATCGATGCGCCGGCGCGGTCGGACGCTTTCGGCGCGCGGCTGCAGGACGAGTTCGGCATCGGCATCGTCACGCGCCGCGGGCTGCAGCCGCGCCGCAACGGCGCCGCCAGCGCCGACGAGCGCGGCGAAATCGGCAAGCTCCAGCCCCGAGCCCCAGAGCGTCAGCCCCAGCCCCGCCGGCACCAGCAGCACGGCGAACAACAGCCCGACCGGCACGCCGGCGAGCGTTTCGACCTCGCCGAGGCGCAGCGCCGCGCCATCGGCGAGAAAGCCGATGACCCCGCCGCTGCCCGCCGGCGCGCCGAGCCCGCCGAGCTGCAAGGCCCCGGCGGCCGCCGCGAGCAGCGCCACCCCGCCGAAGCTCGCCGCCAGCCCGCGCTGCCAGGGGAAGGCGCGGTTCTGGCCGAGTCGCAGTCCCGCGACCAGCAGCGGCAGCGCCAGCAGCAGCGCCGGCCAGCCGGCCGATTGCAGCGCCAGGTCGGCGACGTGGCTGCCGATGCTGCCGACGACATTGACCGGCAGGCGATCGGTGGCGGTGTTGAAGCTGGGGTCCTGCGGCGAATAGCTGGCAAGCGCCGCGACCCAGGCGAGGCCGAGCAGCGCGAAGCTCGCCGCCGCGGCGAGGCGCAGCGCCAGCGCCAGGCCGGCGCGCAGTGCCGCCAGCCCGCGCGCCCATCGCGATGGCTTCGCCGCCGCCCGTGTCGCCATGCCAGTCCCTCCCGGCCGTCGCGACGCCGCGCCGGCTGTTCACGCTTTGAGCGCGTCAGGCATGAATCAAGGCGAGTCCGCGGTCAAGCAGCGGCGTCATGGCGCGGTCGGCCAAGGCGGCGTTTGGCTTGGGACTGTGGCCGGCTTGCGCTAACGCTGGGCCATGGACGCAGACATTCTGATCATCGGTGGTGGGCTGGTCGGCTCGACCCTGGCGCTGGCGCTGGCGCGGCACGAAGTGACGAGCATCGTCGTCGATGCCGCCGACCTCGATACGACGATACTGCCGGCCTTCGACGGCCGGGCGAGCGCCGTCGCCAGCGCGCCGGCGCGGATGCTGCGCGCGCTGGGGCTCGGCGAGATGCTCGACAGCCTCGGCTGCCCGATCCGGGCGATCCGCGTCACCGACGGCACCGCACCGCAGTTCCTGCACTTCGATGCAACCGGCGACGACGAACCGCTCGGCCGGATGGTCGAGAACCGCCATCTGCGCGCCGCGCTGCTGGAAGCGGTGCGTGGGGCGGGCGGCGTAACGCTAATCGATCGCGCGCAGGTCGCCGGACTCGATCGCGACGACCATCGCGCCCGGCTGCGGCTGGCCGATGGCCGCGAGTTCACCGCCCCGGTCGCGGTCGCCTGTGATGGTCGCCGCTCGAAGACGCGCGAGCAGGCGGGCATCCGGCTGGCGCGCTGGTCCTATCCGAATGCCGCGCTGGTGACGATGGTCGCCCACAGTGTGCCCCATGACAATGTCGCCTGCGAGCTCTTCTACCCGACGGGGCCGCTGGCGTTGCTGCCGATGACCGATCATGAGGACGGCCGCCCGCGCTCGGCGATCGTCTGGACGGTCGACGCCGCCCAGGCCGAGGGCGCGCGCAAGCTGGGGCCGATCGCGCTCGCTGCCGAGATCGCGGCGCGGATCGACGGGACGCTTGGGCAGGTCGAGGTCGTCGCGCCGCAAGCGGTGTGGCCGCTCGGCTTCCACCACGCCACCGATTATGTCGCGGCGCGGCTGGTGCTCGCCGGCGACGCCGCGCACGGCATGCACCCGATCGCCGGCCAGGGCCTCAACGCCGGCTGGCGCGACGTCGCGGCGCTGACCGAAGTGCTCGTCGACGCGGCGCGCACCGGCCAGGACCTCGGCAGCCCGGCGGTACTGGCGCGCTATTCGGCGTGGCGGCGGATGGACAATTCGATGGTGCTGGCGGCGACCGACACGCTCAATCGGCTGTTCGCCATCCCTGGCCGGCCGGCGGCGCTGGTCCGTCGCTTCGGGCTGGCAGCGGTCGAGCGCATTGCGCCGCTGAAGGCGCGCTTCATGGCCGAGGCGCGCGGCGAGACCGGTAAAATGCCAGCTTTGCTGCGCGGCGAAACCGTCTAGTCGTCGCCCCCGTTCGCAGGAGCGGTTCATGACAGCCATCGACAAAGACGCCATTCTCGCCCGTTACCGCGCCGAGCGCGACAAGCGCCTCCGCGACGACGGCAACGACCAATATGTCGAGATCGCCGGCGCTTACGCCCATTATCTCGACGACCCCTATACCCCGCGGGTCGAGCGGGCGCCGGTGACCGACCACGTCACCTTCGCCATGGTCGGCGGCGGCTTCGCCGGGCTGTGCGTCGGCGCGCGGCTGGTCGAAGCCGGGATCACCGATGTCCGCATCATCGACAAGGCCGGCGATTTCGGCGGCAACTGGTATTGGAACCGCTACCCCGGCGCGCAATGCGACACCGCCTCGATCATCTACCTGCCGCTGCTCGAGGAAACCGGCCATATCCCGACCGAAAAATACGCCCATGCGCCGGAGATTCTGGAGCAATCGCGCCGCATCGGCCGCACCTTCAACCTCTACGACAAGGCGCTGTTCCACACCCGCGTCACCGACATGGTGTGGGACGAGGATCGCGGCGTCTGGGTGGTCACCACCGACCGCGGCGACCGCTTCACCGCCGATTATATCGGCATGGGCACCGGGCCGCTGCACGTGCCGAAACTGCCCGGCATCCCCGGCATCGAGCGCTTCCAGGGCCACAGCTTCCACACCAGCCGCTGGGATTACGATTATACCGGCGGCGACACTTACGGCGCGCCGCTCGACAAATTGCAGGACAAGCGCGTCGCCATCATCGGCACCGGCGCCACCGCGGTGCAGTGCGTGCCGCATCTCGCGCGCGCCGGTGGCACCGTTTATGTCGTCCAGCGGACGCCGTCATCGGTCGATGTCCGCGCCAACCAGCCGATCGATCCTGAGTGGTTCAAGACCATCGCCACCCCCGGCTGGCAGAAGCGTTGGCTCGAAAATTTCGCCCAGAATGTCGGGATGGGGCCACCGCCAGGCGAGGATCTGGTGCAGGATGGCTGGACCGACCTCACCCGCCGCATCCGCGAACGCATCATGGGCCTGCCGATGGACCAGATGACGCCCGAAAAGATGATGCTCGCCTATGAGGATGCCGATCTCGAGAAAATGTCGGAAATCCGCGCCCGCGCCGAAGCGATCGTCGCCGACCGCGACACCGCCGACAAGCTGAAGGCCTGGTATCGCCAGCTCTGCAAGCGACCATGCTTCCACGATGCCTATCTGCAGGCCTTCAACGAGCCGGGCACCCATCTCATCGACACCGATGGCAAGGGCGTCGAGCGGATCGACGAGACCGGCTTCTGGGTGAACGGCCAGCACTACGAAGTCGACTGCATCATCTATTCGACCGGCTTCGAGGTCGGCACCGCACATGAACGCCGCGCCGGTTTCGATATCGCCGGGGTCGGCGGCAAGCGCCTGTCGGAGGCCTGGGCCGATGGCATGCGCACCCTGCACGGCCTGCACGTCCATGGCTTTCCCAATGCCTTTGTGGTGCAGTTCGCCCAGGGCGCCAATTTCATCGTCAATGTGCCGCACAATTGGACCGACGCCGGCGAGACCATCGCCGCCGTCATCCGCCACGCCCGCGACACCGGGGCGAGCCGAGTCGATGCCCGGCCCGAGGCCCAGGCGAAATGGGTCGAACTGTTGTTGTCGGGGCCGGGCATGATGGCCGGCGCCGCGCCGGATTGCACCCCCGGCTATTACAACAACGAGGGAAAGGCGATGGACGCGCGCGCCGCCTTTGGGGTCGGCTATCCGGCCGGCCCGGTCGCCTATTTCCGCTACATCGATGGCTGGCGCCAATCCGGTCGCTTCGAAGGCTTGGAGTTCGCCTGACGCAGAGCGCCGCTGCCCAGTTGGGAGCGGCCAAATCGTTGAACCACAGCTCTGCTACCGATTTATGGCCGACCCACGGGTCCGACAATCCGGAACCTCAGTCTTCGTCTTCGTCATCGATCTCCGCCAGCCGGTCGATTGCTTCCTCGCCGAGCACCAGGCCGCCGGGCAGGTCATCCTCGTCGATATCATCGTCGTCGATGTCGTCGTCTGAGGTCTCGTCCTCGAGGCCGTTGTCGCTCGACATGGCGCCGAGGGGGTCGTCGCCGGTGTCGGCGACCGATTCAAGGTCGAGGTCATCGACGCGGCCGCCGATATCGTCGTCGCCGGCGCCGCCGACGAGACCGTCGGTGATTTCCTCGTCGCTGATGTCGGCGTCGCCATCGTCCATCATCGGCTCGCCGGCATAGGCGCCCATGTCGATGCGGCCGGTGGCGACCATCGACTTCATCTCGTCGACGACGTCACGGAGGTCATCGTCGCCGGCGACACCGAGACCGCCGTGCGGCTTGGTGCTGGCGAAGGCATCGTCCTGATCGCCGTCACGCAGGTGCAGCGCCTCATCGGCGACATCCTGCGCCTGGTCCTCGCCGCGCTGCTCGTTGTTGACGTGGGCGTCGCCGAAATCGTCTTTGTCGCGCGGGTCCATGGGGCGTCTCCTCATGCAGCAAACCGTTACGGCCAGCCCGAGTTCCGTCAGTCCTTGGGGGTGAACTCGCGCGCCGCTTCGATCAACAGAATCGGCACGCCATCGCGCACCGGATAGGCCAACCCCGCCGCATCGGCGACCAGTTCCTGCGCCGCTTCATCATAGCGCAGCGGCGCGCGCGTCATCGGGCAGACGAGGATGGCGAGCAGCTTCGGATCGAGGCCCGCCCGCGGCGTCATTGCAGGGTGCCGCTGCCCGAACCCGCGGCGAAGGTCATCAGCGCCGTCAGGGTGGCGGCGCGGAGCGGCAGGTCCTCGGCTTCGAGCAGTGCCTGCTTCTCGGCGGGGTCGAAGGGGCAGACCGCGGCGAGCGTCGTCACCAGCGCTTCGTCATCGGCCGACTTCACCGCGTCCCAATCGGCCGCCAGCCCCTGGGTGTCGAGATAGGCCTTGAGCACATCCTCAAGCCCGGCGCGCGCCGCGGCGGCGAGCGGCGCGGGCTCGCCGCGATCGTCGCGATATTCGTCATAATCGACGAGCACCTGGCGATAGGGGGTGGTGCGATCGAGCTCGGCGGCAACGCGAAAGCGCGTCACCCCGGTCAGCGCGATCAGGATGCGGCCGTCGTCGGTTTCCTTGAACTCCGAAATGCGGCCGAGGCAGCCGACGTCATAAAGCGGCGGCGGGTCGCCTTCGGCGCGGGGCTGGATCATGCCGATGACACGCGCCGCAGCGCCGGCGGCGGCCATCGCATCGCGCACCATGGCGAGATAGCGCGGCTCGAAGATGTTGAGCGGCAGCATCCCGCGCGGCAGCAGCAGCGCGCCGGTCAGCGGGAACACCGGGATCGCGGCGGGCAATGGCGCACTGGCTTTGGCCATGGCTCGCCCCTCAGGAAAACAGGATGGTGCGCAGCCGGGCGCGGGTCTTGACGCTCCAGGCGTCGCCGATGCCGGCGGCTTCGAAAAGCTTCAGCAGCCGTGCCTGGGCGACACCTTCCCGCCATTGCCGATCGGCGGCGACGATGGCGAGCAATTGGTCGGCGGCGCCGTCGCGGTCGCCGCGCGCCAGCAGCCCGCCGGCAAGCTCGAAACGCTGGTCGAGATTGTCGGGCTCGACGGCGACGCGGCCGATCAGCGCGGCGATATCGTCGACGGGCACCGCCTCGGCGGCGATGGCGAGCGCGGCGCGCGCCTTGACGACATCGGCGTCCTTGCTGTCGGCGGCAACGGGGACCAGCGCCGCGCGGGCGCCATCGATATTGCCGCCGGCGAGCAGCGCCAGGGCATATTTGCCGGCGATGTCGGCGCGGTCGGGGAATTGCTGTGCCAGCGCACCGAGCATTTCGGCGGCTTCGTCATGCGCGCCTTCGGCAAGCGCGACATCGGTGGCTTCGAGCAACGCGGCGATCTCCTCGGCTTCGCTCATCCCGGCCTCGGCGCCGCCGGGGACGGCGGCGAGCAGGCGATCGACAAAGGCGGTCAGCTCGCGTTCGCCGAGCGCGCCCTGGAAGCCATCGACGGGCTGGCCGGCGATGAAGGCATAGACCGTCGGGATCGACTGGATGCGGAACTGGCTGGCCAGCGTCGGATTCTTGTCGACGTCGATCTTGACCAGCTTGACGCGCGGCGCGCGCGCGGCGGTGACCTTTTCGAGCAGCGGGGTCAGCGTCTTGCACGGCCCGCACCATTCGGCCCAGAAATCGACAAGCACCAGGGCGCTGCGCGAGCCTTCGATGACATCGCGGCGGAAGGCTTCGATGCCGGCTTTTTCGCTGGCGGGGGTGGCAAGGCTGGCCATGGCTGATTCCGTGAGGGGCGGTGTTGCGGCCATATGGGGCGGGCGCGGGGACTTTGCCAACCCCGCGCCGGGGTCGCAGCCGGCGCCGACACGCGCCTCGCTGTGCGCTTGCGCCGCCGACGGAGCTTTTTGCTTGCGCCGCGCCTGTGGGCGGTGCTAACGGCCCCGCCTCACCACGGCGGCGTGGTCGAGCGGGCGTAGCTCAGGGGTAGAGCGCAACCTTGCCAAGGTTGAAGTCGAGGGTTCGAATCCCTTCGCCCGCTCCAGCCGCTGCGCGGCTGGAGCGGTGGACGCGGCGAAGCCGCGGAAGCGCTTCATACTCGCGCAAGGCCGGCCGGCGGGGCCGGCGATCCTTCATCGCCGGAACCCGTCCGACGCGCGGGCTTTGCCCGCAACCTTGCTTGCTTCCTTGACCACCCCAAGCGGACTCGGCGGCTCCGCCGCCGGCCGCGCGTCATGCACCTCGCGCGCCCTCGAACCGCCGTCTCGCCCCCCGCGCCATCATCGCTTAGGATCCCGCCATGGCCGGCCACCATCATCTCAACCATTCGCACGATCATCACGCCCATGCCCTGCCGGCACGCTTCGGCCGTGCCTTCGCCATCGGCATCGGCCTCAACCTCGCCTATGTCGCGGCCGAGGCCTTCGCCGGCTGGCGAATCGGCTCGATGGCGCTGCTGGCGGACGCCGGCCACAATCTGTCCGATGTCGCGGGGCTGGTCATCGCCTGGGCGGCGCTGCACCTCGCCGGCAGGGCGGCGAGCGCGCGCTTCACCTATGGCTGGCGGCGCAGCGGCATTTTGGCGGCGCTCGCCAACGCCGTGCTCCTGCTCTTCGCCTGTGGGGCGATTGCCGTCGAGGCGGTGCATCGCCTGATGGTGCCGGCGCCGGTGCCGGGCGGGGTGGTGATGATCGTCGCCGGGGTCGGCATTATCGTCAACGCCGCTACCGCCTGGCTGTTCGCGCGGGCCGGCAGCAACGACGTGAACATCCGCGGCGCCTGGCTGCATATGGCGGCCGATGCCGCGGTGTCGGCGGCGGTCGTGGTGTCGGGCTTCCTGATCGTCCGCACCGGCGCGCAATGGCTCGATCCGCTCGCCAGCCTGCTCGTCGTTGCGGTCATCCTGCGCGGCACCTGGGGGTTGCTCACTGAATCGCTCGCCATGGCGATGGACGGCGTGCCGCGCGGCATCGATGCCGGCGCGGTGGCGGGGTTTCTGGGAGCGCAGACCGGTGTCGCGGCGGTGCATGATCTGCATATCTGGGCCATGGGCAGTTCCGAAACCGCGCTGACGGCGCATCTGGTGATGCCGGCAGGGCATCCCGGCGACGCGGCGCTCGCCGGGCTGGTGCACGATCTCGAACATCGCTTCGGCATCGATCATGCCACGCTGCAAGTCGATATCGGCGATTGCGCCCAAATCGATTGTGGCAAGGTCGATTGCGGCGCCGTCGCCGCCTGACGCGCTTGCGAGGCTGACAGGCGCGGCAAGCGGGGCTAGACGCCCGCCATGCGTATCATCGATCATTATATCGGCAGCAGCGCCGTCGCCTCGGGCGCCCGCATGGGCGATGTCTTCGATCCCAATTCGGGTCAGGTCCAGGCGCAGGTCCGCCTCGGCGGCGCGGCCGAGCTCGACCGCGCCGTGGCACTGGCCAAGGCGGCGCAGCCGGCCTGGGCGGCGACCAACCCGCAGCGCCGCGCCCGCGTCATGTTCAAGTTCAAAGAGCTCGTCGAGCGCGAGATCGACGACCTTGCCCGCATCCTGTCGTCGGAGCACGGCAAGGTGCTCGCCGATTCGCGGGGCGATATCCAGCGCGGGCTCGAGGTCATCGAATTCTGCTGCGGCGCGCCGCACCTGCTGAAGGGCGAGTTCAGCCATGGCGCCGGCCCCGGCATCGACGTCTGGGCGCACCGCCTGCCCGTCGGCATCGGCGCCGGCATCACGCCCTTCAACTTCCCGGCGATGATCCCGCTGTGGATGGCTGGTGTCGCGCTGGTGACGGGCAACGCCTTCATCCTGAAGCCGTCGGAGCGCGATCCGTCGCTGCCGGTGCGGCTGGGCGAGCTGTTCGTCGAAGCCGGGCTGCCCAAGGACATCCTCCACGTCGTCCATGGCGACAAGGAAATGGTCGACGCCATCCTCGACCACCCCGACATCGCCGCGGTCAGTTTCGTCGGCTCGTCGGATGTCGCGCATTACATCTCGTCGCGCGGCTGGGCGAACGGCAAGCGCGTCCAGGCGATGGGCGGCGCCAAGAACCATGCCGTCGTCATGCCCGATGCTGATCTCGATGCCGTGGTCCGCGATCTCGCCGGCGCGGCGTTCGGCTCGGCGGGCGAGCGTTGCATGGCGCTGCCGGTGGTGGTGCCGGTCGGCGATGCCACCGCCGAGGCGCTGCGCGCCAAGCTGCTGCCGGCGATCGCGGCGCTGCGGCTCGGCACCTCGACCGACCCTGACGCCGATTACGGCCCGGTGGTGACCGCCGCCCATCGCGCGCGCATCGAGCATTATATCCAGATGGGCGTCGACGAAGGCGCCGAGCTCGTCGTCGACGGTCGCGGCTTCAGCCTGCAGGGCCATGAGGGCGGCTTCTTCATCGGGCCGTCGCTGTTCGATCATGTGAAGCCGCACATGCAAAGCTACCAGGAAGAAATCTTCGGCCCCGTCCTGCAGATCGTCCGCGCCGCCGATTTCGAGGAGGCGCTGCGGCTGCCGTCGGAGCACCAGTACGGCAATGGCGTCGCGCTGTTCACCCGCAACGGCCATGCGGCGCGCGAGTTCGCGGCGCGCGTCAATGTCGGCATGGTCGGCATCAACGTGCCGATCCCGGTGCCGGTCGCCTATCACAGCTTCGGCGGCTGGAAGCGCTCGGCCTTCGGCGACATCGGCCAGCACGGCATGGAAGGCGTGCAATTCTGGACCAAACGCAAGACGATGACCGGGCGCTGGCCCGATGGCGGGGTGGGCGACAGCGGCTCGGCGTTCGTCATTCCGACGATGGGGTGAGGCATGAGAGTGCTGGCGGCCATCGCACTGATCGCCCTTTCGAGCATGGCGGGCGCGTCAGTGCCGGCCGAAGAGCGGCTGTTTCGTGGACCATCGCGCTTCTGTGGGGCACATTTCGCAATCGATCTGAAGCCGGGCGAAGAGATTGGATTTCGCCGCGGACCGGATTTCGACCTGTTTCGGTTCAGCGGTCCAGAAAAGGGGACTGGCATCTATGAGGGCGTTGCGCCCGACACCTTTCAGAACACGCGGACTACGATCAGGCTGCCTGATGGCCGGGAGGTCGACCGGCTGCGCGATCGTGAAACAGGATTTTCGTATCTGTTTCGCTTTACCGACAAGGGCAGAGAGAGTTTTGTCCATCTTTATGGTTCCGCCTGGTCTGGTAACGAGCAGGACAACAGCCTCTTGAACCGGATCCGTACGGGCACTGCAGCGTCCTTGAATTGCGCTGCACCGACGGCAGCCCAGTAGCATCTCATCAATCACGCGCCTTTGCAGGCCAAGGCCACGGGGACTGAAATGACCTTCGAAACTATCTTGGTCGAACAGCACGACGCCGTGACGCTCGTGCGGCTCAACCGGCCGCAGGCGCTGAACGCTCTCAACAGCCAGGTCCTCGCCGATCTCATCGCTGCCTTCGCCGCCTATGACGCCGACCCCGCCCAGCGCTGCCTCGTCCTGACGGGCAGCGAAAAGGCCTTCGCCGCCGGCGCCGACATCAAGGAAATGTCCGAACAGTCGTTCGCCGACATGTACGCCAGCAATTTCTTCGCGGGCTATGAACGCATCACCGCCACCCGCAAGCCGTGGATCGCCGCGGTCAGCGGCTTCGCGCTCGGCGGCGGCTGCGAGCTCGCCATGATGGCCGACCTGATCATCGCCGGCGACAATGCCAAATTCGGCCAGCCCGAGATCAAGCTTGCCGTAATCCCCGGCATGGGCGGCTCGCAGCGGCTGGTGCGCGCCATCGGCAAGGCCAAGGCGATGGAGATGTGCCTGACCGGGCGGATGATGGATGCCGCCGAAGCCGAGGGCGCGGGCCTGGTGGCGCGCGTCGTGCCCGCGGCGGACCTGGTCGCTGAAGCCTTGAAGACCGCCGCCGCCATTGCCGCGATGCCGCCGCTCGCGGCGATCGCCGCCAAGGAAGCGGTCAACGCCGCCTTCGAGATGACCCTGGCGCAGGGGGTCAATTTCGAGCGCCGGCTGTTCCACGGGCTGTTCGGCTCGGCCGACCAGAAGGAAGGCATGGCGGCGTTCGTCGCGAAGCGCCCGGGGGTGTGGACGGGCAAATAGGCTCCGCTTCCGCTTGCGGGAGGGGTTGGGGGTGGGCATGAAGCCCGCCAAATCCGCGCGGGATCCGAGGGACTTTCCCACCCCCGGCCCCTCCCGCGAGCGGGAGGGGAGAAGAAATGGTCACCATCGCTTTCATCGGGGTCGGCAACATGGGCGGCGGCATGGCCGCCAATCTCGTCAAGGCCGGCCATGTCGTCCGCGCTTTCGATCTTGCCCCGGCAGCGCTCGACCGGGCGCGCGGCAATGGCTGTCACATCGTCGGCTCGGCCGCTGAGGCTGCCGACGGCGCCGACGCCATCGTCACCATGCTGCCCGCCGGCGCGCATGTCCGGGCGGCTTACGAGGGCGAATTGTTCGCCGCCGCCAGCCCGAATGCCGTCCTGATAGACTGCTCGACGATCGACGTCGCCACCGCCAAGTCCATCGGCGAGGCCGCGCACAAGCTCGCGCGGGCCATGGTCGATGCCCCCGTCTCGGGCGGCACCGCCGCCGCCGATGCCGGCACGCTCACCTTCATGGTCGGCGGCCCCGACGCCGCCTTTGCCGCGGCACGGCCGATCCTCGAGCAGATGGGCCGCGCCGTCATCCACGCCGGCGGCGCCGGAATGGGCCAGGCCGCCAAGATCTGCAACAACATGATCCTCGGCTCGACGATGATCGCCACCGCCGAAGCCTTTGTGCTCGCCGAAAAGCTCGGCCTCGACGCCCAGACCTTCTTCGACATTTCGTCGAAGGCGAGCGGCCAGAGCTGGTCGATGACGAGCTATTGCCCCGTCCCCGGTCCGGTGCCGGCATCGCCCGCCAATCGCGACTATCAGGGCGGTTTTGCCGCAGGCCTGATGCTCAAGGATTTGAAGCTCGCCGCCCAGGCGGCGCAAGGGGCCGGCGCCAGCGTGCCAATGGGCGCCGAAGCCGCGGCGCTCTACCAGTTGTTCGTCAACAACGGCGGCGGCGCGGTCGATTTTTCAGGCATCGTCAAACTGCTGCGCGGCGCCTGAGCCGCAAGACGCAGCAATCGGAGACGACAAACCGCACGAAAATGGTTTCGATCGCGACTTGACGGCGACGGCGACCCCGAGGAGTTTCGGCGCGGATTCGGGAGAGCTTCAGAACCATGTTGCGCGCCTTGTTCGTCCTTGTCGGCATGTTTGCCGCGACCGCGGCCCCCGCGACGCCGCCGATCAGCGCCTATGGGCAGTTGCCAGCGATCGACGATCCCGAACTGTCCCCCGACGGCGCCCGCTTCGCCGCGGTAATCGGCGATGAGACCGCCCGCCAGATCCAGATCCGCGAAGTAGGCACCAATACCCTGATCGCCGCAACGCCGATCGGCAAATCGAAGTTGCGCGACCTGCTCTGGGTCGGCCCCAACCACGTTGTCGCCACCGTTTCGTCGACGGCTCAGATTCCAGACACCTGGGGGCCCAAGCAGGAATGGTTCCAGGTCCTCGATTTCAACCTTGCCACCAAGAAGTGGCGGCCGTTGCTGAATGGCATCGAGAACACCATCAATGTTATCGCCGGCGAGGTGAGCGGCTATGTCCAGAATGGCACGCCCTATCTCCTCACCTCGACAATTACCTTCCCTGACGGGACGGACGGAAAATTGGTGCCCTTCCGTATAAATCTCGACAGCGGTCGGCCGATCAAGATCATGGAAGGCACCCCCGAGACGATCGACTGGCTGTTCGGCGCCGACGGCCAACCGGTGGCGCGCGCCGACTATAGCCGCGGCGGCGACTGGCGCCTGTTCGTCCGCTACCAGGGCGCCTGGAAGAAAATCTGGAGCGAGGTTTCGCCGATCGACCGAAGCTATCTGCGTTCGCTCGGTCCGGCCGACGACACGATCCTCGTCGGGTCGCGGCGGTCGGGCGAATGGGCGACGCACGTCGTCAATCTCGCCGATGGCAGCTGGTCGGATGGCAAGCCCGAATTCGATGTCGATGGCGTCATCACCGATCCCGTCACCGGCCGGCCGATTGGCACGGTCGATGGCACTGTTGAGACGACCACCTACAACTTCTTCAATCCCGCCGACCAGAAGCTGTGGAATAGCGTCCGCAAGGCCTTTCCGGGCGAATTGGTATCGCTGGCGTCGTGGAGCGACGACCGCAACCGCATCATCGTCGAGGTCGATGGCCCGACCAATGGCGCCGCCTATTTTATCGTCGATCGTGCCGCCCGCGCCGCGGCGCCGATCGCGCCGCTCTATCCGGGCGTCGCTGCTGCCGACTACAACCCCGTCCAGGTCATTCGCTATGCCGCCGCCGACGGCTTCGAGGTGCCGGCCTATCTGACCCTGCCCAAGGGGCGCGGCGACAAGAATCTGCCGCTCGTTGTTTTGCCCCACGGCGGCCCGGCGGCGCGTGACAGGCTCGGTTTCGACTGGTGTCCGCAGGCGCTGGCGAGCCGCGGCTATGCTGTGCTGCAACCCCAGTTCCGCGGCTCCAAGGGCTATGGTTCGAAGTTCGAGCGCGCCGGCGATGGCGAATGGGGCCGCAAAATGCAGACCGATGTGTCGGACGGCGTCCGCCACCTCGCCAACCTCGGCACCATTGATCCCAAGCGGGTCTGTATCGTCGGCGGTAGCTACGGCGGCTATGCGGCGCTCGCCGGGGTCACGGTCGAAAGCGGCGTTTACAGATGCGCATCGGGGGTTGCTGGCGTCTATGACCTGCCGATGATGCTGAACCAGCAGGTGACCGAGAACACCAGCACAATGCGATACTGGCGGCGCGTCATGGGCGGCGACAAGAACAACGATCCGCGGCTGATTGCGGTGTCGCCCGCACGTCTCGCCGCGAGGGCCAATGGCATCCCGATCCAGCTGATCCACGGTAAGGACGACACCGTCGTCCGCTATGAACAGACCGAAGCAATGACGCGCGCGCTGACCGCCGCCGGCAATCCGCCCGAAGTCGTCACATTGGTCGGCGAAGACCATGGGTTGTCACGCGGCGCGACGCGCCTGCAGATGCTCACGGCGCAGATCGCCTTCCTCGAGAAGCACAATCCGCCCGGGCCGGCGCCCGCCAGCGCCGGTCGGTGAGGTTGCACGCGCGTCGCCGGCGGTCGCCGGTGTCAACGTGAAGGAGGCGCCGATGGCGTGGACGATTGCCCTCGCAACGCTGGCCGGCGCCGCAGCGGCACCCCCCGCACCCGCGCCGCCGCTCGCTGCCTATGGCAGGCTGCCCAGCGTCGAGACGCTGCGCCTGTCGCCCGACGGCAAGCGGCTCGCCATGATCGTCGGCGGCGAGGAGGCCCGGGAAATCCAGGTGCGCAACGTCCCCGGCATGGCCATGGCGGCGGTGATTCCGGCGCAAAAGAACAAGGTGCGCGACCTGATCTGGGCCGGGTCCGACCACCTGATCGTGATGACCTCGACGACCGCCAGCGTCGCCGAGCTGTCCGACAGCCGCCGCTATGAATGGTCCCAGCTCGCCGACATCGACCTCCGAACCGGCAAGTCGCGCCAGCTGCTCGGCCGCACCGAGGGCAGCATGAACGTCGTCGCGGGGCGGCCGCGGCCGGTACTGCGCGGCGGCAAACCGATGCTGATCGTTGAAGGCTATACCTTCCCCAACAGCCAGGCCACCTCGACGCTGTTCCGCATCGATCTCGGCAATGGCGGCGAGACCATCGTCGAAACCGGCACGACGCTGACGGTCGACTGGCTGCTCGACGAAACCGGCCGCGCCGTCGCCCGCGCCGACTATGATTCGCGCGAGCAGGAATGGCGGCTGTTCGTTCGCCCCGGCGCCAATTGGACCCGCCGGTACGAGGAGCGCAGCGCCATCGACACGCCGGGGCTTCTCGCCATGGACAGCGACGGCGCCCGCGCGTTGATCAGCAGCCACAAGAGCGGCGAATGGGAAACCTATCGAGTCGGGCTGGGCGACGGTGTCTTTTCGGAGCCCGTCGCCGAGCTCGATGGCGAGAGCATCATCGTCGATTCCGAGACCGGCCGGATGATCGGCCAGAGCCACTACGGCCTGACCGAAGCCGAGGTGCAGTTCCGCGACCCCGCCGACCAGGCGCTCTGGCAGCGCCTGGTCCGCGCCTTCAAAGGCGAATCGGTGTCCTTCGTCTCCTGGACCCCCGACCGTCAGCGGGTCGTCGTTGCCGTCGAAGGTCCGACGAACGGCAATGCCTTCTTCCTCGTCGATCGCACCGCCAAGACCGCGACCTGGCTCACCAATGCCTATGCCGGGATCAACCCCGAGCATTGGCAGCCGGTCGAGGCGTTTCATTACAAGGCCGCCGACGGCTTCGACATTCCAGCCTATCTGACCCTGCCGCGCGGCGCTGCCGCCGCAAAGGCGCTGCCACTGATCGTCCTCGCCCATGGCGGGCCGGCGGGGCGCGATTATCCCGGCTTCGACTGGTGGGCGCAGGCGCTGGCGGCGCGCGGCTATGCCGTGCTGCAACCCCAGTTCCGCGGCTCGACGGGCTTTGGCGAGGCGCATATGGCCGCCGGATTCGGCCAATGGGGCCGCAAGATGCAGAGCGACGTCTCGGACGGCGTTCGCCACCTCGCCGCCGCCGGGCGGATCGACCCCAGGCGCGCCTGTATCGTCGGCGCGAGCTATGGCGGCTATGCGGCGCTCGCCGGCGTCACGGTGGAGACCGGCGTCTATCGCTGCGCCGCCGGGGTGGCGGGGGTCTATGATCTCAAGCGCATGCTCAATACCGAGGCATCGGAAGGCGGCTGGCAATCGGCGGGCCTGCGCTATTGGCGACGCTTCATGGGGGCGACGCGCAATGACGATCCGGCACTCGAAGCGATCGCCCCGGCGCGCCTTGCCGACCGCGCCAAGGGCGTCCCGGTACTGCTCGTCCATGGCAAGGACGACAGCGTCGTCCGCTACGAACAGACGCAGATCATGGCCAAGGCACTGACCGCCGCCGGCAACCCGCCCGAGGTGGTTACGCTCGCCGGCGAGGACCATTGGCTGTCGCGCTCGGCGACCCGCCAGCAGATGCTGAACGCCGTCGTCGGCTTCCTCGAAAAGCACAATCCGCCGGGCACGGCGGCGATCGTCGGCAAGTAGCTCGGTGGGCCTCAGCCGGTGGCCGGTCCACCGGCCACCGATGACGCGGCTTCGATGAGCAGCCAGTCGCGAAAATGGCGGATCTTCGGCACGTTGCGCCGGCGTTCGGGGCAGACCAGCCAGAAGCTGGCGCCAGTAGTGGCGGTAATCGCAAAGGGCGCGACCAGCGTGCCCGCGGCAAGCTCGCGTTCCCACATCCGGGGGTTGAGCAGCGCCAGGCCCTGGCCGGCGAGCGCCGCGGCGCCCTCGACGACTTGCGAGTCGAGCTGCAGGCCGCCGCGTCGCGGGCTGGCGGCGGGCAGGCCGGCGGCATCGAACCAGAGCTGCCACCAGTCATCGTCGGGGTTCAGCCGCGGCGCGGCGATGGCGTCGGCGGGGGTCGCGATGCCGTGGCACGCCAGGAAGTCGGGGCTCGCCATTGGCGTGAAGTCGCTGTCGAACAGCCGGTCGGCGCTGAGCCCGGCGCCGACGGCGCTGGTGTAGCGGATCGCGACATCGACGGCATCGCGCGCGAAGTCGACAAAGGCGTTGCTGGCATCGAGGCGGACGGCGAGATCGGGGTGGCGCAGCTGGAAGCCGCCGAGGCGCGGCGCCAGCCATTTCGCCGCGAGCGTATTGGCGGCGCTGATGGTCAGCACCGCGGCGGTTTCGGCACGCGCCGCGGCAAAGGCGTCGCCAAGTGCATCGAAGGCGGCGCTGACCAGCGGCGCGGCGCGGCGGCCGGCCTCGCTGAGCGTAACCCGCGCCTTGGCGCGCTGGAACAGCGGCGCGCCGAGGCGCTCCTCAAGCAGGCGGATCTGATAGCTGACCGCGGCCTGGGTCATGCCGAGTTCCTCGCCGGCGCGGGTGAAATTGCCATGGCGCGCAGCGGCTTCGAAGGCCCGGACGGCGGCAAGGGGCGGCAACTGGCGCATCGGCCGACAATAAGGCCAGCTTATACCACCCGTCCATCCTTTGGTTGGCGTCGCCGGCAGGCGGCGGGGCACATTGGCGGGGTGCGGAGGCCTTCCGCGACAGCAGAGGAGGTAAGGCAATGCTTCTCGACGAACTCTCGACCGAACTCTGGCGGCTGCATCGCCAGGCCTGGAACGCCGAACTCGCCCAAGCCTGCGATCGGCTGACCGGATTCCTCGCGCACCGGCGCAGCCGCCACGACCGCGCCTGGTCGGCGGCGGCGGCCATGCTGCTGTCGGGCGCCCTTCTCGGCACGGCGACCTTGCCGGCGTGGCTGGCCTGACGCGCTGTCGCGGGGGGGCGGCCGGGTTGGCGTTTTCGGAAGGGACGCGCTAGGCGCTGCCGCGTCATGTCGCGTCCCCTCACCCTCGCGCTGCCCAAGGGCCGTATCCTCAAGGAGGCGGTGCCGCTGCTGGCGCGCCTTGGCATCGTTCCCGAACCCGATTTCAGCGACGACGACAGCCGCAAGCTGATGTTCGAGACGTCGCGGCCGGATGTGCGCATTATCCGCGTGCGCGCTTTCGACGCCGCGACCTTCGTCGCCCATGGCGCCGCCGAAATCGGCATCGCCGGCAATGATGTGCTGATGGAATTCGCCTTTTCCGAACTCTATGCCCCCGTCGATCTCGGCATCGGCCATTGCCGGCTGTCGGTCGCCCAGCCGGCGAGCCTCGATGAGGATCTGCGCCGGCTGAGCCATGTCCGCGTCGCCACCAAATATCCCGCCGTCACGCGTCGCCACTTCGCCGCCGCTGGCATCCAGGCCGAATGCATCAAGTTGAACGGCGCGATGGAGCTGGCACCGCTGACCGGCCTCGCAACGCGCATCGTCGACCTGGTTTCGACGGGCAAGACCTTGAAGGAGAACGGCCTTGTCGAGGTCGAGGTGATCGCGCGCGTCACCAGCCGGCTGATCGTCAACCGCGCCGCCTTCAAGACGCATCCGGCGGTGGTGCCTTTCCTCGAGGCGGTGCGTGCCCTTGTCGAGACCCGCGATGCCGCTGCGGCTTGACGCGCGCGACCCCGGTTTTGCCGCCGCCTTCGCCGATCTGGTGGCGGCGCGGCGCGACAGCGATGCCGATGTCTCGGCCGATGTCGCGCGGATCGTCGACGATGTCCGCGCCCGCGGCGATGTCGCCATCGCCGAACTGACGGCGCGCTTCGACTGCGTCGATCTCGCGGCAAGTGGCTGGCGGATCGACATGGCCGATGGCGCCGCCGCCTATGCCGGGCTGGCGCCGCAACTGCGCCAAGCGCTCGACCTCGCCGCGGCGCGCATTCGCGCCTTCCATGAGCGCCAGAAGCCCAGCGGCAATGACGCGACCGATGCCGCCGGGGTGCGGACGGGCGTGCGCTGGACGCCGGTCGACGCCGCCGGCCTCTATGTGCCGGGCGGGCGCGCCGCCTATCCGTCGTCGGTGCTGATGAATGCCATCCCCGCCGTCGTCGCCGGGGTGGAGCGGCTGGTGATGGTGACGCCGACCCCCGGCGGCGAGGCCAACCCGCTGGTGCTGGCCGCGGCTTATGTCGCCGGCGTCACCGACATTTTCCGCATCGGCGGCGCCCAGGCGATCGCCGCGCTCGCCCATGGCACGGCGACAATCCCGCGCGTCGATGTCATCGTCGGCCCCGGCAACGCCTGGGTCGCCGAGGCCAAGCGCCAGCTTTACGGCGTTGTCGGGATTGACATGGTGGCGGGTCCGTCCGAGGTCGTCATCCTGTCCGACGGCAAGTCGAACCCCGACTGGATCGCCGCCGATCTCCTCGCCCAGGCCGAGCATGACCCGGTGGCGCAGTCGATCCTGATCACGACGTCGGCCGACGAGGCCGACGCCGTCGCCGCGGCGGTCGAAGGGCAATTGGCCGATCTCGCGACGGCGGCGGTGGCGCGGGCGAGCTGGCAGGATTTCGGCGCGCTGATCGTCATCGATGCCCTCGACGACGCGCTGCCGCTGCTCGACGCGCTGGCGCCCGAACATGCCGAGCTGATGATCGACGATCCCCAGGCGATTTTCGCGCGGATGCGCCACGCCGGGTCGGTGTTCCTCGGCCGCCATACGCCCGAAGCTGCCGGCGACTATCTCGCCGGACCCAACCATGTGCTGCCGACCGGTCGGCGGGCACGCTTCGCCTCGGGGCTCTCCGTCGCCGATTTCATGAAGCGGACGACCTTCCTCGATTGCGGGCCGGCCGGCCTTGCGGCGATCGGCCCCGCCGGCGCGGCGATCGCCGATGCCGAGGGGCTGGCGGCGCATGCGGCGTCAATACGCCGACGGCTTGACATCGCAATGTGACAGGCGCACATCGGAATCACATTCCGATGTGAGAACCGCGATGACCGATGTGATCGACAAGGTGCGTGCCCTGGTCGCCGAGGGCAGCGAAACCCGCTCGGGCCTCGCCCGCGCCGCCGGCCTCCACGCCAATTCGCTGCGCAGCCTCGACGAGGCCGACTGGAACCCGACCACCGAGACGATCCGCAAGCTCGACGCCTATCTGCGCGATCGCGAGACCGGCAATGGCCTGGCGCCGATCGAGGCGATCTTCGAGGAAGCCAAGAACGGCCGCATGTTCATCCTCGTCGACGACGAGGATCGCGAGAATGAGGGCGATCTCGTCATCCCCGCCCAGATGGCGACCCCCGACGCGATCAACTTCATGGCGCGCTTCGGCCGCGGGCTGATCTGCCTGTCGCTCGCCTCGGAGCGCGTCCGCCAATTGGGCCTGCCGCTGATGGCGCAGCACAATGGCACGCGGCATTCGACGGCCTTCACCGTGTCGATCGAGGCGAAGGAAGGCGTCACCACCGGCATCAGCGCCGCCGACCGCGCCCGCACCATCGCCGTCGCCATCGATGCGGCGAAGGGCCCCGAACATATCGTCCACCCCGGCCATGTCTTCCCGCTCGTCGCGCGCGATGGTGGCGTGCTGGTGCGCGCCGGGCACACCGAGGCGGCGGTCGATGTCGCGCGGCTGGCCGGCCTCAACCCGTCGGGAGTGATCTGCGAGATCATGAACGACGATGGCACCATGGCGCGGCTGCCCGATCTGCTGGTCTTCGCGCGCACGCATGGCCTCAAGATCGGTACGATCCGCGATCTTATCGCCTATCGCCACCGCCACGACCGGCTGGTGAAATGCGTCGCCTCGTGCGAACTCGAAAGCTTCCACGGCGGGCAATGGACGGCGAAAACCTATGCCAACACCGCCGAGTACGGCGAGCATATGGTGCTGCAAAAGGGCCGTGTCGAACCCGGCAAGCCGACGCTCGTCCGCGTCCACACCCAGTCGATGTTCAGCGACCTTTTCCACGAAGCCAATGACCGTGCCGGGCAGTTGCAGCGCGCCATGGACGTCATTGGAGAGGAAGGCGCCGGCATCATCGTCATCATTCGCGATTCGACGCCGACGGCGATTTCAGACCAGATGCGCGCCCGCGGCCAGGGCGAGGGCAATGTGCTGCGCGATTACGGCATCGGCGCGCAGATCCTCGCCGACTTGGGCGTGTCCGACATGATCCTGCTGACCAACAAGCACAGGAACATCGTCGGCATCACCGGCTATGGCCTCAACGTCGTCGGTGAGCGGGCGATTCCGGCGATCGCCTGACTCCCCTCCCACTTGCGGGGAGTCGCAGACGGCGCATTGCGCCAGCGGCGGGGGGTGGGCATGGCCTGCACCAGACGTCGGGCGCCCACCGCTCCGAAGACCCTTCCCACCCCCGACCCCTCCCGCAAGCGGGAGGGGAGAAAGTGACTCCCCATGTCGAAGAAACCGCCCAACCTCCTGATCGTCGAAGCTCGCTTCTATGCCGGCATCGCCGACGCCCTGCTCGACGGCGCGCGCAGTGCGCTCGATGCCGCCGGCGCCAGCCATGACGTGCTGACCGTTCCCGGTGCGCTCGAAATCCCCGCGGCGATCGCCTTCGCCGACGCCTCGGGCGATTATGACGGCTATATCGCCTTGGGCTGCGTCATCCGCGGCGAGACCTTCCACTTCGATATCGTCGCCATGGAAAGCGCCCGCGCGCTGATGGCACTGACCCTCGACGGTCTCCCCATCGGCAACGGCATCCTCACGGTCGAGAACGAGGCGCAGGCATGGGCGCGTGCCCGCCGCACCGAGAAGGACAAGGGCGGCGAGGCGGCGAAAGCGGCGCTGCGCATGATCGAAGTGCGCGCCAAGTTCGATTGAGCCCCGGGCGGCGCGCAAGGCTTGTCAACCCGCCGCCAGCGGCTAGAGGACGGTCGTGCGCGCCATCGACACCTGGATCTTCGATCTCGACAACACGCTCTATCCGGCGTCGGCCCAGCTCTTTGCCCAGATCGATGTTCGCATGGGCGGCTATATCGAGCGCCTCCTCGGCTGCGACGCCGTCGAGGCGCGGCGCGTGCAGAAGGAGCTGTTCCACAGCCATGGCATGACCCTGCCGGGGCTGATGGCCAACCATAGCGTCGATCCGCATGCGTTTCTGGCGCATGTCCATGATGTCGACATCGACGTCGTCGCGCCGCATCCCGAGCTCGCCGCGCTGATCGCCGCGCTGCCGGGGCGCAAATTCGTCTTCACCAACGCCGACGCCCCCTATGCGCAGAAGGTGCTGGCGCGGCTGGGGCTGAGCGACAGTTTCGACGCTCTCCACGATATTCATGCGCTGGGCTATGTGCCGAAACCGCAGGCGCCGGCCTATGCCAATCTCTGCGCCGCGCATGGCATCGACCCGAGCCGTGCCGTCTTCGTCGAGGACATGGCGCGCAATCTGGTGCCGGCGAAGGCCATCGGCATGATGACGGTGTGGATCGACAATGGCTCCGAACAGGGGCCGGGGGAAGCTCGCGATCACATCGACGTCATCACCCCCGATGTCGCCAGCTGGCTGACCACAATCGTTGCCGAACTTGCCGAGGAGGCCCGATGATCACCCTTCCCGCGCTGATCGACGAAGCCTGGACGGCGCGCGAGACGCTGTCGAGCGCCACCACCGGCCCGTGGCGCGACGCCGTCGAAGAGGTGCTGGCGCTGCTCGACGCCGGCGAGGCGCGCGTCGCCGAGCCCGATGGCCAGGGCGGCTGGGTCACCCACCAATGGCTGAAAAAGGCCGTGCTGCTCAGCTTCCGCCTGTCCGACAACCAGCTGATGCCCGGCGTCGCCGGCGCGCCCTTCTTCGACAAGATACCGCTGAAGTTCGAAGGCTGGGGCGACAACCGCTTCCGCGACGCGGGCTTCCGTGTCGTCCCCGGCGCCATCGTCCGCCGCGGCGCCCATATCGCGCCGGGCGCCGTCATCATGCCGAGCTTCGTCAACATCGGCGCGCGCATCGGGCGCGGCACCATGGTCGATACCTGGGCGACGGTCGGCAGCTGCGCCCAGATCGGCGACAACGTCCATATCTCGGGCGGCGCCGGCATCGGCGGCGTGCTCGAGCCGCTCCAGGCCAATCCCGTCGTCATCGGTGACGGCGCCTTCATCGGCGCGCGGTCGGAGGTTGCCGAAGGGGTGATTGTCGGCGACGGCGCGGTGCTGTCGATGGGGGTCTATCTCGGCGCCTCGACCAAGGTCGTCGATCGCGCCAGCGGCGAGGTCCATGTCGGCCACGTGCCGCCCTATGCCGTCGTGGTGCCGGGATCGCTGCCCGGCAAGCCGCTCGCCGATGGCGCGCCGGGGCCCGGCCTCTATTGCGCCGTCATCGTCAAGACCGTCGACGCCCAGACGCGCGCCAAGACCGGCATCAACGATCTCCTCCGAGACTGACCGCAACGGCTAACTGCGGTTGACCAATCGGCGCGCGCAAGCCGCGCGCCACCGCTGCCGTTCCCTCCCCTGTCGGCCCTGTTGGCCGGTTTGTGGAGTAGCGTCTCATGCCCAAGGTCACCATCAACGTCAGCACCACCGCCCAGCTCAACGCCGTTCTGAAGACCGTCAAGGGCGGCGAGACCATCCTGCTGGCCCCCGGCAGCTATGGTTCGGTGTTCGTCTCGTCGATCAATCCGAACGCCACGGTGACGATCGCGTCGGCCGACCCCAACAACGACGCCAAGCTCTACAGCCTGGGCATCACCCGCTCGTCGAACTTCGCCGTCGCCGATATCGACATCCAGCGCACCCTGCAGCCCGGCGAGCGCGTCGGTACGCTGTCGGCGCTGGCGGTCAATTCGTCGAAGAACATCAGCATCACCGGCGTCGACTTCATGGGATCGCTCGACAACAACGCTTCCAACGACGGCCTTGGCGTCGTCGTTACCGGCAGCGAGCGCGTCGCCATCGTCGATTCGACCTTCCGCCAGTTCCGCACCGCCGCAGTCATCTCGCTCAACAAGGATGTCGCCTTCGCCGGCAACACCATTACCGAAACCCGCGAGGGGGTGAGCATCTCGGGGCTGGCGAACGGGCTGTTCGAGCGCAACCTCGTCAAGGACCTGCAGCCCAATTATGTTGCCGGCGACCACCCCGACGCCTTTCAGGTGCAGACCAGCCGCGGCGGCGGGTCAAGCGACCTGTTGTTCCGCGACAATGTCATCCTCGAGGGCAAGGCCGGCGGCGGCGTCGGCGGCTTCTTCATCGGCAATGAGCGGATGAACGAGGGCGTGCGCCACGACGACATCGTCATCGTCAACAATTTCTACCAGGGCACCTATCGCCACGCCATTTCGGTGAGCGGCGCCACCGATGTCGTCATCGACAACAATACCGTCCTCGACAGCGCCCGCAGCGGCGTCCAGGCCGGCATCAACCTGCTGCGCGTCGACAACGCCCGCGTCACCGACAATCTCGCGCCGATCTTTACCACCAGCCAGTCGACGCGCGTCACCGCCACCAACAATATCGACGTCTGGGACGCGCGCAGCAACGTCGGTGTCTCGGCAAACACGCTGTTCGCCGCCGGGGTAGCCGGCGGCAACGTCAGCGCGCCGGTCGATCTCGATCCGCTTGCCGGCGGCCTTGCCGGGCGCAACGGCGTCGGCTTCCGCGGCAATGGCGCGGTCGGCGATCTCGGCAGCGACGCGCATGCGGCCAGCATCGCCGCCGGCTATATGCAGATGTTCGGCCAGGACTTCATCCACAACTATCTGCTGTAACGGCAGGGCTGGCGGCGGCGGGCGCCGCCGCCTAGGCTTGGCGCCGTGCTCCTGCTGATCGCCACCCTGATGCTCCAGCCCCTGCCCCGCTCGGCGGCGCCGCCCCCGCCGCCGGCGCCGCCGATCGTCATCGCCCATCGCGGCGCCAGCGCCGACCGCCCCGAACACACGCTCGCCGCCTATGCGTTGGCGATCGACCAGGGCGCCGACTTCATCGAGCCCGACCTGGTGGCGACGCGCGACGGGCAGCTCGTCGCGCGCCACGAGAACGAGATTTCGGGGACGACCGATGTCGCCGCGCATCCCGAATTCGCCGCGCGCAAGGCGACGAAGACGATCGACGGCGAGACGCTGACCGGCTGGTTCACCGAGGACTTCACCTTGGCCGAACTGAAGACGCTGCGCGCCCGCGAGCGGCTGCCGCAGCTGCGCCCCGCCAACACCGCCTTCGACGGCCAGGAGACGATCCCGACGCTCGCCGAGGTCATCACGCTGGCCAAGGCGGCGAGCGCCCGCACCGGGCGGACGATCGGCATCTACCCCGAAACCAAGCACCCGAGCTATTTCCGCGCGGCAGGTCTGGCGCTCGAACCGCTGCTGATCGCGGCGCTGGCGAAGGCCGGCTGGACGCGCGCCGACAGCCCGGTGTTCATCCAGTCGTTCGAGGTCGAGAATCTCAAGGCGCTTAGATCGAAAACCCGCGTGCGCCTAATCCAGCTCATCGGCGACGGCCGCTCGGCCGATGGCGCCGATTATGCAGCGATGCTGACGCCGGCCGGGCTGAAGGCGATCGCCGGCTATGCGACGGGCATCGGCCCGGCGCTCGACCGCGTCATCCCGCGCGATGCCGCCGGCGGCCTCGCGACGCCGACCACCCTCGTGACCGACGCGCACGGTACTGGGTTACAGGTCCACCCCTGGACCTTCCGGCCCGAAAACTATTTCCTCGCCACCGGCTTTCGCCGGGGCAGCGACCCCGCGGCGCGCGGCGACCTTGTCGGCGCCATCCGGGCCTATCTGGCGACCGGCATCGACGGGCTGTTCAGTGATCTGCCCGAGGCGGCGGTCGCGGCGCTGGCGGCGGAGAAGCAGTAGCGCCGCGCTGCCGGCGCCGACCCACCATGAAAGGCCGTCCCGATGTCTCGTCCCCTGCGTTCCCTCGCCGCCGCGCTGCTGATCGCGGTGGCGGCCCTGCCGTTGCCGGTGCGCGCCGACGCCGTCTGGCAGGGCGTCGCCGAGGGCCAGCCGTCGCTCGGCGGCCATGACCCCGTCGCCTATTTCACCGCCGGCAAGCCGCTTCCCGGCGACCCGACTCTGACCACGCAATGGCAGGGCGCAAGCTTCCGCTTCGCCACTGCCGCCAATCGCGATGCCTTCATCGCCGATCCGGCGCGCTACGCCCCGCAATTCGGCGGCTGGTGCGCCTGGGCCGCGTCGCAGGGGCGCCTCGCCAGGCCCGATCCGACCATCTGGCGGATCGTCGATGGCAAGCTCTACCTGAACTGCAGCAAGGCGGCCGAGGAAAAATGGCTCGCCGATATACCGGGCAACATCGCCCGGGCAACCGCCTTCTGGGCGGCGCAGGCCGCCGCGCCGCGATGAGCGGTGCCGCCGCGGGCGATCAACCCTCCGGCCAGTCGACCAGAAAATTCAGATGCGCCGAGGCGATCGGCCGGGCGCGGTCGGCCTGCCAGGCGCGGCTGACGACATTGATGACGCGGCGCCCGAGGCGGGTGACTTCGGCGGCCGCATAAGTGTCGATGGTCTGGCCGGCGCGGAGATAGTCGACCGTCACCGTTACCGGGCGCAGCCGCGGCAGCTTCTCATCCTCGGGCATCGCCCGCACCACCGCCGCCACCCCGGCGATTTCGAGCAGTCCGGCAATGGCGCCGCCGTGCAGCCGGCCAGGGGCGCCGACCAGGCGTTCGGCAAAGGGCATCAGCAGCCGCGCCTCGCCCTGGCTCTGGTCGAAGCTCAGGTCGAGCAGCCGGGCATAGGGCACCATGTCAAGCCGCCCCCGCGGCAGCTGGCGCAGCGCCGTCCCGAGGCTGAGCGTCGTCATGCCGCGCCCGCCGGAACGAAGGTGGCGCCGGGGGTGAAGACGAAGGTGCCGGCGACATGGGCGATGGGCGCCGCCGGATCGCCGTCATGCGCCACGCCGCGCACAAAGGCGATCTGGCGCGTCATCCGATAGCATTCGCCGCGGCCGATGACGGTGGCTTGGGGTCGCGGTTCGCGCAGATAGTCGACGCGCAGGTCGATGGTCGCATTGGGTTCGAGGGCGCCGCGCGCCAGCATCGACGCCATCCCGCACACCGAATCCATCAGCGAGAAGATCGCGCCCGAGGCGATGATGCCATATTCGGGGTCGGCGACCTGCGATTCCTTGAAAGGCATGACGAGTTCGACCCATTTGTCGCCGATGCCGTGAAATTCGATGCCGAGTTCCTTCATATGGGGAACATTTTCGAGGAAATTGTCGAGAAAGCGCTTCTGGCGGCGGGCGGCGCGGGCTTCGGGGGTTTCCTCGTTCATGCGGCTTCCTTCGCCAGTTCGCCGATCCGCGCCACCATCGAGGCGAGCCCCTGGGTGCGGTTCGACGAGAGGTGGCGGGCGAGACCGAGGTCGTCGAGCCGGGCACGGATGGCGGCAGCATCGATTTCGGCCGGCCGGCGGCCATCGGCGAGCATCAGCACCAGCGCCACCAGCCCCTTGACGATAGCGGCGTCGCTGTCGGCGGCGAAGTGCAGCCGCTCGCCATCGAAGCGCGGGAACAGCCAGACCTGGCTGGCGCAGCCACGGACTTTGGTGGCGTCGGTCTTGAGCCCTGCGTCCATCGCCGGCAGGGCGCGGCCGAGGTCGATGATCAGGCGGTAGCGGTCGTCCCAATCGTCGAGGGCGTCGAACTCGGCCTCGACATCGGCGAAGGTGGTGATTGGCATGCGCCGTGATGTGGCGGGGCCTGGGGCGGGGGTCAACACTTCTCCCCTCCCGCTTGCGGGAGGGGCTGGGGGTGGGAAGTCGCGTCGGGCAAGCGGTAACTGTCGCTGGCGGGAGTGCGTGCGTGCGCAGCGTTCCTTCCCACCCCCGACCCCTCCCGCGAGCGGGAGGGGAGAAGGTTCAGAAATCCACCCCCGCGGCAATCGCTTCCAGCTTGCGGATGCGCTCCTTCAGATCGGCAAGGTCGATACGCTGGCCGATGGCGGGCAGCGTGTCGCCCTGGCGGCGGTCGAGCTCGTGAAGTCGCAGCTTGAGCCAGCCGGCCCAGGCCCAGGCAGCGAAGCCGCCGAGCATGGCGAGGCCGAGGAGACCGGCGCTGCTGAGGATGAAAAGCTGATCGGCGGCGAGCATGGCGATCCTCCTTAGCGGTCCTTGAGGGCGTCGATTTCGTCCGACAGCCGGCGCGCCGGGTCGGTGGCGAGGCGTTCGAGCACCTTGATGCGGTCGTTGAGCCGCGCGACTTCGCTGCGCAGCTGCGCGGCCTCCGCGGCGCTGGCGCCATCGTCGGCGAGCGCGGCGCGGAGGCGGCGGCCGACGCGCGGCTCGCCGTAGCGAGCGCGAAGTACCCGGCCGATCGTGGTGATCAGCACGATCAGCACAACCATTTCTGCCCAATGCATGGGGTGGTCCCTTTGTCTGGAAGCGGTGGCTAGTTGACCGATTTCGGCGCCAGGCGGTCGATCTCGGCGGCCAGGCGGGTCGGGCCATCGGTGGCGATGCGTTCGAGCACCTGGAGGCGATCCTTGATGCTACCAAGCTCGGCCTTGAGCTGGGCATTTTCCTGGGTGATCAGGCGGATGCGTTCGACCTGCTCGCTGCTCTGCATCGGCAACAGCGGCTTGCCCCAGCTCGATTCGAGCGGATAGCCGTGACGGACCTTGAGCCAGGTCGTCGCGACCCAGCCGAGCGAGGCGGTGGCGACGCCGAGGCCGAGCACCGGCGACAGCATGTCGATGATGACGGGATCGATTGCCATGTCAGGTCCTCAATTGCGGGCGTTGACGTCGCGCAGCGGCGGCATCGGCGCCGCCGGTGGCGTATCGCGGAGTGCTTCGATCTGCGCCGTCAGCCCCTCGTTGCGATCGGTGACGATGCGGTTGAGCACGGCGACGCGCTCTTCGAGGGTGGCGATCTTGGCGGCATATTGCGCCGCCTGCTCGGCGGTAACCTTGGCCGTCACTTCGAGGCGCTTTTCCTGCAGCTTCGCCAGGCGGTTGACGATCGAATAGACGATCCCCAGCACCGGGATCAGCATCGCCGTGATCGGGATCAGGAAGGGACTGATTTCCATCGCAAGGTCCTTCAGCGCAGTTTGTCGATTTCGGCGGTCAGCCGGGCGGGGGTGTCGGTGGCGATGCGTTCGAGCACCGCCAGCCGCTCCTCGAGCCGGCCCATCCGGCCGCGCAGCATCTCGTTCTCGCTTTCGAGCAGGGCGTTCTGGCGCTTCAGCTCAACGGGGCCGTCCTTGCCGATGGTGCCACCCCATTCATTCTCGATCGGGTAGCCATGGCGGGCGCGGATGGCGGTGGTGATGATCCAGGCGATGAAGCTCATCGCGATGATCGAAAGCACAAAGGCGGGTCCGCCCATATCCATGTCGTGTCCCCTTGCAGCGCGCCGGGCGTGGCCTAGCGCAGGCTGTCGATCTCGTTGGCGAGGCGCTGGTTCGACGAGGTCACATAGGCCTCGATCCCGCGCAGCCGGCGATCGGCATCGCGAAAGGCGGCGTTGACGTCGCGCACCGTGCGCTGCGGTGAAACCCGCACCTTGCGCCAGAATTCGCGCTCGTCGGCGCTGTCGTTGTAAAGCATCGACGGCTTGGGATCGACGATCCAGTTGATCGCCAGATAGACGAGCGGCAGGAAGCCGACCCCCGAGACCGTGGCGAGGACGAAACCGACGCGAACCAGCGTCACATCCCAGCCGAAGTAATCAGCGATCCCGGCGCAGACGCCGAGGAACTTGCCATTGCGCTTGTCGATATAGAAGCGCGTGCGGCGAACGGACATTATCAGAAACTCCCCTGTTGGCGGCGGTCAGGCGGCGGGCGCGACCAGGCCGACGATGATGTAGAGCAGCACCGGGCTGCCGAAGCCGATGAGGGTGGCGACGACAAAGGCGATCCGAACCCAGGTCGTGTCGATATTGGCGTAGCGAGCAAGGCCGGCGCACACGCCCCAGAGCTTGGCGTTGGCTTTGTCGAGGGCAAAGGAACCGTTCATTTTCAGCGCCTGCGCTCGTCGCGCAGCTCCCTGACATTTGGCGGAAGGGCAGTGTCGCGCGGCTGCTCGACACCATGGTCGGTGATGCGGGCATCCTTCCAGCCGGGGTGATCGGCGGTGAGGATGCGTTCGATCGAGTCGATCCGCTGGTCGAGCCGGCGCGCCATGTCATGGAGCTGGTCGAGCAGCGCTTCGTCCTGCTGGCTGAGCCCGCGAGCGGACTTCCAGCGGGTGAGATAGTGGAGGACCAGCCACGGCAGGCCGATGAACAGCGTGCAGATGGCGACGACGGGAACGGCAATCCAGGAATCTTCCATCGCGCCTACTCCGCTGCCTTGCTGAGCCGTGCCTTCATGGCGGCGAGCTCGGCCGAGACCTCGTCCTCCGCCGACAGGTCGGCGAATTCATCGGCGAGGGTGCGCGGACCGGTCGAACCGATGGCCAGCGCGTCGGCGCGGCCTTCGGCAAGATCGGCACGGCGTTCGAGAACGTCGAAGCGGGCAAAGGCTTCCTCGGTGCGTGGCCCCTTGGTCATCTCGATCAGCCGCGAGCGCTGGGTGGCGCTCTCGATGCGGTTGAGCGCGACATTCTGGCGGCTGCGCGCCTCGCGAAGCTTTTGTTCGAGCTTGTGGATATCGGCTTCGTTGAGCGCCAGGCTGGCATCGAGTTCATCGATCTCGGCTTGCGTCGCGTCGGCGAAGCTCTTGGCTTTGGCCTTTTCGACAAGCGCTGCCTTGGCGAGGTCCTCGCGGCCCTTGCTCAGCGCCAGTTCGGCCTTGTCGGCCCAGCTGGTCTGCGCGGCTTCGGCGCGGATGACGGCGCGGCGGAGTTCCTTCTGGTCGGCGATGGTACGGGCCGCCGAGGCGCGAACTTCGACCAGCGTCTCCTCCATCTCCATGATGATCATGCGGATCATCTTCGCCGGATCTTCGGCGCGGTCGAGGAGGTCGTTGACGTTGGCGGCGATGATATCGCGGGTTCGCGAGAAAATACCCATGAAGTGGCTCCGATCGTGCTGGAGGAGGGGGGCCGGCGGCGGGAGGGGCGAACCGCCGCCGGCCATCGTCACGGCTGAGGGATCAGGCGAGCGTGACGATATGCGAAGTGGCGGGCACCATCGCCGGCGCTGTGGCGGCGAGGAGGACGGTGCTGCCGAGGACGAGAGCGGCGACGGCGCCGATGAGGTTGGTCATGAGGTTGGTCATTTCGGGTCTCCCTGTTGGTCTGAGGGGCGTTGGCCTTGCGGTTGCCGCCGATGCCTGATGTTTTGCATGAGGCGTGCCAAGTGCCGCCAGACCATCCAGGTCATTGATAATATTGAGCACGACGTCGCCGATCCATGTTTCGCGCCTGTGCCGGTTGCTGAACCTTGGTGAAATGCACTAAGTTTCCGCGCATGGCTCCCGCTGCCCAGCTGATCGGCTCATCCTCGGCGTTTCTCGACGCCGTCGAGGCGGCGTCGGCGGCGGCGCGGCTCAGCCGGCCGGTGCTCGTCATCGGCGAGCGCGGCACCGGCAAGGAACTGATCGCCGAGCGCCTCCACCGCCTCAGCCCCCGCTGGGGCGGCCCGCTGGTCAGCCTCAACTGCGCCGCGCTGCCTGAAAATCTCGTCGATGCCGAGCTGTTCGGGCACGAAGCGGGGGCCTTCACGGGGGCGAGCCGAGCGCGCGCCGGACGCTTCGAGGATGCCGACGGGGGAACACTGTTCCTCGACGAGATCGCGACGCTTTCCGCCGCTGCCCAGGAGCGCCTGCTGCGCGTCGTCGAATATGGCGAACTGACCCGCCTCGGCTCGAACAAGCCCGTCCAGGTCGATGTCCGGCTTGTCGGCGCCACCAACGAGGACCTGCCCGGCCTCGTCGCCCGCGGGCGCTTCCGCGCCGACCTTCTCGACCGCCTGTCGTTCGAGGTCATCACCCTGCCGCCGCTTCGCGAACGCGCCGAGGATATCGGCGTGCTGGCGCTGCACTTCGGCCGGCGCATGGCCTCCGAACTCGGCTGGCCGCGCTTCGTCGGCTTCACGCCCCAAGCGCTGGCGCTGCTCGAGGCCCACCCCTGGCCGGGCAATATCCGCGAGCTCAAGAACGTCGTCGAACGCGCCGTCTATCGCTGGGGCGACGAGGCGACTCCCGTCGGCCGGATCATCATCGACCCGTTCGAATCGCCCTGGCGGCCGGGCGGCGCACCGGCCCCTGTGGCATCACTGCCCGCGAAGATCGACCCCGCGGGCGATGTCGCCGCCCCGGCGCGGCCGGCAAGCGTCGCCGATCTGCGCGCCGCGGTGCACGCCTATGAGAAGGACCTGCTGCTTGCGGCGCTCGAACGCTGCCGCCACAACCAGCGCAAGACCGCCGCCGCGCTGGCGCTGACCTATGACCAGCTGCGCCACGCCTTGAAACGGCACGACCTGCTGGAAAAGGAATAGCGCAGCGCAATTCGGACCAATCCCGCTCATGCCGAGCGAAGTCGAGGCACCGCCGGGGCGCAGGCGAGTGCCTCGACTTCGCTCGGCATGAGCGGAAGGGATCTTGTTCGCCAGGCGTCAGTCGAAGCTGACCCCATGCCGCTTGAGCAGCGGCGCCTGGGCCAGCGCAAAGGCCATCGTCGCCAGGGTCACGCCCCAGACCTTGAAATCGACCCATTGGTCGGTGGTCAGCATCCGCCGCGCCACTTCATTGGCAACGATCAGCGCGGTGAAGAACAACGCCCAGTTGCGTTGCAGCTTGAACCAGCCGGCGTCGTCGAGCGCCGGCAGCACCTCGCCGAGGACGAGCTTGAGATAGACCCGCCCGGTCAGCAGCCCGAAGCCCAGAATGCTGGCAAACGTCGCATAGATCAGGCTCGGCTTCAATTTGATGAAGCTGTCGTCCTTCAGCCACAGCGTCAGCCCGCCGAAGACCAGCACGATCAGCCCGGTGAAGATCAGCATCGGCGGCACATGGCGCGTCTTCGCCCAGGACACGACGATCGCCACCAGCGTCGCCACCATGAAGGCCGCCGTCGCGGCGAACACGCCGGCGAATTTGTTGGCGGCGAAGAACACCAGCAGCGGCCCGAAATCGAGCGCCAGCTTGAGCGCCGCCGGCAGGCGCTGGGGGGGGACGGTGGCGGTCATCACCCCGATGTAGTGGTTTCCGGCGGCGACGCAAAGCGCCGGGCTTGCGCAGGCGGCGCGGCGCGGTAAGCCTGCCGGCGTGCCGGACCCGCTCGTCGCCACCGATCTTGCGCTCGAACGCGGCGGCCGCCGGCTGTTCGAGGGGCTCGCCTTCCGCGTCGAGGCCGGCGGCGCGCTGTGCCTCGTCGGCCCCAATGGCAGCGGCAAGTCGAGCCTGTTGCGCCTCCTCGCCGGGCTGCTCGATCCCGCCGCGGGGCGGGTCACCGGCGGCGGGGTGCGCGCCTATATGGGGCATGAGGTAGCGTTGAAGCCGACGCGGCCGCTCGGCGCCGAGCTCGGCTTCTGGGCCGGGCTCGATGACGGCGGCGCGCGGCTGGCGAGCGCGATGGCGGCGATGAACGTCGCGGGCGTCGCCGGGGTGCCGTGCCGCCACCTGTCGTCGGGGCAGCGCCGCCGCGCAAGCCTCGCCCGCGTGCTGGCGGCGGGCGCCGATTGCTGGCTGCTCGACGAGCCGGCGCAGGGGCTCGATGCCGCGTCGCTGGGCGCGCTGGCGGCGGCGATGGCGGCGCATCGCGCCGGCGGTGGCATGGTGGTGGCGGCGGTGCATGGCGACATCGGCCTCGCCGCGCCGCAGACGCTGGCGCTCGGCTGATGCTCTGGCGGCTGATCGCGCGCGACCTGACGCTGATCGCGCGCTCACCGGCGGTATGGACGCCGGTGGTGTTCTTCATCCTGGTCGCGGCGCTCTTCCCCTTCGCCGTCGGCCCCGATGGCAAGCTGCTCGCCCGCATCGCGCCGGGCGTGCTCTGGGTGGCGGCGCTGCTCGCGGCGCTGCTGCCCGTCGAAACGCTCGTCGCCCCCGATCGCGACGACGGCACGCTCGACCAGTTGGCGGCGCGCGGCATCGCCATGGAGGTCGTCGCGCTGGCACGGATCGTCGCGCATTGGCTGGGCTTCGCGCTGCCGCTGCTGCTGGCGCTGCCGGTTGCCGGCGTCCTCGTTGGCATCGAGGCCGCCGCCGGCTGGCGGCTGGCGCTGGCGCTGCTGATCGGCACCCCGGCGCTGGCGGCCCTCGCCGTCGTCGCCGCGGCGCTGACCGCGAGCTTGCCCGGCGGCGGCGCGCTCGCCGGGCTGATCGTCCTGCCGCTGGCGCTGCCGGTGCTGATCTTCGGCGCCGGCGCGGCGGCGCCGGGGGCGCTCAAGCTGCTCGCGGCGGCGAGCCTGGTCATCGTCGCGCTGGCGCCCTTCGCCGCGGGGGCGGCGCTGCGGCAGGACTAAGGAACCTCCTCCCCCTGGAGGGGGGAGGCGAGAGACGCGCCTCTTGGCGCGGCCCGGGTGGGG
>LJHX01000062.1 GCA_001295935.1 alpha proteobacterium AAP81b
CGCCGGCGTGGCGGCTGGCGAGCGGCGGGCGGCTGAGCGTCGTATTGGCGACGATCAGCCCGTCGATGCCGCCGTCGAGGCAGGCGCGCGCGATGATGTCGTAATCGGCCTCGCCCTGGTCGGGGGCGACCTTGACGAAGATCGGCACGCCGACGGCACCGCGCGCCGCGATCACCCGCGCAATGAGGTCGGCGAGCGCCGCGCCGTCCTGCAGGGCGCGCAAGCCCGGCGTGTTGGGCGACGAGATATTGACGGTAAGATAGCCCGCCAGCGCCGCCGTGGCGCGAACGCCGAGGGCATAATCCTCGGCGCGATCGGCCGAATCCTTGTTGGCGCCCAGATTGACCCCGACCACCCCCGGCCGGCCACGTCGTGCCTGTAGCCGCACGACGGCGTGCTCGAGCCCGAGATTGTTGAAGCCCATGCGGTTGATGACGGCCGCATCCTCGACGAGGCGGAACAGCCGCGGCGCCGGGTTGCCCGCCTGCGGTCGCGGCGTCACCGAGCCGCATTCGACGAAGCCGAAGCCCAGCCGCAGCATGGCATCGGGCACCTCGACATCCTTGTCGAAGCCGGCGGCGAGGCCGATCGGGTTGGGCAGGTCGAGCCCCGCCAGCCGCGTCGCCAGGATCGGGTCGTCGGCGGGGGCGCGTGGGAAGAGCCCGGTTCGCAGCGCGGCGATGGTCAGGCGATGGGCGCGCTCGGGATCGAGGCGGAAGATCAGGGGGCGCAGCGCGGTGAACATCGCCGCTTCTTGGCGCGCCGGCGGCGCTGTGGAAAGCGCTGGCGCCGCTTCTCTTGGACGCGGCGACCCGTTATGGCGGCAGCCTCTGACGAAGGACCGACGTGCACCTCTATCCCCGCTTCGCCGACCATATCGCCACGGCGCTCGATCAACTGGTGGCGGCGGGCGACCTGCCGGCCGGCCTCGCGACAGGCGGCGTGACGCTCGAACCGCCGCGCGACGCGAGCCATGGCGACCTCGCCACCAATGCCGCGCTGGTGCTGGCCAAGCCCGCTGGCATGAAGCCGCGCGATATTGCCGTCATGCTCGCCCAGCAGCTGGTGCGGTTGCCCGACGTCGAAAGCGCCGAAGTCGCCGGGCCGGGGTTCCTCAACCTGACGCTTCGCGACGCCGTCTGGCAGGGCGAGATCGCCGCGATCGCCGCCGAAGCCGCCGACTATGGCCGCTCGGGCATAGGTGCCGGCAGGACGGTCAACATCGAATATGTCTCGGCCAATCCAACCGGGCCGATGCACATGGGGCATTGCCGCGGCGCTGTCGTCGGCGATGCGCTGGCGTCAGTGCTCGCCTGGGCGGGCTATGGCGTGACGCGCGAATATTACATCAACGACGCCGGCGGCCAGGTCGATACCCTCGCGCGCTCCGCCCACCTGCGCTACCGCGAGGCGCTGGGCGAGACGATCACCATCCCCGAGGGCTTCTACCCCGGCGATTATCTGGTGCCCGTCGGCGAGGCGCTCGCCGCCGAGTTCGGGCCGCGCTGGGTCGACGCCCCCGAGGCCGAGTGGCTGGCGCTGTTCCGCGCGCGCGCCGTTGCGCTGATGATGGTACGCATCCGCGCCGATCTCGAGTTGCTCGGTATCCGCCAGGACGTGTTCTTCTCGGAAGCCTCGCTCGGCCCCAAGGTGCAGGCGGCGCTCGACACGCTGACCGCCAAGGGGCTGATCTACGAAGGCGTCCTCGAAAAGCCCAAGGGCGAGGCCGCCGAGGATTGGGAGGCGCGGCCGCAGACGCTGTTCCGCGCCACCCAGTTCGGCGACGACAGCGACCGCGCGCTCAAGAAATCCGACGGCAGCTGGACCTATTTCGCCGGCGACGTCGCCTATCACTGGGACAAGCTGACCCGCGGCTATGCCGCGCTCGTCAACATCTTCGGCGCCGACCATGCCGGCTATGTCAAGCGGATGACCGCGGCGGTGCGCGCGCTGTCGGACGGGCAGGTGCCGCTCGACATCAAGATCGTCAATCTCGTCAAGCTCCTGCGCAACGGCGAGCCGGTCAAGATGTCGAAGCGCTCGGGCAATTTCGTGACGCTCGGTGAAGTCGTCGACGAAGTCGGCAAGGACGTCGTGCGCTTCATGATGCTGGTGAAGCGACCCGAATCGCCGCTCGACTTCGATTTTGCCGAGGTGGCCCGCCAGTCGCGCGAGAATCCGGTATTCTATGTGCAGTACGCCCATGCCCGTATCGCCTCGCTCGGCCGCAAGGTCGTCGAGGCCGGGCTGGCGCTGCCGGCGGCCGATCTCGGCCTGCTCGACGCCGTCGACCTCGCGCCCGTCAAGCTCGCCGCGCAATTCCCGCGCATCGTCGAACAGGCCGCCGAGGCGCGCGAGCCGCACCGCATCGCCTTTTACCTCCATGACCTGGCTTCCGCCTTCCATACGCTGTGGAACGCCGGCAACGACGACCCGGCGCGCCGCGTCGTCCGCGCCGACGCGCCGGCGCTCACAGCGGCGCGGCTGGCGATGGCCAACGCCGTCGGCCAGGTGCTGCGCAACGGCCTCGCTGTCATGGGCGTCGAGGCCGCCGAGGAACTCAGCTGATGTCGCGGGACGACGACGCCCCCTGGCTTGCCGCCGCCGAGACGTCGGCGGGTCTTGGGGCGCGGCCGCGCACCGAGGTCAGCCGGCGCTCGCTGTTCTGGTGGCTGGTGGCGCTGCTTACCCTCGCCGCGATCGCCATCATCGCGCTGATCATCGCCTTCACCAAGCGCGAGGGCGGCTCGACCGCGGGCTATATGAACGCCGAACAGGCGCCGCTGATCGCCGCCGAGCCCGGCCCCTATAAAGTGCCGCCGCAGGACCGCCAGGGGCTGGCGGTCGAGGGCCAGGACCAGGCGGTCTATGCCGCCGGCGAGGGGGTCGACCCGGGCAGCGTCATCGATGGCAACAGCCTGCCCGAGGAGCCGCTGCCGCGCCCCGGCATCCCGCGCGACCTGGTGCCCGAGGGTGCCGACGACGCCGGCGGCAATGCGGCGATTTCGGCAGTGCCGCCGCCAGCACCCGCCGCCGTGCGGCCGCCGGTCGCGACGCCGCCGGTTGCCCCGGCACCCGCCGCGCCTAATGCCCGCGTCCCCGCGGCGCCCAAGGCCGAGGTCAAGCCGCCCGCCAAGCCGGCACCGGCCAAGCCGGCGGCTGCCAAGCCCGAGCCGCCCAAGCCCGAAGCGCCGAAACCCGCCGCCACCGCGGGCGGCAGCGTCCAGCTCGGTGCCTTTTCGTCGGAAGAGCGCGCCAATGCCGCTTGGGCGACGCTCGCCGGCAAGCCCGGCATGGCGGGGTTCTCGCGGCGCATCGTCAAGATCGAGCGCGACGGCAAGACCCTCTGGGCGCTGCGCGCCACTGGCGGCGATGCCGCGGCGCTGTGCGCCAAGCTCAAGGCCGCCGGCCAGGCGTGCGAGGTCAAGTGATGCAGCCGGTCTTCCTCGGCCTCGCCGGCCACACCCTCACCGCCGACGAGCGTGCGCTATTCGCCAGCGCCAACCCCGCCGGCTATATCCTCTTCCGGCGCAACATCGAGTCGCCGGAGCAGGTGCGCGCGCTGACGGCGTCGCTGACCGATCTCGCCGGCCGGGCACTGCCGATCCTGATCGACCAGGAAGGCGGGCGTGTCGCCCGGCTCCAGCCCCCGCACTGGCCGGCGTTTCCACCGGGTGCGGTGTTCGGCGAGACCTATGAACTGGCGCCGGTCACCGCGATCGAGGCGTGCCGGCTGAACGCCCTGGCGCTGGCGGCGCTGCTGCGCGACCTCGGCATCACCGTCGATTGCCTGCCGCTGCTCGACGTCCGCGATGCCGCCGGCCACGATATCATCGGCGACCGCGCCTATGGCTTCGAACCGCTGCGCGTCGCGGCGCTCGGCAAGGCGACGCTCGCCGGCCTCGCGGCGGGCGGCCTCGTCGGCGTCGTCAAGCATATCCCCGGCCATGGCCGCGCCGCCGCCGACAGCCACCTCGAACTGCCGACGGTAACGGCATCGCGGGAAGAATTGGAGCGCGATTTCATCCCCTTCCGCCGCCTTGCCGATGCGCCGATGGCGATGACCGCGCACGTCACCTATACCGCGCTCGACGCTGACCGCTGCGCCACGCTGTCGCCGACGGTGATCGACTTCATCCGCCGCGACATCGGCTTCGGCGGGCTGCTGATGTCGGACGATCTCGGCATGAAGGCCTTGGGCGATCCGGCATCCGGCGGCATGCCGCCGGGCAGCAACGGCCTCCACGACTTCGGCGCGCGCGCGCTGGCGAGTCTCGCCGCGGGTTGCGATATCGCGCTGCACTGCTCGGGCGATTTCGGCGAGATGCGAGCGATCTGCGAAGCGGTGCCGGCGATCACCCCCGAAGCCGCGGCGCGGCTCGATCGCGCCCTGGCGAGCGTCGGCGTCGGCGACGACACTTCAGTGACGCACTGGGCCGAGGCGCGCGACGCGCTGCTTGCCGCGGCGCGGGGGCAGGGGTGAACGAGGACGACTTTGATACCCCGGCGCGGGCGGCGCCTTCGACCCTCGTCCTCCAGCTCGGCAGCTGGGAAGGCCCGCTCGACCTGCTGCTGACCCTGGCGCGCGCCCAGAAGGTCGATCTCGCCGAAATCTCGATCCTGGCGCTGGTCGACCAGTATCTCGCCTTCATCCGCGACGCCAAGGCGCTCAGCCTCGAACTCGCCGCCGATTATCTCGTCATGGCGGCGTGGCTGGCCTATCTCAAATCGGCGCTGCTGCTGCCCGCCGACCCCGAGGCCGAGCCCGATCCCGCCGACATGGCGCTGCGGCTGCAGTTCCAGCTTCAGCGCCTCGACGCGATGCGTGAGGCGGGCGCGGCGCTCCTGGCGAGGCCGCAGATCGGCTGGGATGTCTTCCCCCGCGCCGCCCCCGAAGGCCTCGTCTTCGAAACCCGGCCGATTTACGACACCAGCCTTTATGACCTGCTCGCCAGCTATGGCGCGATCAAGGCGCGCTCCGCCGTCGGCGTCCATGTCGTTCGCCGCCGCCCGGTGATGGCCTTGGACGAAGCGATCGAGCGCCTCGAAGCCCTGCTCGGTCGCGCCATCGATTGGACCGAGCTGGCGCGATTTCTGCCGGGCGACCTTGCCGACGAAAGCTATGCGCGCTCGGTGCTGGCCTCGACCTTCGTCGCGGCGCTCGAATTGACGCGCCTCGGCAAGGCCAGTCTCTCCCAGGGCGCGCCCTTCGCGCCGATTCTCGTCAAGGCGCGGCCGTGAGCGACCTCGAAGCGCTGCGCGCCATCGAGGCGGTGGTCTTCGCCGCCGAGGCGCCCTTGAGCCTCGCCGATATCGCCCGCCATGTCGGCGAGCGCGGCGACCTGCCGCTCTTGCTGCGCGACCTCGCGCAATCCTACGCCCCGCGCGGCATCAACCTCGTCGAGCGCGGCGGCCGCTGGCAGTTCCAGACGGCGCCCGACCTTGCCCACCACCTCCGCCCGCTGCGCGAGGCGGTCAAGAAACTCAGCCGCGCCGCGGTCGAGACGCTCGCCGTCATCGCCTATCACGAGCCGGTGACGCGCCCCGAGATCGAGGAGATCCGCGGCGTCGCGGTCAGCGGCGGCACCCTCGACGTGCTGATGGCGGCGGGCTGGGTGCGCCCCGCCGGGCGCCGTGAAACGCCCGGCCGGCCGCTGCAATATGCGACGACGCCGGGGTTTCTCGCGCATTTCAACCTCGTCTCGCGCCGCGACCTGCCGGGACTCGCTGACCTCAAGGCCGCGGGCCTGCTCGACCGCGAGCCGCCGCGTGAAATGCCGCTGCCGCTTGGCGATGGCGGGGAGTAGCATATGGCCGCCGCGGTCAGCCTGCGCCCGGCGCGCGACGACGACCGCGACGCCGTCGCAATCCTCTGGCGCGCCAGCGCCGGGCTGCCGGGGGTCGCCACGGCACAACTCCCGCCCCCTGCAGCGATCCGCGCCAGGGTCGACCGCGACCTCGCTGCCGGCTGGGTGCTGAGCGTTGCGCAAAGCGGCGAGGATCTCGTCGGCATGCTGGCGCTGCGCCCCGATCTCGCTGTGCTCGACCAGATTTTCGTGGCGCCGGGCTGGCTCGGGCGCGGCGTCGGCCGCTTGTTGATGGACGCGGCGAAGATCGCGATGCCAGCTGGCTTCACGCTGCATACCGGGCTCGACAATCACCGCGCCCAACGCTTCTACGCGGCGTCGGGGCTGGCGCTGCTCGGCGACCGCCCCGATCCGCGCACCGGCGCGACGGTGCGCTTCTACCAGTGGCGCCGCGCCTAGCGCCGGAACAGCGCCTCGCCCTGCTCGAGCGCGGTGCCCGGCCCGGCGTTGGGCACCGGCACTTCGCCATTGGCGATCTGTTCGGCGAGCAAGGCCGCGGCAATTCGCTCTGCCTGCAGCTGCTCGATCAGCGCGGCGCGTTCCTCGCCCAATTTGGCGGGATCGATTTCGGTGGCGATGCCGGCCTTCTTGGCCGCCGCCGTCACCAAAGCATCCATCTCGCGCTGGCTGGTCAGGCCGAGGGTAACGGGATCACGCGGCTGGAGATTGGCGTAGTTCCAGTGGCTCTTGTCGCGGATCGCCGCGATGGTGTTCTTGGTCGTGCCGATCAGCTTCGAAATCTGGCCGTCGGTGATTTCGGGGTGGTTCTTGATGATCCACAAAATGCCGTCGGGCTTGTCCTGGCGCTTGCTGACCGGCGTGTAGCGCGGGCCGCTGGTGCGGCGCGACTGTTCGGGCTGGCGCGACAGCTTGAGCACATGATCGGGGTTGGCCTGGGCGCGATCGAGCTCGTCCTGGGTCAGTTCGCCGGCGCGAATGGGGTCGCGGCCGGTCAGCTTGGTCGCCGCGGTATCATCGGCGATCGCCTGGATTTCGAGGATGTGCAGCCCGCAGAACTGGGCGATCTGCTCGAAGGTCAGCGCGCTGTTGTCGACCAGCCAGGCGGCGGTGGCGTGCGGCATGAGGGGGTGAAGCATAGCAGCCATGGGCAACCCTTTGACTCTTGAAACGGAAACAGCCGCCCCTTTGCGGAGCGGCTGCGATGACATAGTGTAGAACGGGGCGCGAACGCCGGTCAAGCAATCCCGGCGCCGATCCGGCGCCAGCCCGGCGTCAGCCGACCGCCAGCACGATCTTGCCGACATGGTCGCCGGCTTCCATGCGGCGATGGGCGTCGGCGGCGTCGGCGAGCGCAAAGACCTTGTCGGTGACGGCGCGCAGCCGGCCGCTTTCGAATTCCGGCCAGATCGCCCCTTCCAGCGTCTCGGCGATCGCCGCCTTGAAGGCGACCGGGCGCGGCCGCAGCATCGACCCCGTCAGGGTCAGCCGCTTGCGCATCACCGCGACGAGATCGAGATCGGCGCGCGGCCCGCGCTGAAAGGCGATCGAGACATGGCGGCCATCGTCGGCGAGGCAGGCGAGGTTGCGCGGCAGATAGTCGCCGCCGACCATGTCGAGCACCAGGTCGACCCCGCGGCCGCCGGTGATCTCGGCGACGCGCGCGGCGAAGTCCTCGCACCTGTAGTCGATGGCGTGATCGGCGCCGAGACCGAGCGCCGCGGCGCATTTGGCGGCGCTGCCGGCGGTGACGATGACGGTCATCCCCAGCACCTGCGCCAGCTGGATCGCGGTGACGCCGATCCCCGAGGTGCCGCCATGAACGAGCATCGTCTCGCCGGCGCGGGCATGGCCGCGGTCGACGACGTTCGACCAGACGGTGAACCAGGTTTCGGGCAGCCCGGCGGCGTCGGTCATCGCCATGCCCGCCGGCACCGGCAGGCATTGCCCGGCGGGGGCGGTGCAATATTCGGCATAGCCGCCGCCAGCGACGAGCGCGCAGACGGCATCGCCCGGCCGCCAGCGCTCGACGCCGTCGCCGACCGCGGCGACGGTGCCGGCGATTTCAAGGCCGGGGATGGTCGGCGCGCCGGGCGGCATCGGATACAGGCCGAGGCGCTGCAGGACATCGGGGCGGTTGACCCCGGCGGCGGCGACCTTGACGAGCACCTCGCCCGGCCCCGGCGCCGGCACCGGCCGGGTGACGAGCTGCAGGACTTCCGGGCCGCCGGGGCCGGCGGGGTCGATGGCGGTCATCGTGGCGGGAATGGTCATGGCAGGGATATTGACTCCGGCGGGGGGCGGGTCAACGTCTTGCGGCGATGTTCGACCCCGACGACCTGCCGCGCCGCAAAAGCGAAACCCTCGCCGAACTGGCGCGCGAGGATCTCGACAAATTGTCGATCGCCGAACTCGACGATCGGATCGCGGCGCTGGAGGCCGAAATTGCCCGCAGCCGCGCCAAGCGCGACGGCGCCGCGGCGTTCCGCTCGGCGGCCGACGCGCTGTTCAAGCGCTGACAATCATCCCGAGCCAGCAAGTTTAGGCGCACCGAAAGTAGCAGTACGCGTGCAAGTTTACGTATTCTAAACTATTGATTTGCGCGTCGGCGGTCATGTCCGCCCGCTCGTCGCGGATGAAGGCCCGCTGTCGTCGGGGCGGCCGCGCGGCGACGGCAGCCCCATGGCGATCTGGTGAGCGGCGTCGCGCATGTCGCGGATCGCCATCGCTTCCTCGGGGCGCATCAGCAATTCATAAGGCCGGATGCCGAGATACTGCGCCACCTGGGTGACGATTTCGCGGGTATAGCCCTGCTTGCCATTCCACAACAGGCTGGCGCGTGCCTTGTTCCAATTGAGATCGTTCACGAAATCGACCTGGCGCTTGCCCAGCGCTGTGGCCCAATCCGCCAGATACCAGTCCCGTTCAGCTCTCGACATCGGCAACACCTTAGAGCGCCAGGGCGCCCATTGGCGTTATGGCGCGGGTAAACGCCGAAAATTTCCTTAAGTTTAGAACATTGGCGGCGCCGGGAAAAGCCGCCCCGGCGCAATCTCGCACCGTCCCGCCGCCGCGCGGGGTTGCGTCGCCGCCGTGCCGCCGGCACCCTTGCCGCGGCAACCCTCCACACAGGTATCGCGTCATGACCCTGCAATCGGCCATCATCATCGGCGCCTCGCGCGGCCTTGGTCTCGGCCTCGCCCGCGCCCTTGCCGAACATGGCGCCAGCGTCACCGCTACCGCCCGCGGCGATGCCCCCGACCTCGCCGCCGCCGCTGCCGCCAGCGCCGGGCGGATGACGCTCGCCACCGTCGATATCGACGATGACGCCAGCATCGCCGCGCTGGTCGCGGCGGTTGCCGGCAAGTCCTTCGATCTCGTCTTTGTCAACGCCGGGGCGTTCGGGCCGCGGCACAGTTCGCCGACCGCCGTGACCCCGGCCGAATTCGCCGCGCTGCTGTGGACCAACGCGCTGGCGCCGATCCGCGTCGCCGAGGCGCTGCTGCCGAGCCTTGCCGACAATGGCACGCTCGCCTTCATGTCGTCGCGGCTGGGGTCGGTCTCGCTCAATACCGAAGGCGGCTATGATCTCTACCGCGCGTCGAAGGCGGCGCTCAACACGCTGACGCGCAGCCTCGCGGTCCGCCTCAAGGGCCGGCCGGTCAGCCTGCTTACGCTCCACCCCGGCTGGGTGCGCACCGACATGGGCGGCCCCAATGCCACCCTGTCGGTCGAGGAAAGCGTCGCCGGGCTGGTCAAGGTGCTCGACGCCAATCGCACCCCCGGCCATCGGTTTGTGCAGTATGATGGCCAGGAACTGGCGTGGTAACGCCTCTCCCCATCTGAGGGAGACGCTTCCGTGAATTTCGATTTTTCCGACGACGCCAAGGCACTCGGCGAGCAGGCGCGGCGGCTGTTCGCCGACAAGGCCGGCACGGCGCCGGCGAGGCGGGCGATGGCGGCCGACGCGCCCGATCATGACGCGGCGCTGTGGGCCGAAGTCGTCGCGCTCGGCTGGACGGCGGCGCGGGTGCCCGAGGCGCATGGCGGGCTTGGCCTGACGCCGGAGGAATCGGCGCAGCTCGCCGAGGCCGCCGGCCATTATCTGGCGCATGTGCCGCTGGTTTCGACCCTGCTCGCCACCGAGGCGCTGATTATCGCCGGCAGCGAGGCGCAGCAGGCGAAATACCTCCCCGGCATCGCCGATGGTAGCTTACGCGCCGTCGTCGCCGTCAACGAACCCGGTGCGCCGAGCCCGACGAGCCTCAAGACCCGCGCCGACGGCGGCGCGCTGACCGGCGTCAAGGCGCCGATCGCCGATCTCGCCGGCGCCGGCCTCGCCATTGTCGCCGCGGCCGGTCCCGATGGCCCGTCGCTTTGGCTGGTCGAAACTGCCGCTGCCACGGTTGAGGCGGTCGAAACGCTCGATCTGGTCCGCCGCCACGGCCGCCTCACCCTCGACGGCACTCCCGCCGAGCCGCTCGGCGATGCCGCCGCCTATCAGGCCTGGCTCGATCGCGCCGCGGTCATCCTCGCCTATGAAGCGATCGGCACCGGCCATGCCGCGATGGATATGACCGTCGCCTATGCCAAGACACGCGTCGCCTTCGGCCAGACCATCGGCCGCTACCAGGGCGTCAAGCACAAGCTCGCCGACATGTACATCAAGCTCGAACTCGCCCGCGCCCATGCGCTGCATGGCCTCGCGATGATGGACGCCGGCGGCGCCGAACTGACCCAATCGGCCTCGGCGGCGCGTGTCGCCAGCCTCGACGCGCTGGCCTTCTGCGCCGAGGAAGCGGTGCAGCTGCACGGCGGCATCGGCTATACTTGGGAAAGCGACTGCCAATTCTATTATCGCCGCAACCGCGCGCTGGTCGGCACGATCGGCGCGCGCGGTTGGTGGGCCGACCGCCTGGTGCGGGCGCTCGAACAGCGCAACCGCGCGGCGGCGTAACGCAGGGTTTTGTTGCGGCGGCCGCGCTACAAGCCGCCGTCACCCCCGCGAACGCGGGGGCCCATCTCGCGAAATCGCGGCGAGTGGGCAGTTCTGGAGATGGGTCCCCGCTAGCGTGGGGATGACGAAGGGGAAGCACGATGGATTTCAACGATTCGCCCGCCGAAGCCGAATATCGCGCCAAGGTGCGCAGCTGGCTCGACGCCAATGCCGCCGACTATCGCGAGCCGCACGAAGATTGGGACCTCAAGACCTTCATCGCCCACAGCAAGGCCTGGCAGGCGAAGAAATATGAGGCGGGCTACACCGGCATCACCTGGCCGGTGCCGGTCGGTGGCCAGGGCCTCAGCCCGATGCACTCGATCATCTACAGCCAGGAAGAAGGCCGCTTCCACACGCCGTCGGGTCTTTATTCGATCGGCCTCGGCATGTGCATCCCGACGGTCTTCACCCATGGCTCCCCCGAAGTGACGGCACGCTATGTGCCCAAGGCGCTGCGCGGCGAGGAAGTCTGGTGCCAGCTCTTCTCCGAACCCGCCGCCGGGTCGGACCTTGCCGGCATCCGGACGAAAGCCGTGCGCGATGGCGACGACTGGATCATCGACGGCCAGAAGGTGTGGACGAGCTTCGCCCATGCCAGCGACTATGGCATCGTCGTCACCCGCACCGACCCCAGCGTGCCCAAGCACAAGGGCCTGACGATGTTCATCGTCGACATGAAGGCGCCGGGCATGGAAGTGCGCGGCATCAAGCAGATGTCGGGGGACAGCGGCTTCAACGAAGTGTTCTTCACCGGCGTCCGCGTTCCCGACGCCTGGCGCCTCGGCGCCGTCGGCGACGGCTGGAAGGTGGCGCTGACGACGCTGATGCACGAGCGCCTCGCCGTCGGCGGCAAGCCGCGCTCGGCGCCGGGCTATGAGCAATTGATGAGCCTCGCCCGCCTGACCGAGGCGCCCAATGGCGCGCCGGCGATCGAGGCCGGCGACGTCCGCCAGCGCATCGCCCAGACCTACATCAACGACCAGGGCATCAAGCTGACCCAGATGCGCGCGCTGTCGGCGCTGTCGAAGGGCCAGGTGCCGGGGCCGGAACAGTCGATCGCCAAGGTGGTGGTCGCCAAGACGATGCAGGACCTTGCCTCGTTCGCGCTCGATCTCGCCGGCGGCGACGGGCTGCTGGCCGGCAACGACGCCGACCCCGAACTCGCCAAGCTGCAGTCGAGCTACATCGGCGCGGCCGGGCTCCGGATTGCCGGCGGCACCGACGAGATCCTGCGCAACATCATCGCCGAGCGCGTGCTCGGCCTGCCGGGCGACCTGCGGCCGGATAAGGACAAGCCGTTCAACGCGGCGGCGTAAAGGGAAAGGAAGCGGCCTCCGGCGGGCAGGGCTGAGCCCTGCACCCGCCTTTGTGGGTTTGGCCATGCGGCCACCGGCGCCGCACCCCCTTGCAGTTTCCGCGCGGGAGGGTGACATTCCAACCCAAGGCCCCCGGCGGGCTTCCCTCGCCGGGGCATGCGGAGACTGGCATGCCCTCATTCACCCGCGAGCTCGAAAAGACGCTGCACAACGCGCTGGCCGAAGCCGCGCGGCGTGCGCATGAATATGCGACGCTCGAACATCTGCTCCTCGCCCTCACCGGCGATTCCCACGCGCTCGCTGTGCTGAAGGCATGCAGCGTCGATCTCGAGGAACTCCAGGGCCAGCTGGTCCGCTACCTCGATACCGAGCTCAACGCCCTCAAGGCCGATGCCAGCGTCGATCCCTCGCCGACCGCCGGCTTCCAGCGCGTCGTCCAGCGCGCCATTCTCCATGTCCAGTCGTCGGGGCGCGAGGAAGTCACCGGCGCCAATGTCCTTGTCGCGCTGTTCAGCGAGCGCGAATCGCACGCCGTGTTCTTCCTGCAGCAGCAGGACATGACCCGCCTCGACGCCGTCAGCTACATCAGCCATGGCATCGCCAAGTCGGGCCAGTCGGAGACGCGCGCCGCCAAGGGCAGCCCCGACAAGGACGATGACGACAACAAGAAGGCCGAGGCCAAGGACGGCAAGAACGCCAAGGGCGGCGAATCGGCGCTCAAGCAGTACACGGTCAATCTGAACGAAAAGGCCAAGGCCAAGAAGATCGATCCGCTGATTGGCCGCCATGCCGAGGTCGATCGCACCATCCAGATCCTCTGCCGGCGGTCGAAGAACAATCCGCTCTATGTCGGCGATCCCGGCGTCGGCAAGACGGCGATCGCCGAGGGCCTCGCCCGCAAGATCGTCGAGGGCGACGTTCCCGACGTCCTCAAGCCCGCGGTCATCTACAGCCTCGACATGGGCGCCCTGCTCGCCGGCACGCGCTACCGTGGCGATTTCGAGGAGCGGCTGAAGAATGTCGTAAACGAGCTCGAGAAATTGCCCCACGCCGTGCTGTTCATCGACGAGATCCACACGGTGATCGGCGCCGGTGCGACTTCGGGCGGCGCCATGGACGCGTCCAATCTGTTGAAGCCGGCGCTCAGCTCGGGCGCCATCCGCTGCATCGGCTCGACGACCTACAAGGAGTTCCGCAACCACTTCGAAAAGGACCGCGCGCTGCTGCGGCGCTTCCAGAAGATCGACGTCAACGAGCCGACCATCGAGGATTCGATCAAGATCCTGATGGGGCTGCGGCCGTCGTACGAGGAGCACCACAAGCTGCGCTACACGCCCGAGGCGATCAAGGCGGCGGTCGAGCTGTCGGCGCGCTACATCAACGACCGCAAGCTGCCCGACAAGGCGATCGACGTCATCGACGAGACAGGTGCGTCGCAGATGCTGCTGCCCGAGGCGCGCCGCAAGAAGACCATCGGCGTCAAGGAGGTCGAGCAGGTGATCGCCACCATGGCGCGCATCCCGCCGAAATCAGTCAGCACCGACGACAAGAAGGCGCTGGCGACCCTCGATGCTGACCTCAAGCGCGTCGTCTTCGGCCAGGACAAGGCGATCGAGAAGCTGTCGAGCGCCATCAAGCTGGCGCGCGCCGGCCTGCGCGAGCCCAACAAGCCGATCGGCAGCTACCTCTTCTCCGGCCCGACCGGCGTCGGCAAGACCGAGGTTGCGAAGCAGCTGGCGGCGATCATGGGCATCCCGCTGACGCGCTTCGACATGAGCGAATATATGGAGCGCCACAGCGTCAGCCGGCTGATCGGGGCGCCTCCCGGCTATGTCGGCTTCGACCAGGGCGGGCTCCTGACCGATGCCGTCGACCAGCAGCCCCACTCGGTCCTGCTGCTCGACGAGATCGAGAAGGCCCATCCCGACCTGTTCAACATCCTGTTGCAGGTCATGGACAACGGCAAGCTGACCGACCACCACGGCAAGACGGTCGATTTCCGCAACACCATCCTCATCATGACGACCAACGCCGGCGCCGCCGACATGGCACGCGAGGGCATCGGCTTCGGCTCGACGGTGCGCGTCGGCGAGGACGAGGAAGCCATCAAGCGGATGTTCTCACCCGAATTCCGCAACCGCCTCGATGCGGTGGTGGCCTTCGACTATCTGCCGCCCGAGGTCGTCGCGCGCGTCATCGACAAGTTCGTGCTCCAGCTCGAACTCCAGCTTCAGGAGCGCGAGGTCCACATCAGCCTGACCGACGAAGCCAAGGTCTGGCTGACGGCGCGCGGCTATGACCGTCTCTATGGCGCGCGCCCGATGGGTCGCCTCATCCAGGAGAAGATCAAGCAGCCGCTCGCCGAGGAGCTGCTGTTCGGCAAGCTCGTCCATGGCGGCGAGGTGCGGGTCGGGCTGAAGGACGACGATCTGTCGTTCGAGATCGTCCCTGCCGCCAAAAAACCGCCGCGGCCGAAGAAGCTCAAGGCACTGCCGCCGCCGACGGTCGACGCTTAACAAAAGAAGAAGGGCCTCCGGCGGCGAGGGGCTGAGCCCCTCGACCCACTATTGTTTAGGATGCTGCCTTCGCGGCCTTGGGCGGCACCAACAAAAGTAAGGCCAGGGGCTCAGCCCCTGGCCGCCGGAGGCATTTTTTCTTCGACAGGACCAACCGCAAGCGTTGCTATCAGGCGACGGCGCGGCGGCGGCGACGCAGGGTCGCGCCGGTCAGGCCGAAGCCGGCGATCAGCTGCGCCCAGACCGCGGGTTCGGGGACGACGGCGCCGAAGAAGGCCGGGCCCGAATAGGTACCGAGGTGAACTTCGCCGCTCTGGTTGAACGACCTGACCGCCACCGAGCCTTCGATCGGCGTGTTGTTGGTGATATGGGCGTTAAGCGCGATCACCGAGCCGTGCACCATGCGGGTGAAGTCGACGCGGGTGGCGTTGACGAAGTTCCAGATCACCTGGCCGTTGCGGCTGCTGGTGTTGCCGCCGACGGGGTTGGCGCCATAGGTCAGGATCGTCACCGTCGGATCGAAGACGTTGATGATGACGGGCGACGTGGTGCTGAAATTATAGTCGAATTCGGCCAGGGTGAAGAGCGAGGCATTGACGTTGAACACCGCGAAGCCGGCGCCATTGTCGACGGCGTTGAAGGTCGCCTTGTTGCCGGCAATGGTGATCGAGCTGGGGTTGCTGGCAATCACCAGGCCGGCGAGATTTTGCGACAATCGGCCAAGGTCTTCGGTCAGCGCCGCGACCTCGGCGATCGCCGGGGCGACGGTGGCGCTGTTGAAGCCGATCCCCTGATTCTGCAGGATGCTGGCGCCATTGGCGTTGACATTGCCCTGGATGGTGCCGCCGACGCGCACCGTCGCGCCGGCGTTGCCGTTGATCCCGCCATTGGTCAGATTGCCGCCGATGGTGAACGACTGGCCATTGCCGACGTTGTAATTGCCCTGCAGATTGCCACCGACATCGAGGCTCGATCCCGCGGCGTTGAGGTTGATGGCGTTGGAATTGCCGCCGATCAGCGCGCCGGGATTGGTCGCGACGCGCGTCTGCGGCTGCCCCTGCGGGGTCGGGCCGTTGGGGCCGTTGTTAAGGTTGATGGTGTTGATGCTATTGTTGCCGGCGATGGTCAGCGTCCGCCGGTTCGAAGCGGCGCCGCTCTGATTGCCATTGCCAAGGCCGACGGTCGTCGCATTGCCCGAGGCATTGCCGCCGACGAACACCTTGCCCTCGACATCCTGGCCGGCTTGCCAATCGCTCAGCACGATGAGGTTGAGCTCGCGCATCGCCTGGATGCCGGCAGCGGCGTTGCCGGCGGCGGCCGCCGGGGTGGCGATGACACCGACGCCCGCGGCAAATGCCGTCGCGAATGCAAGCAACCGAGCCATCGAATCACCCCTCGTCAATCAATAGGTAACTTTCCATATCGTTTTCGGGAACAACGATAAAGGAAAAGTTAACTTAATTTCCAGAGGCTTCAATGAGGATCCGAAACAATCAGCGCCCGGCAAGGGTGCGTACGGCCGCGGCATAGGTGCGGCCGACGGGCAACACGACACCCGACGCCAGCGCCACGCCGCCAGCGCCGCCGCCGTCGCGGACGAGGCGCGCGATGCGGTCGCGGCGGACAATCACCGAGCGGTGGATGCGCAGGAACTGCGCCGGATCGAGGCGGCGTTCGAGATCGGTGATGGTCTGGTGGACGAGATAGCTGCGCCCGCCGGTGTGCAGGCGCATGTAATCGCGTTCGGCTTCGACATAATCGAGGTCGGCGGTGGCCACACGGATGATCTCGCCGCGATGCGGCACCCAGAAATCCACCAGCCATTCGGACGCGCCAGCCGGCGCGCCGCGACGTTCGCTGGCGCGCGCGACGGCGCGCGCCAACGCGACAGCATCGATCGGTTTCATCAGATAATCGACCGCGGCAACGTCGAAGGCAGCGACAGCATGATGGTCGAAGGCGGTAACGAAAACGATTGCCGGCGCCGGCGGGGGCAATGCCCTGGCGAGGTCGATGCCGCTGAGCCCCGGCATGGCGATATCGAGGAACAGCAGGTCGGGCCGTGTCGTGGCGATCAGCGGCAGCGCCGCCGCGGCATCGCTGGCGGTAGCGACCAGCGCCAGCGTCGGCAGCCCCCGGCACAGAATCGCCATGCGTTCCAGCGCCAGCGGTTCATCGTCGACCGCGATGGCGCGCAGCGGCGGCGCCGTCATTCGGCGGCGAGGGCGGCGAAAGGCGCCGCGCGCCGGGGCATGACGAGATCGACGCGGTAGCCGCCATCGCGGCCGGGGCCATGGGCACAGCGGGCGGCGCCGCCGAAGCGTGCCATCAGGCGCTCGCAGACGTTGCGAACGCCGGTGCCGGTGCCCGCCGCTTCGGCGCCAGCGGCCGTGCCGGGCGTGTCGCCATCGTCGGCGACGGTCAGGGTCAGCGTCTCGGCGTCGGCGCGGGCCGAAATGGCGATCGTTACCGGCCGCCGGCTGCGCGCGACGCCGTGTTTGACGGCGTTTTCGACGAGCGGTTGCAGGATCAGCCCGGGAACGCTGGCGGTGGCGAGCGCGTCCGGAATGTCGATGACGACGCGCAGGCGCTCAGGGAAGCGGACGCGCTCGATGTCGAGATACAGCCGCTGCATGGCGATTTCGTCGGCGAGCGGCACGTCGCCGGCGGGATCGCTGGCAAGGCTGGTGCGAAAGAAGGTCGCGAGGTTGAGGATCATCCGTTCGGCATCGGCATTGCGCCCGTCGAGCACCAGCGCCGACAGCGAGTTCAGCGTATTGAACAGGAAGTGCGGATTGACCTGGTAGCGCAGCGCGCGCAGCTCGGCGGCCTGGGCGGCGAGGCGGTAGCGCTGCGCCTCGCGTTCGGCGGCGCGGATGCGCTCGGCATAGGCCAGCGCGATATAGAGGATGCCCCAGGCGACGACGAAGAAATACCAGCTGACGGCAAGCCCGAGGATGTCGAGCAGCGGGCCATGGTCCGGATCGGGATAGCGGGCGATTTCGGCGAGCATTGCCGGGCTCGGCGCGATCATGTTGAAGACGAGATAGTTGGCGGCGCCATAGGCGAGGCTGATCGGCACGCTGGTGGCGAAGACCAGCGCCACCAGCCGCGGCGGCGCGGTACCCGTCCGCCGCCGCAGCACGAGATAGAGGACGAAGGTCAACGCGACGCCGATCAACGAGACGACCAGCCGCCGCAGCGCCATATCGATCTGGTCGGGGGCGTCCATCACCATCGCCTTCAGCGTGTTGATGGCGAAATAGAACGCCCAGAAGCCGGCGATCGACTGGATCACCAGGCGGCGCGGCGGGCCGGGCGGGACGAGCGTGTTCATCGCTGCTGACATAGCATCGTCGGCGACGTCGCGCGCGCGGGTCGGCGGCGCCCGTCGAAGCGCGCATGCCATTGGTCGAAGCGCGGGCGCGCCAGCGGAGGCCGCCGGCTATGGCGGCAGCGTGTTTGACGAGGAGTGCGTACCATGGACCGCGCCGGGCTGGGCTTTTTGGTGGTCGCCACGGCTTTCACCCTGTTCGCGGCGTCGCCGCGACTGACCCTGGCCTTCGAGGATGCCGGCGATCCGGCGCCGCACCGCTTCGCCATGACCGCCGAAGTCGCCGGGCGCTGCGCCGGGCTGGTGATTTCCTGGTCGGAGCGGCTGCGCTAGTTATCCTCGTCGAACGCCTCCAGCGCCTCGGGGCTTGCGGCGCGCAACACCTGCATCGCAATCGTATGGCCATGGCCGGCGCGCGCCATCGCCGCCAGCGCACGGCGCGGATCGGCATCGCGTGTCGCCGCGAACGGTCCGAGGCGTCGTCGCCGAGCGAAGGCGATCGCCGCGGCAAGCGGATCGCCTGATGCGGTGACGTCGTCGATAATGGCGCTGTCGATGCCGGCATCGCGCAGCGCCGCTTCGACGCGCCGCGCGCCGAAGCCGCGTGCCGTGAGCCCGCGCGCCTTGATCGCGGCAAAGCCATCGTCGTCGACATAGCCGAGTTCGGCGAGCCGTGCGACGACCCCGGCGACATCGGCCGGCGCATCGGCGTCGTGCCAGCCGCGTTCGCGGAGTTTGCGGGCGAGATAGCGCGTCAGCCGGGTCCGCGAGGTGGCGAAGCGCGCCGCATAGCCAAGCGCCAGTTCGCGCAAGCTGGCAGGATCGAGGGGGCGCGGCGGCCGCCGTTCATCGCTCATGCCATCTTCCTGCCATGTTGGGGCCGGAATTTGAACGCCCCGACGCATCATTGACGAAGGCTTGAATAATTGCGTGCCGTCGACCCTGGCGGACGAGGGAGACAAGGGTTGCCCGATACCGTGCTGACGCCGACCCCCACCGATTGCGCGCTGGTTCGTCGCCACGCCGATTTCGGCACCCTGGGCGAAGCGCTCGATTACGCCGCCAAGGGCGCCAAGGGCTTCAACTTCCACGATGCCCGCGGCGATCTCGCTTTTGTCTATCCCTATGCCCAGCTGGCCCGCGACGCCCGCGACGGCGCCATGCGGCTGATCGCCGAAGGGATCAAGCCCGGCGATCGCATCGCGCTGATCGCCGAGACCGGTCCGGGTTTCGCCGCCGCCTTCTTCGCCGCGGTCTATGCCGGCGCGCTGCCGACGCCGCTGCCGCTGCCGACCAGCTTCGGCGGCCGCGATGCCTATATCGGCCAGCTCGCCGTACAGCTGAAAAGCTGCGACCCGAGCCTGGTGCTCGGCCCCGAGGGCCTGTTGGCGATGGTCGCCGAAGCCGCCGCCGGCCAATGCCCGGCGCATGACTGGGCGGTGTACTTCGCCGATCCGGCGCCCGCCGTCGCGCTGCCCGAGGCGCGCCCCGACGACATCGCCTATCTGCAATATTCGAGCGGTTCGACACGCTTTCCGCACGGCGTTGCCGTCACCCATGCGGCGCTGCTCGCCAATGTCGCCGGCCATTCGCACTCGACCCAGCTCGGCGACCATGACCGGGTGATTTCCTGGCTGCCCTGGTATCACGACATGGGGCTGGTCGGCTGCGTGCTGTGTCCGGTCGCCAACCAGATCAGCGTCGATTATCTCGCCACCGAGGATTTTGCCCGGCGGCCGCTGTCGTGGCTCAAGCTGGTCAGCGCCAACCCCGATTTCAGCGTCAGCTATTCGCCGACCTTCGGTTATGACATCTGCGCGCGCCGCATTTCGTCGGCGATCGATGTCGCGACGCGCTTCGACCTCAGGCGCTGGCGTATCGCCGGCAATGGCGCCGACATGATCCGCCCCGAGGTCATGCAGGCCTTTGTCGACGCCTTCGCGCCGGCGGGCTTCGATCCCGCCGCCTTCCTGCCGAGCTATGGCCTTGCCGAGGCAACGCTCGCCGTGTCGATCATGCCGCCCGGCGAAGGCATCGTCTGCGACCTGATCGACGAGCGCACCCTGTCGGGGGGCACCCAGGAAAGCGACGGCCGCCGCCCGACGCGCTACCGCGCCATCGTCAATTGCGGCAAGCCGCTGCCCGGCCTCAGCGTCGAAGTCCGCGACGAGGCGGGTGTCATTCTTCCCGACCGCGCCATCGGCCGGATCTTCGTCCGCGGCCTTGGCATCATGGCGGGCTATTTCCGTGATCCCGAGGCGACCGCCGCGGCGCTGGCGCCCGATGGCTGGCTCGATACCGGCGACATGGGCTATCTCGCCAAGGGCGCGATCTACATTGTCGGCCGCGCCAAGGACATGATCATCATCAACGGCAAGAACCATTGGCCGCAGGATATCGAATGGGCGATCGAGCAGCTGCCCGGCTTCAAGGCCGGCGACATCGCCGCCTTCGCCATCACGACGCCGTCGGGCGAGGAAGCCCCTGCCGTGCTGGTGCAGTGCCGCACCTCGGACAATGACGAGCGCGCCCGGCTGCGCGACGCCATCCGCACCAAGGTCAAGGCGATCACCGGCATGAGCTGCGTCGTCGAGCTGGTGCCGCCCAAGACGCTGCCGCGCACCTCGTCGGGCAAGCTCAGCCGCTCGAAGGCGCGGTCGCAGTATCTTTCAGGCGAGATCCAGCCCTTCGCCGTCGCGGCGTAACACCTTCTCCCCTCCCGCTTGCGGGAGGGGCTGGGGGTGGGCATG
>LJHX01000063.1 GCA_001295935.1 alpha proteobacterium AAP81b
GCAGCTTTGGGCCACGAACCAAAATCGCCGCCGTGCCGGCGATCCAACAACCGTGAAAGCTGCTCTAGCGCCCGGAAACGGCCAGTCCGCTTTCCACCTCGAAGCAGTCAGAAGTTGTCTGCGCAATCTCAAGCCATCGCCAAAAGAAAGGGCCGGCGCTCGCGCACCGGCCCTTCCTTACTTTGTTGAAGTAACGCCAGCGATCAGCCGCGAACCGCCGCGATGATCGCGCCGCCGCTGGCGACCTGAACGAAGGCGGCGGTGGCCAGCCCCGCCTCATGCGCCGCCGGAATGGCGAAGCGGGCGTTGCCACCCTGCCAGCGGCCGAGCTTGATCAGTTCCTTGACGACGTTGCGATGCGGCAGGGTACGGCCGCCATTTTCGCCGGCGCGGACCGGCACGTTGAGCGTGCGCGGATCGTAGCGGACCAGCCAGACGTCGGCCGGGCGCGCCGTGGCGCCGGCGACGGTGACCGCGCCGCCGGCGAGATCGATCGCCGGGCCGGTGGGGCGCGGCGTGCTGTTGATCAGCGCTTCGAGCGGGAAGCGACGCGTGCCGGTGATGTTGGCACGGCCGTTGACGACGACCTGCGGCGTCCACACCTGCGAATTGCCCCAGGCATGGGCATAATCCCACTGGCGGCGGGTGAACTGCGGCTGGGCATAGACGTCCTTCCAGCCGAGGCCGTCCCAATAGGTGACCTGGAACGACAGCGCCAGGATGTCGGGGCGCGCCGCCAGCGCGTTGACGTTCTCGGCGGCCGGCGGACACGACGAGCAGCCCTGGCTCTGGAACAGCTCGATGACCGTCGGGTGGCGGGCGTCGGCGGCGTGCGCCGGGGCAACGGCAACCGCAGCGGCGAAACCGGCGACGGCAAGCAGGGCGTGAAGGCGGGGCGACATCATGGGGACGACCTTTCGGGTGGCGATGATGCCCCGTCTTTCGTCGCATCCCGCGGCGGCGTTACCGATGGCGGAAGATAATCACGCCCAGCCTTCGAGCACCTGGTCGGGCGGGCGGTGGCCATCGGCCCAGACACGGATGTTGGCGATGACCTTTTCGCCCATCGCCTGGCGCCCCTCGAAGGTGGCGCTGCCCATATGCGGCAGCAGCACGACCCCCGGCGCCGCCAGCAGCCGCGGGTCGACCGCCGGCTCATGCTCATAGACGTCGAGGCCGGCGCCGGCGATCGTCCCCTTGGCGAGCGCCGCGCACAGCGCCTCGGTTTCGACGATCTCGCCGCGCGCGGCGTTGATGATATAGGCGTGGCGCTGCATCAGCCCGAATTGCCGCGCGCCGATCAGGTGATGCGTCTCCGGCGTGTGCGGGCAGTTCAGGGTGATGATGTCGACGCGCGCCAGCATGGCGTCGAGATTGTCCCACCAGGTCGCCTCGAGCTCGCCCTCGAGCTCGCCGGGCAGGCGGTGGCGGTTGTGATAGTGGATGGTGAGGCCGAAGGCGCGCGCCCGGGCGGCGACGGCGCGGCCGATCCGCCCCATGCCGACCACGCCGAGACGCTTGCCGGTGATGCGATGGCCGAGCATGCCGGTCGGCGCCCAGCCCTGCCATTCGCCCGAACGGACGAGCTTCTCGCCCTCGGCCAGCCGGCGCGGCACGCTGAGGATCAGCGCCATCACCATGTCGGCGGTATCGTCGGTCAGCACGCCGGGCGTGTTGGTGACGGGGATGTTGGCGGCACGCGCCGCGGCCAGATCGATGTGATCGACGCCGACGCCGAAATTGGCGCAGAGCTTCATGCGGCCACCCGCGGCAGCGGCGGCGAACACGCCCGAGTGGACATGGTCGGTGACGGTCGGCACCAGCACGTCGCAGCGTGCCGCGGCGGCGGCGAGTGCCTCGGGGGTCATCGCCACATCGTCGAGGTTCAGCTCGACGTCGAACAGCTCGGCCATGCGCGCTTCGACCGCCTGCGGCAGCCGCCGGGTAACGATCACTTTCGGGCGCGTTTGCGCGGCGCGGCTGGGGCGGGCGGAACGACTGGCCATGGCGCGAGGCTTGCCTGTGGCGCCGGGAGAGGTCAAGACACGCGCGTGATCCGCGCCGCCCTTCTCAGCCTCGGCACGCTTGCCATCGCCGCCGCGCCAGCGCCCGGCACCGCGCCGGTCGCTCCGGCCGCGACCAAGCTCACCCCGGCGGCGGTGCTCAAGGAGTGCAAGGAAGGCCCGTCGGGGGCGCCGGTGCCGCGCTTTGCCTCGATCAAGTCGAACTCGGCGATGCTGCGCACCGGCCCCGACGACCGCCGCTTCCCGATCGCCTGGGAGTACAAGCGCCGCGGGCTGCCGGTCGAGATCATCGCCGAATATTGCATCTGGCGGCAGGTCCGCGATCCCGATGGCACGCTGGGCTGGATGAACAAGTCGCTGCTCAGTGCCGAGCGCACCGGCTATGTAACCGGCGGCATCCGCACCCTCTACACCGCGCCCGACCTGCAATCGCGCGTCGCCTGGCGGGTCGAGCCGGGGACGGTGATGACGATCACCCTGTGCGAATCGCTTTGGTGCCGCGTCTCGAACGCCGGGCGCTCGGGGTATATCCTGCGCAACCAGCTATGGGGGACCTACCCCAATGAGGCGATCGGCGGGTAGGCGCGGCGCTTGTCGGCATTGGGCAAAACCTTCCTGCCCCGCTGCCCCAAAGGTTTGGCGAAACGCCGCTCATGCCGAGCGAAGTCGAGGCACACAGCCCGCCGTCACTGGGGTGCCTCGACTTCGCTCGGCATGAGCGAGTGTCGGTCTTGGGGACCGGCGCCAGCGGGCCCTACCCGCCGATGTCCGCGACCAGATCGATCAGCGGCTGCTGGCTGACCCGCACCCCACCCACCAGGGGCCGGTCGACGTCGAGAATCAGCCCGATGGTGGTGGCGAGGAGGACAAACAGCAAGGTGCTGGCGACGCGGTGGCGGCGGTCGAAGGCGGCCATGACATAGCCGAGCAGCAAGGCCGCGACGCCCGAATAGACGATCAGCAGGGTCAGCACGCGTTCGGGCACGCGCGCTTCGATCGCCGCGTCGCGGGCGGTGCCGCGGTCGAGAACGGCGTTGACCGCGGCGATCAGCGCCGCCCCCTGCGCCGAGGTGCCGAGCGGCGCCGCCGCCAGCCGCGCATCCTGCCAGACGCGCTGGCGCAGCGCCCCGGCGCGAGCCCGCGCGGCGACATAGACGTCGGGGTGCTCGACACCATCGACGCGGCGGATGCGGCCGCGGGCATAGGCGGCGAGATCGGCCTGCAGCGCCTTGCCCGCCGGCGTCGCCACCAGGCCGGCGCGCAGCCAGGCGGTGCCGATGTCATTGGCTTCCTGCACCACCTGGTTGCGACGGTCCTCGTAGCGCGCCAGCGCGATCGAGAAGGTGAAGCCGAGCAGCAGCGCCAGCAGCAGCAGCGCCGCCGACAGCAATTGGGTTTCGTCGCCGGTCTCGGCGTCGGCGGCGCCGCCGTGCACCGGATCGCGGTTGAGGCGCCGCCAGGCGACAAAGCCAAGCTCCGCCAGAGCCGCGAAGCCGGCGACCAGCGCCAGGGCCATCACCAGCGGCGGCAGCCGGTCGTACCAGGCGACGGGGATCACCGGCGGCGCAGCTCGTCGCGGATTTCGGCGAGCAGCGCCTCGCTCGCGGTCGGCCCGGCGGGCGGCGCCTCGGCGGCGGGCTTCTGCAGCCGGTTGACGGTGCGCACGAGGAGGAAGATCGCAAAGGCGACGATCAGGAAATTGATCACCGTGGTCAGGAACTTGCCATAGCCAAACAGCGGCACCCCGGCCTTTTTGAGCGCGGCATAGTCGGTGGCGCTGCCGGTATAGTCGGCCGGAATCGGCGCCAGTGCGACGAACTGGTTGGAAAAGTCGATGCCGCCCGTCGCCAGCCCGATCAGCGGCATCAGCAGATCGTCGGTGAAGGCGCTGACGATGCCGCCAAAGGCCGCGCCGACGACGACGGCGACGGCCAGATCGACGACATTGCCGCGGGCGATGAAGGCACGGAACTCAGCAAACATGATCACCCCCTTTTTGTGCCCCCCTGTTGTAGTCGGGTGGGACGCACTATCTTCACGGCGGCCCGGCACCGTGGCGTCGCCACGGCCCGAGCCGGCGTCCTACCCTGTCGCAAGGGCGCGGACGTCGCAACCCGAAGGACTTGAGGCAAATGGCACGAAACGCTGTTTTGGTTCGCATCGCACTGGTCGGCGCCGCCGCCGTCACGCTTTCCGGCTGCGGGGTCAATTCGATTCCGACCAAGGAAGAAGACGTCAAGGCGAAATGGGCCGAGGTCGAAAGCCAGTATCAGCGGCGCTCGGACCTGATCCCCAACCTCGTCTCGACGGTCAAGGGCTTCGCCGCGCAGGAGAAGTCCGTGCTCGAAGGCGTCACCCGCGCCCGCGCCAGCGCGACGCAGGTGACCGTCGACCCTTCGAAGCTCAGCGATCCCAACCAGATCGCCCAGTTCGAAGCGGCGCAGGCCGCGCTCGGCCAGTCGCTCGGCCGGCTGCTGGTGACGGTCGAGAAGTACCCCGAACTGAAGTCGAACGAGAATTTCCTCCAGCTGCAATCGCAGCTCGAAGGCACCGAGAACCGCATCACCGTGGCGCGGCGCGACTACAACCTGTCGGTGCAGGCCTATAACACCGAGATCCGCACCTTCCCGTCGGTGATCGCCGCCAAGGTGATCTATGGCGCGCAGCCGCTGGCGCCCTTCAAGGCGACCGCGCCCAATGCCGATCGCGCGCCGACGGTGGCGTTCTAAGTACCTTGCCTCGGCGTCAATCGCCGAGGCTCACTCTCGCCAAGGACATTTTGGCCATGGCTGCCGCGCGCTACGCACGGACCCTTTTGACGCTGCTTGCTGCGTGGATCGCCCTCGCGATGGTTCCGGCACTCGCGGCGCCGGCCTTTCCAACGCTGTCCGGCCGGGTGACCGATGCCGCCGGCGTGCTGCCAGCCGGGGCGGTCGCCGAGCTGACCGCCAAACTTGAAAAGCTCCAGAAGGACACGTCGATTCAGCTCGTCGTGGCAACGATTCCTGACCTGCAGGGCTATGCCATCGAGGATTATGGTTACGAGCTTGGGCGCGCCTGGGGCATCGGCCAGAAGGGCAGCAACAATGGCGCGCTGCTGCTGATCGCGCCAAATGACAAGAAGGTGCGTATCGAGGTCGGGTATGGCCTTGAAGGCGTGCTGACCGACGCGCTGACCAGCCAGATCATCCGCCGCGAGATCGTGCCGCGCTTCAAGGCGGGCGATCTCGCCGGCGGGGTGACCGCCGGCAGCGATGCGCTGATCTCCTATCTTGAACTGCCGCCCGAGCAGCGCGCCCAGGCGGCGGCCGCGGCGGGCAGCGAAAGCCGCCAGCGCAGCGGACCCAAGTTCAGCTTGGGCGCGCTGGTCTGGCTGGCAATCATCCTGATCTGGATCTTCTTCTCGGTGGCGCGCGGCGGGCGCGGCCGGCGCAGCGGCCCGGTGGTCATCTGGGGGCCGGGCATCGGCGGCGGCTGGGGCGGCGGCGGTGGCAGCGGCTTCGGTAGCGGTGGTGGCGGCTGGGGCGATGGCGGCGGCGGTGGCTTCAGCGGCGGCGGCGGCAGCTTTGGCGGCGGCGGCGCCTCGGGGAGCTGGTGATGCAACTGACCGACCATGACCGCGCCCGCGTCGCCGATGCGATCGCCGCCGCCGAGGCGCGGACGGCGGGCGAGATCGTCGTCATCCTGGCGAACGAGCGCTGGCGCTATCATGCGACCGCGCTGGCGCTGGCGGCGCTCGCCGCGCTGGCGTTGCCGCTCATTGTGTTGTGGCTGCGGCTGTCGCCGGCGACGTTGATCGCCGGCTGGGACTTCGATCCCGCCGCTGCCGAACGCCTGACCCTCGAAGCGCTGCTCGTCGGCCAGGCGCTGGTCTTCGGCGCGGTGCTGCTGCTCTGCCGGCTGACGTCGCTCGACCGGCTGGCGACACCGCACGGGCTGCGCCGCGACCGCGTCCACCGTGCCGCGCAGGTGCAGTTCCGGGCGCGCGGGTTCGAGAATACCGCGGCGCGAACCGGCGTGCTGCTCTACATCGACACCATCGAGCATATCGCCGAAGTCGTCGCCGATACCGGCATCTTCGCCGCCGTGCCGCCCGACCATTGGGGCGAGACGATCGCCGCGCTGATCGCCGGGCTGAAGCTGGGCAAGCCCGGTGACGGCATCGTCGCCGCGGTGACGCTGGCCGGCGCGGTGCTGGCGGCGCGGGTGCCGCCGGTGCCGGGCGATGTCAATGAGCTGCCGAACCGGTTGATCGAGATTTGAGGGGTGGGGCGGGGCTGGCTACCCGGCGCTGCCCTTCCCACCCCCAGCCGCTGGCGCTGCGCGCCGTCGACGACGCCCCGCAAGCGGGAGGGGAGCGCGCTACGCCTTGGCGCTGGGCCGCTCGCTGGCGCGGGCGAACCAGTCGGTCACCCAGGTCGCCTCGGGCGGGATCGGCTGGCCGACGGTCGCACCGAATTCCATGAAGGCATAGAGCAGGCAGTCGGCTAGGGTGAAGCGGTCGCCGCACACCCAGGTGCGGCCGGCCATCAGCGCGTCGAGCCACAGCAGCTTGGCGCGGGCGTGCGCCTTCAGTTCGGCGCCGGCGCCTTCCGACAGCAGCATCATCCGCGGCAGGAACAGCGGACGACCTTCGGTGCAGCGGAAGCCGGTCGTCATCGGTTCGAGAATGTAGAGATCGATGCGCCGCGACCACATGCGCGCTTCGGCGCGTTCCTCGGGGCTGGTCCCGAGGATCGGCGGCGACGGCGCGATGTCTTCGAGATATTCGGCAATGGCGGTGATTTCGGCGAGCATCAGGCCGTTGTCGAGCTCAAGCGCCGGGGTGCCGCCGGTCGGCACGCGATCGGAATAGGCCGGCTGGCGGTTCTCGCCGCCCATCAGGTCGATGGTGACGGTGTCGATGGTCAGGCCCTTTTCGGCGATGACCATGCGGACCACCTTGGGATTGGGTCCGATCGAATTGTAGAGCTTCATGCTGTCCTCCCCGGGCGCGATGCCGGGGAGGACACATCAGGCGCCGGGGCGCCGTCAACCTGACGGAAAAAGCCGCCGCTCAATAATCATAGCGACGCCGGCGATCGCGGTCATAGGTGTAGCGGCGGCCGTCGCGCTCGTAATAATAGCGGCGGCCGTTGATGTCCTCATAGCGGTTCTTATCGTCCTCGACGGCGCCGACGATGGCGCCGGCGGCGGCACCGATCGCCGCGCCAGCGAGGACGTTGCCGCCGATCACGGCGCCGAGCACGGCACCGCCGGCGGCGCCGATCGCGGCACCCTTCGCCGGACGCGAGGCGACGCGCTCGCCATATTCATTGGTGGTGCAGGCAGTAAGGCTGGTCGCTGCCACAAGGGCAAGCACGGTGGTACGCAACGCTGTCATCGAAAATCTCCCGATCGATCTCCCCCTGTCAACCGACAGGGAAGCCGAAGGGTTCCGCTTTCGTCAAGACGCGGCGGCGCGCACCAGGTCGATTGCCCGCATCGAGTGACGGGGATCGTCGCGCGGCAGCGGGAAGGACGCGCCGTCGCGCACGCTTGCCACCACGGCGGCAAGTTGGGCGGCATAGCTGCCGGCGCCCGGCGCGGTGAACACCTCGCTGCCGGTGCCCGAAACATAGGTGACATGATGGCCGAGCTGCGGCGCCAGAGGGTTGTCGACGATCAGCACGCCGTTGATGCCGGTGATTGTCAGCCGGGCGCGGCGCGGCGCCGTCATGTCGGCGGCGACGCGCGCGGTGACCCCGCCGGGCAAGGTCAGCGTTGCGGCGAAGGCGGCGTCGGCGGCGCGCTCGCGGCGCATGGTGGCGGCGGTGACGGCAACGGGTTCGCCGGCGATGGCACGCACCCAGGCGAGCGGATAGATGCCGAGGTCCATCAGCGCGCCGCCGCCGAGCGCCGCATCCCAGCGAAACTCGTCGACGTCGGTCTTGACCGGCGTGTCGAACACCGCGTCGAGGCCGAAGACATTGCCGAGCCGCGGCAGCAGCCGGTCGACCAGGGCCCAAAGCCCGTGGTGGCGCGAGTGCATCGCCTCGAAGATCGGCACGCCAGCGGCGGCGGCCTCGCCGAGCAGCAGCGCCGCTTCGCCGGCCGCCATCGCGAAGGGCTTTTCGACGAGCACCGGCTTGCCATTGGCGATGGCGAGGCGGGCATGATCGAGGTGGCAGGCGGGCGGGGTCGCGACATAGACGAGGTCGATGTCGGGATCGGCAGCAAGGCTGGCGTAGTCGGGCAGCACGCGCGGGATGCCGTGCAGCGCGGCATATTCCCGGGCACGCAAGGGGTCGCGCGCCGCGACGGCGGTCACCACAGCGCTGCCACTCGCCTGCGCCGGGGCGATCATCGCATAGACGGCGACACGTGCCGCGCCGAGAATGCCGATGCGCAGCGGCGGGATGCGCCCGCCGGGGCGTCTCATTGCTTCAGGGCCCTGGCATTGGTGGCCTGGGCCTCGGCGTCGATCGGCCAGCCGCGCACGATCAATGCGGCGAGCAGCGACAGCAGCACCGGCGGCGCGACGAACATGATCACCAGCCCGGTCAGCGCTTCCGGCGAATTGGCCTGGCCCAGTTTCGGATCGAAACCGATAATGGCGAGAATGGAATAGCTGAGGCCCACCGGGATCGCATAACCAAGCTTCTGCACCGCGACCAGTGCCGCGTAGAACAGCGCGGTGCGATCCTTGCCAGTGCGCAGCGTTTCGGCATCCGAAAGGTCGGCGAGCATGGCGCGGAGCAGGAACAGCGGCGCCACCGCCGGGATCCCCGACAGCCCGAAGCCGAGCAGCGCCAGCGTGAAATTGCCGGGCGGGATGACCAGCGTTACCGACAGCGCCGCGGCATAGCCGACAAGGGCCCAGACGATGGTGCGATGCTTCGACGTCGCCCGGGCCACCCGCACCCAGACCGGCGCCGAAAGCATGCCGGCGGCGAAATAGGGCACCAGCAGCCAGCGCGCCTCGGCCGCCGAATAGCCGCGCGCCGCTTCGAAGAAGAAGATCAGCAGCGCGCCGGCCAACCCCGGCGCCAGATTGGCGAGCAGATCGACGAGCAGCAGCCGGCGCAGCAGCGGCAGCCGCGCGACGCCGATGATGTCCTTGAGCGTCGGATGCTCGGCCGCGCGCGGCGCGCGTTCGGGGACGACGCCCAGGTTGAGCAGCAAGGTCACCGGCAGCGCGATCAGGATCACCCAGCCCATGGCGTGAACGCCGACCGTCGCGTCCCTGGCGCCGGCGAGGAACAGCGCCAGCGGCGGCACGAACAGGATGGTCAGCAGCCCGAGCAGATTGGCGGTCTGCCACCAGCCGAAAACGCGGCTGCGCTCATGATAATCGTCGCTGAGCACCGCCCCCCAGCTGGTGTGGGAAACCACCGCCGACGAAAAGCCGAGATACATGGTGAGCAGCCCGGCAAAGGCGACGCCCGCGCTGATCCCGGGGCTGGCGAAGAACACCTGCGCGACGCCCGCCATCATGATCAGGATGCCGGCGGCGAACCAGGGCCGATAGCGCCCCCAGCGCGAATGGGTGCGGTCGATGAGATTCCCGACGAAGGGATCGATCGGCACATCGACAAGCCGCACCAGCGAGAACAGCAGGCCCACCGTCGCCAGCGGCAGCCCAAGCGTGCCGGCATAATAGGGCGGTAGATGGACAACGACCGGCAGGCCGATCGCGGCAATGGGCAGGCAAGGCGCCACAAAGGCGGCAAGGACGCCCGATTTGACCTTCACGCGCGACCCTCCCCTGGGCTTTTGGCGCAGACTGACGCCGCGAGCCCGCGCCGACAACCCCGCTGCCGCCTCCCCTTTGCGTCAGGCGCGCCGGCGCGCCGAAATCGCGCTTGCGACATGACATTGCGATTGTGTATCGGATCGATAATACAGTCCAGTCCCTCCCGGAGTGCCCCCATGCGTTCGATCCTGCTTGGCGCCATTGCCACCCTCGCGCTGCTCGCCGCGCCGCTGCCGCTTGCCGCCCAGCCGGCAGCGGCGCCTGCCGCCGCCGCCGCGACGACCCCCGCCGCGGCGCTGCGCGCGTTGTTCGCGGCGTCCGACGAAGCCAGCCTCAAGCGCAATCCGCTGCAGGGCATCTTCCGCGGCGACCTGCGCTACGCCGGCCAGTTCGGCGACTATCTGTCGGACGCCTATCTCGCCGGCGAAAAGGCCGCGGCGGCCGCCGATCTCGATGCGCTTAAGGCGATCGACCGCAACGCGCTCAGCGCCGACGACCGGATTTCCTACGATGTCTTCCAATGGCAGCGCACCACCGATCTGGCCGGCTATGACCCGGCCATCGTCAACGCCACCATCGTGCGGCCGATCGACCATTTCTTCGGCTTCCACACTTTCTTCCCCGAATTGAACTCGGGCGAAAGCGCCGCGCCCTTCAAGACGCTCAAGGATTACAACGACGGCCTGTCGCGCCTCGATGGCTTTGTCGTCGCCATCGATGCGTCGATCGTCCGCTTCCGCGAAGGCATGAAGAGCGGCGTCGTCCAGCCCAAGCTGGTCGTCAACAATGTCATCGACCAGCTCGGCAACCTCACCGCCGGCGGCCCGGCGGCGTCGATCATGTTGAAGCCGGTGGCGAAATTCCCCGACACCATCCCCGCCGAGGAGCAGGCACGGCTGACGGCAGCCTACACCGCCGCGGTCACCGACAAGGTCAACCCGGCGCTGCTGCGGCTGCGCGATTTCCTGAAGAACGAGTATCTGCCGGTGGCGCGCGACGCTGTCGGCCTGTCGGCGATGCCGGGCGGCGCCGAACTCTACCGTTACCAGATCCGCGCAACGACGACGACCGACATGACCGCCGACGCGATCCATGACCTCGGCCTGTCGGAAGTCGCGCGCATCACCAAGGGCATGGAAAGCGTCAAGGCGCGGGTCGGCTTCAAGGGCGATCTGAAAGCCTTTTTCGAGTACATCCGCAACGATCCGAAGTTCAAATTCGCCACCAAGGAGGCGATGCGCGACGCCTTTTACGACGTCGGCAAGCGCGTTGACCTGACGGTGCCGACGCTGTTCTCGACCTTGCCCAAGGGCAAGCTCGAAATCCGCCCGGTGCCGCCCTATCGCGAAAAGACCGACGCCGGCGGCTCCTATCAGCAGGGCACCCCCGATGGCTCGCGGCCGGGCGTGTTCTTCTACAACAGCTATGACCTGCCGTCGCGGACGACGCCGGGCACCGAGACCTTGTTCCTCCACGAAGGCGTGCCGGGGCATCACTTCCAGATCAGCCTGGCACAGGAGAATGCCGATCTGCCGGCCTTCCAGCGCTTCGGCGGCAACACCGCCTTTGTCGAGGGCTGGGCACTCTATGCCGAAAGCCTCGGCCCCGAACTCGGCATGTTCAAGGACCCCTATCAGCTGCAGGGTCGCTATGACGACGAGATGCTGCGCGCCATGCGGCTGGTCGTCGATACCGGGCTGCACGCCAAGGGTTGGGGGCGTGACCAGGCCATCCAGTACATGCTCGACCATTCGGCGATGGGGAAGACCGACGCCACCGCCGAGGTGGAACGCTATATCGCCATTCCTTCGCAGGCGCTGGCATACAAGATCGGCGAGCTGACCATCCGCCGGTTGCGGACCAAGGCGGAAAAGGCGCTGGGGGCAAAGTTCGACGTGCGCGACTTCCACGCCCAGGTGCTGATGACCGGCGCACTGCCGATGGCGGTGCTCGAGAAGAAGATCGATGCGTGGATCGTGGCGAAGGGCGGCAAGGCCTGAGGGGGGTCTGGAGCGGTTTTCGACCAACTTGGGTCATCGGCACGGCGCCGATTTTGTCCCGTGGCGCATAAAGCAAGGGGGGAGCGAGGAGAGCGCGATGCCTTGCGCATCGTAACCGACGAGCGACGCCGCCACGGGGCAAAAGCGGCCCGCCGCGAAGCGGTCGCCCACGGGGCGATGACGGTGATCCAAGTTGGTCGAAAGCCGCTCTAAACGCCTATGCGCGCCAGCGCCTTGGGCTCGACACGCGTCCAGCGCGCCAGCGTCGTCAGTGCCGCCGGCAGCGCGCCAAGCCCGGCGACCAGCGCGAAGCGACCGAGCGCCGTCCCCGCCAGGCGCTGCAGCGCCGTCGCCAGTCGCACCGGGCGGGCGACGTCGCGGCGCAGCTGCGCCTGGAAGCTGGCGGCGTCGGCGCCGGCGGCGAGCATGTCGGCGGCAAGGCGCCCGCCATGGACGGCCATCGCCATGCCGTCGCCGCAGAAGCTCGGGATTACCGCCGCCTGGTCGCCGAGGCGCCAGATGGCGTCGCCCGGCGCCGCCAGATAGCCATAGGGGATGGCGCCGATCGCCAGCGGCCTCGCCAGCAGTGCCTCGGCATCGCCGAGCGCCGCCAGCCCCGGCTCGGCGAGCAACGCCGCGAACAGCGCCGGCCAGCTGCCGCCGAGCTGCCGGTAACGCTCGCGATCGACGACGAGGCAGAGGTTGAGGCGATCGCCTTCGACCGCCTGCAACCCGGCATAGCCGCCGGCAAAGCCGGTGACCTCGACGCGGCCGGCGAGGCGCGCCGCCAGCCGCCAATCACGAAAGAACATCTTGAAGCCGATCAGCCCGGCGATCGTGCCGCGCGGATCGCGGCCTTCCCCGCGCAGCTCGTGCTTGCCGGTGGCCAGCAGCACCGCGCCGGCATCGACCTCGCCGACCGCGGTCGCGGCGCGACCGCCCGCAAGATGCCGCACCGCGACGCCGCGGCGAACCTCGGTGCCGAGCCGCGCGGCATGGTCGAGCAACGCCGCATCGAGGCGGCGGCGGGTGACGCTCGTCGCAACGAAGGGCAGCCGCGCCGTGGCGCTGCGGCGACCAGCATGGAGCGTCACCGAGGCGATCGGCACGCCGCCAAGCCCCGCGACATCGAGCCCCAGCCGTTCGAGATGCGCGACCGCCTCGACCGAGACGAACTCGCCGCAGACCTTGTCGTGGGGCGCCGCCTCGCGTTCGAGTAGCAGCGGCGCCTGGCCGAGCGCCGCCAGCCGTGCTGCCGCGGCGCCGCCGGCAAGGCCGCCGCCGATGATCAGCGCGCGCGTCACTTCAGCCGCCCGACCCCCCAGCGGAAGGGCAGGTGCCAGCGGATTTCGACGGGTGCCGCGCCCAGCCCCGCCGCCGCCAGCAGCCGCCGCCAGTCGGCGCGGACGAAGCTGCGCCGCACCGATAGCGCACCGTCATGGGCGACGATCGGATGCCAGCGCAGCACCGCCGCCAGAAAGCGAAAGCCCGCCCAGGCGAGCGGGTGGCGGTGCAGATCGTTGACGAACCAGCCGCGCGTCGCTGTCGCCTCCTGCCAGGCCAGAAACCCCGCCAGCTCAGCGTCGGTCATGTGATGCGTGGTAAGCGCCGAAATGATGAAATCGGGATGGCCGGCCAGCGCCTCGGCAGCGCCGGTGCGCCATTCGATGCCGAGCGCCGGGTCGGTCGCGGCGCGCGCCACCGCCTCGCTGCGCGGGTTGAGGTCGATGCCGACCAGCTGCGCCGTCTGACCGCGCTTCGCCGCGTCGCGAGCGATGGCGCGCAGCATGTCGCCATGGCCGAAGCCGACATCGACGAGGCTGAAGTGCGTCATCCCCCGTGTCGCGCGACGCAGCCAAGCCAGAGTCGGCCGGTGCGAGCCGATCAGCGCGTTGACCCGCGCCAGGTCGGCGATCACCGCGGCATAGGTCATGGGGTCGAGGTCGTCGGCATCCATCAGTTCGGGCGTGGTGGCGCGCGCCGCGAAGCCGGTCATGCCCTCACTGCACCGAGAAGCGGAAGCTTTCGGCAGCAAGGCCCGGCCCGAAGGCGACGCCGAAGCCCTTCGCGCCCGCCGGCACCGCGCCGCCGTTGTTGCGCCCGGCGAGGATGCGCGACAGCACGAACATCAGCGTTGCCGAGGACATGTTGCCATAGTCCCTGAGCACGCCGCGCGACCAGGACAGCGCATCGCCGGCAAGCTCGAAGCTCGTCTCGACGGCGTCGAGAATGGCCCGGCCGCCGGCATGCACCGCCCAGATGTCATATTCCGACGGCCGCGTACCGCGCAGCAGCCCGGCGCCGTCATTACGCTCATTCTCATACTTCAGCGCGCGGGCGATGCGCACCGGCACCTCGCCCGAAAGATGCATTTCGAAGCCGGTATCGCCGATCGCCCAGGTGATCGCGCCTTCCGATTCGGCGATCGCCGCCGAGCGGAAATCGTGCATGGCGAGGCCGGTCTCGTCGGCGGTCACCAGCGCCGCCGAACAGCCGTCGCCGAAGAGCAGCATCGACAGCAGCTTTTCGAGGTCGGCGGTTTCCTGGAGGTGCAAGGTGCAGAGCTCGAGGTTGACGACGAGCACCCGCGCCGCGGCATCGGAACGGACGAAGTGATGCGCCAGCCGCAGCGCATTGACCGCGGCGTAGCAGCCCATGAAGCCAACAACGGTTCGCTCGACGGCGAGATCGAGCCCGGCGGCCTTGACGATCAGCTGGTCGAGCCCCGGCGCTACGAAACCGGTGCACGACGCGACGACAAGGTGGGTGATGCGCTCGCGTTCGCCGTCAAGGCCGAGGGCATCGAGCGCCTGCATCGCCAGTCTCGGCGCGTGCTGCTCATAATAGCCCATGCGCACCGCCGTGCCGGGCCATTGGCCGCGGCCGTAGAATTTGCCGTCGGCGCCGACGAAGCCATCGGGGTCGGCGACGGGGGCGAAATAGCTGAAGCGATGGTCGATCGCCGAGCGGCCGACCATGCGGCGGAAGATCAGCTGGTCGCGGCGCTCAGCGATCATGCCGCCGGCGAGCGCCACAAAGGCGTCGTGAACATCATTGGGCGGAACGGCGGTGCCGATGCGGTTGATATGCGCCGTTGCCATGAACTCGAAACTCCCGCCCCGTCATCCGACGCTGCACGAGACGCGCGGCGCTTGCAAGGTTCGGGTCCGTCGCTGGTATACGCCCCGCATGATGGATCGTTTCTCGGATTGCTGCGGCGTGCGCATCGGCCACGCCCATGACGTCACGGCGCGCAGCGGCGTGACCGTCATCGTTCCCGACGCGACGATGGTGCTCGCCGTCGATGTCCGCGGCGGCGGGCCGGGGACGCGCGAAACCGACGCCCTCGATCCGTCGACGCTGGTCGAGCGTGTTCATGGGCTTGTCCTTGCCGGCGGCAGCGTCTTCGGGCTGGCGGCGGCCGACGAGCTGGTGCTGTGCCTGGCGGCGGCGGGGCGCGGCCTTGCCATCGGTCCGGGCCTGCCGAGCGTGCCGGTGGTGCCCGCGGCGATCCTGTTCGATCTCTCGAACGGCGGCGACAAGAACTGGCAGGGCGAACCGCCCTATCGCCGCCTGGCGCGCGAGGCCTTTGCGGCACTTGGCCGCGGCGATGTTTCGGGACGGATCGGCGCCGGCCATGGCGCCATGGCGGGCAGCCGGCCGGGCGGCATCGGCAGCGTTTCGGCGGTGACCAGCGCCGGCCACCGCATCGGCGCCCTCGTTGCCGTCAACAGCTTCGGCGAGGTTTACGACGGCGCGCCGCCTGACGGCGCGGTGGCGATGCCGAAGCTGCGCCGGCTGGGCGGTCTGGCCGGGCGGCAGAACACCTGCATCGGCGTCATCGCTACCGACGCGCCGCTGACCCGCGCCGAAGCCCGCCGCGTCGCGATGATGGCGCACGACGGCCTCGCCCGCGCCATCCGCCCGGTCCACACGCCCTTCGATGGCGATACGCTGTTCGTCGCCTCGACCGGCGGCGGCGCTCTTGGCGATCCGGTGGCGCTGACCGAAATCGGCACGATCGCCGCCGATCTGGTGGCACGCGCGGTGCGCCGCGCGGTGGCACCCGGCGGGCAGCGCTAGGGCAGCGCGTCGCGCGCGGCGTCGAGCGCCGCAAGGCGGGCGCGCAACGCGGCAAGCTGCGGCGCAAACTCGGCGGCGCCGGCCGTGCCGGCAAGGTCGTCGTCGAGCCGGTCGAGCCGCCGCTCGGCATCGGCAACGGGCACAAAGGCCTCCTGGTAGCGACTGCGGGCAATTTCGGCGGCGGCGGCGGCGTCCGAATCGGCGGGCTTGCCGGCGGCAGCGGCGATCGCCTGATCGGCGGCGCGCCGCGCGTCGGGCAGCGCCGCTTCGACAGCGGCAAGGTCGGTGCCGATCGCGGCGAACCGGGCGGCGGCGTCGGCGGGAGCGGCCGGCGGCGGTGCCGGCGTCACGGGCG
>LJHX01000064.1 GCA_001295935.1 alpha proteobacterium AAP81b
GGCGGCGACCCCGGCGAGGCGCGCACCGCCGGCGCGGATCGCCAGCCCGCCGCGCGAGGCCAGCGCCGCCGCGGCATCGAGCGTGCCGGTCGTCGCGATCCGTATCCGCGCGGCGCTGGCGCCGGTGAGCGTCACCGGCCCAGCGAGCGACACCGGCACGGCAGTGCGCAATGCCGCCAGATCGGGGCGGCCGTTGCTGCCGACCGTCGCCAGCGCCGCCATCGAACCGTCGGCGATGAGCAGCTGGCTGTCGCTGACACCGGTCAGCGGGCCGGCGCTGACGCCGCTGCCGGCAAGCAGCGCGATATCGCCGGGGGCGGTGATCGACGTCGCGGCGATGGCGCCGCCGGCGCGGACCAGCACCGCGCCGGGCGCGACAATGGCACCGCTGCTGACATTGCCGCTGGCGCGCAGCACCACCCCGGCGGCTGGATCGCTGCCGCCGGCGGCGATCGCGCCGACGCGCAGCGCGCCGCCGCCAGCCTCGAACAGCACATTGCCGCCCGCGAAGACGTCGCCGACGCCGAGCGCGCCGCCGGCGGTGATGGCGATGCGGCCATCGCCGGAAAGATTGCCGAGCGTCAGCCCGCCCGCCGTCGTCAGCACCAGTTCGGTGCCGGCGGCGATGTCGCCGGCGAGCGCGGTATTGGCGGTCAGCGCGATGATTTCGGCGTCGGTGGCACCGGTGATGGCGAGGTCGCCGGTTGCCGCGACGGTCAGGCGATCGGCGGTAACGGCGCCGTCGATCAGCACATTGCCGACGAGTCGTACGGGCGCTGCCGCCAACAACGCAGTGTAATCGGCGCTGCCGTCGCCGCGGCGGCCGATCAGCGGCGCCATGTCGTGGCTGGCGATCAGGATCGCCTGACCCGGCGCGGTGATCCGCCCGGTCGCGACGCCGCCGTCATCGAGCAGCACCACCGGCCCGCCGGCGGTGATCGTCCCGGTGGTCATCCCGCTCGCCTCGGCAACGACCCCGACGGAACCCTTGGCAACGATATCCCCGAGCGCCGCGGTGCCGGCGCTGGCGATGAAGATCGCGCCGACGGCATCCGGCGCCGCGCGCGTCACCCCGGCGTCGATGGCGCCGGTGACGACCGCGGGCACGCTGCCCGCCGCCGCCGTCGCGCTGATGCGAATCTGGTTGCCGGCGCTGATCGCCGCCGTCCGCACATCGCCGGCGGCGGTGACGCCGATATTGCGATCGCCGCGCAGCGCGGCGGTGGTGACGCTGCCACCGGCGGCAATGTCGATGTCCCCCGCCGCGGTCACCGCGCCGGTGCTTGCCCTGCCGCTGCCATCGCTGCCGGCAAGGATGACGACGCTGCCGCCCGAGACGAGCGCGCCGGCGATGACGTCGTCGGCCGCCGCCAGCCGGATGTCGCCAGG
>LJHX01000065.1 GCA_001295935.1 alpha proteobacterium AAP81b
CCCCGACCCTCCCCACTCTCTGTTCGCTGCGCTCACAGGGGGGGAGGGGGAGGTCTGTTGGCGCGGTTGCTCTGCCAGCGGTAAATGACGTCGGGCTCGCCTTCCTCGTTCGCTGAACCGTCCGACAGTGCCGCGATGGCGAAGCCGTGGCGCTCGTAGAAGCGACGCGCCGGCGTGTTGCGCTGGAAGGTGAACAATTGCAGCGTCTCGTTGGCGGCTTTGGCCTGCGCCAGCAGCGCGCCGCCGAAGCCGCGCTGCTGGTCGGCGGCGGCCATGTCAGCGAGATCGAGGCGGCGGATCAGCATCGCCGGGGGTTATAGCCGCGCACCCCGCCGCCGGCCATTTCGTGTCGGCGCCGGCGCGGCTATGGAGGCTTGTGATGACCGACGTCCCCCCCACCGACTCCGCCGGCCGCGGCCTCGCCGAGCTTGCCGCCGAAATCGGCAAGGGGCGGCTGCCGCCGGTGCACCTCTGGCACCCGGCGCATTGCGGCAATTCCGACATGCGCATCGCCGCCGACGGCACCTGGTTTCACGAAGGCTCGCCGATCGGCCGCAAGGAACTGGTCAAGCTGTTCTCGACGATCCTGCGCCGCGAAACCGACGGCAGCTTCGTGCTGGTGACGCCGGGGGAGAAGCTCGACATCCTGATCGAGGATGCGCCGTTCGTCGCCGTCGAGGTGACCAGCGCCGGGGCGGGAGCCGAGCGGCGGCTGATCTTCCGCCTCAACACCGACGATCTTGTCGCCTGCGGCCGCGAGCATCCGCTGCGCGTCGAAACCGCCGCGGATGGCACGCCGCGGCCCTATCTCCATGTCCGCGGCGCCATCGGCAACGGCCTGGAAGCCCTGGTCAATCGCGCCGTGTTCTACGAACTCGCCGACCTGGCGCTCGCCGAAAAACCCGAGGCGCCCGGCCTGTGGAGCGACGGCGCCTTTTTCCCGTTCGCGGCATGACGATCGCGCGGCTGCGGGCCGGGCTGCAGGGGGCCGCGCGTGGCGCCTATCAGGGCGATTGGGACGTCAACGACGATGGCCTTCCCGACCGCGGCGACGCGCTCAGCCCGGCAGCCGTGCTGATCGCCGTCAGCGACGAGCCCGAGCCGCAGCTGATCCTGACCCGGCGACCGATGACGATGACCCGCCACCCCGGCCAGATCGCCTTTCCCGGCGGCCGTGTCGACGCCGGCGACGACGGCCCGATCGCCGCGGCGCTGCGCGAGGCGCAGGAGGAAGTGGCGCTGGCGCCGGCGCTGGTCGAGGTGCTCGGCACGCTCGCCCCCTATGCCACCGGCACCGGCTTTGCCATCACCCCGGTCGTCGGGCTGGTGCCGGCCAATGTCGACCTGGTGCCGCATGCCCGCGAGGTCGCCGAGGTGTTCCGCGTGCCCTTCGCCCATGTCATCGATCCCGCCAACCACCAGCTGCGGACGAGCGAATGGCAGGGCCGCGCCCGGCGCTATTATGTCATCGATTGGCGGGGGCGCGAAATCTGGGGGGCGACGGCGGGGATCCTCGTCAATCTGTCGCGGCAGCTGCCTTGAGCGTGCCGCCGAAATTGCCCCAGAATCTGCCATTACCGGCCTGGACGGCGACGCCGGCGGGGCGCGCGCTGCTTGGCGCGCTTGGCACCGCCGACGCCGACACGCGGCTGGTCGGCGGCGCGGTCCGTGACGCGCTGCTCGGGCATCCGGTCAAGGACATCGACCTGGCAACGCGCTTCCCGCCCGCCGAGGTCGTCCGCCGCCTCGAAGCCGCCGGGCTCAAGGCGGTGCCGACGGGCATCGCCCATGGCACGGTGACCGCGGTCGGCGCCGGGCTTGTCGCCGAAGTCACCACCCTGCGCCGCGACGTCGCCACCGACGGCCGCCACGCCGAGGTTGCCTTCACCGACGATTGGCAGGCCGATGCCAGCCGGCGCGATTTCACCATCAACGCCCTCTACGCCACCCTGCCGCAGGGCGCGATCAGCGACTTCTTCGGCGGCTGCGACGATCTGGCGGCGCGGCGGGTGCGCTTCATCGGCGATCCGCTGCAGCGCATCGCCGAGGATCACTTGCGCATCCTGCGCTTTTTCCGCTTTTCGGCGCGCTTCGCCGGCACGCTCGACGCCGAGGGCCTTGCCGCGTGCAGCGCGCGCGCCAATGACCTGATGGCGCTGTCGCGCGAACGCATTGCCCAGGAACTGCGCGGGCTGCTCGGCGTCGCCGATCCGCTGCCGGTGCTGGCGGAAATGCTGGCGCGCGGCATCTGGCGGCCGGTGCTGCCCGAGTTCGCCGCCGCCGGCCTCGACGTGCTGGCGCGGACGATCGCCGCCGAAGCCGCCACCGGCGTCGCCCCCGATTGGCGGCGGCGACTGGCGGCGCTGCTGCCCGCCGATCGCGCTATCGCCGACGATGTCACCGCGCGGCTGCGGCTGTCGAATGCCGATCGGACGCGGGTGGCGCTGGCGGTGCGCCCCTGGGCCGGCGACCTCTGGGCAACCGCCTGGGCCGAAGGCGCCGAAGCCGCCATCGACCGGCTGCTGATCGCCGGCATGACCGCCGACGTGCCGGCACTCGTCGCCTGGGCACGACCCAAGCTCCCCGCCTCGGGGCGCGATATCATCGCGCGCGGCATCGCCGCCGGCCCGGCGGTCGCGGCGGCGCTCGGCCGTTTCGAGCGCGCCTGGGTGGCGGCGGGCTTCCCGCGCGACACGGCGACGGTCGCCACCCTGCTCGATCGCGCTGTCGCCGTCACCTGAAACCCCGGGTCCGGCCCCCTTGGGACGGTGGGGCCTGAGGCCCTTGCTCAACCCGGTGGCAGCAACGGCGGTTCCGGCGCCTTGGGCGGCCGGCCGCGCCGCGCCGGCTCGGCATCGGCGACGCGCACCCCGCGCCGTGCCAGCGCCTCGCGCAGCAGGCATTCGATCTCGGCATTGACGCTGCGCAGGTCGCCGGCGGCGGCGCGTTCGACGGCCTCGTGCAGCGCCGGATCGAGGCGCAGCGGAAAGGCCTTGCGATCGGCCACTATTGGTAGAGCGAGCCGGTGTTGAGCACCGGCTGGGTGTCGCGCTCGCCACACAGCACGACCATCAGGTTTGAAACCATCGCGGCGCGGCGCTCGTCGTCCAATTCGACGACCTTCTTCTCGCTGAGCATCGCCAGCGCCATTTCGACCATGCCGACGGCACCGGCAACCAGCGTCTCGCGCGCCGCGACGACCGCGGCGGCCTGCTGGCGGCGCAGCATCGCCCCGGCGATTTCCGGCGCATAGGCGAGATGGGTGAAGCCGCATTCGTCGACGGTGATGCCGGCGACGGCGAGGCGCGCGATCAGTTCGGCGCGCAGCTCGCCGCTGACCTGCTCATGGTTGCCGCGCAGGGTCACTTCCTTGTGCTCGAAATCGTCATAGGGGTAGCGCGCGCCGATGGTGCGGATGGCGGCTTCGATCTGCGCCAGCACGAAGCCGCGATAATCGTCGACGTCGAACAGCGCCTGGGCGGTGTCGGTGACGCGCCAGACGACCTGGGCGGCGATCTCGATCGGGTTGCCGCGCTGATCGTTGACCTTGATCATCGCGCTGATGAGGTTGTTGGCGCGCAGCGAGATCTTGGTCTTGCCGATCCATGGCCAGGTCCAGCGCAGCCCCGGTTCGCGGTCGGTCCCCTGATAGGCGCCGAACAAGGTCAGCGCCGCGGCCTCATTGGGGGTCAGCTTGTAGAAGCCGGAGAGGATCAGCATTTCGGCAACGCCGGCGGCGATCGCGTAAGGGATCAGGGCCGGGTCGGCGGTGATGGCGGCACGGCTGAAGGCGGCGAGGCCGAAGAGCCCGATGACCAGCAGCAGGCCGAGCATCAGAAAGCCGTTGGCGCCGCCGCTGCGCACCTCGCGGCTGGGCAGTCGGGGGGTGTCGGCCATCGCGGGTTCTCCGATAATTATGATATCATCATTATATCATGTTACGGTGGCGGCCCCAAGCCTCAGTCGGCGCTTGGGACTTCTCCCGGATCATTGGCCAGCGTCCAGGCGGCGGCTTCGGCCTCGGCGTCGGCGCGGCCCTGTCGATACGCCTCGCCGGCGGCATAAGGCGGCAGGTCGTTATCCGGCTGGCGCGGTCGTGGGGATGGTGGCGCGCGTTCGGGGGACGCCGGCGTCGGGGGAAATGCCGTCCAGAGCGAGGCGATGACGGCCAGTAGGACGAGGACCAAGCCGATCATGGCGCCGGTGGCGGCGGGTTGTCGTCGTCGGGCTTGGGCCGCGGCTTGAAGATCCCCGCCGGGTCCTTGGTCGCGACATACATGAACCAGGCCAGCATGGCGAAGAACAGGACGATGAAGAGGAGAACCGGCAGCATGGCGTCAGCCTAACCGAGGCGCCCGGACTTGGCGAGGGGGCGGGGTGCCTCAGGCGATGCCGGCGACAACAACCGACGATTGCCGAGGATTAGCCCTGGCCTCCGGGAAGAATGTCGTTCTGGAAATCGAACAGCGGGGTCATCACCTCGACGATCTCCAGGCACGCGCTCAGCTTGCGCTTGTGCTCGGCGTCGATGGGCAGCTTGCTGGCGGAAAAAGCCGCCATCGCTTTGGCGGCGTCCGCCGACTCCATGAAAAAGTAGAGCGTTTCGCCGTCCTTGGCGAGAAAACAGGCTTCCGAGCGGACGCCCTCGTTGCGCAAGGTTTCGACGACTTCGCCGCGTCGGCGCTTGAGTTCCTCGGCCCAGTCGAGCCACAGGCGTTTGCCATCGGGCTTGAAGCGCATCCTGACAAGCTGCGCGTCGAAGCCTGCTCCGTCTGCTGCCGTTGCCGCTGCCGACGGCAGTGCCGCTGCGGCAGCGCCGACCAACCCGCTCGAAACGAAATCGCGTCGCCGCATCCCGAATCCTCTTCTTCGATCTGGGCGATCTTGCCCGCAACTGGCGGGACGGAGAATAGGCGATTGCGAGCGACCTTCAATCTGCCGTCACACACCGGCAAATCGTCATTCCCGCCAGGCTCGCCTGTCAGGTGTCGAACTTGCCGCTGCGCGGGAAGCCCGTCGGCGGCAGCCGGCCCGCCGAGCCGCGTGGGCCTTTCCAGAAGGTCAGGTCGCCTTCGCTGCGCGTCCGCCCGCCGGCGCCGCCCATTGCCCAGATGAGACCATCGGCGAATTTCAGCGTCCGCAAATCGCCGAGGCCGCCGTCCTTGTAGCGCTGCAGGGTCACACCTTGCCCGCGCGCCATCACCGGCACTTCGTCGAGCATGAACACCAGCAGCTTGCGGTTGTCGCCGATGACCGCGACGGCATCGTCGCCCGGCCCAAGCGGCCGCACCAGCTTGAGCACCGCGCCCGCTCGCGGCACCATGACCTGGCGGCCCTTGCGGGTTTCGGCAAGGATGTCGCCCGGCTCGACGATGAAGCCACGACCGTCGCTCGCCGCCAGCAGCAGCTTCGCCGCCGGGTTCCACACCGCGATCTGGACGATGGCAACGCTGTCGGCCATGTCGATCATCAGCCGCAGCGGCTCGCCGAAGCCGCGACCGCCGGGCAGCTTGTCGGGCGCCAGGGTGAAGAAGCGGCCATCGGCGGCGGCGACCATGATGCGGTCGGTGGTATAAGCGTGGAAGGCAAAGGCCGCCTCGTCGCCTTCCTTGAACTTGATCGCGTCGCCGGCGGCGAGGCCCTGATGGCCCTTCATCGCGCGAATCCAGCCCTTGGCGCTGGCGATGATGGTCAGCGGCTCCTTGTCGATCATCGCTTCCAGCGGCACGACGCGGACCGCCGGGGCGGCGGCGATCGTCGTCCGGCGCTTGCCGAGCCTGGTCTCGGCGCCATAGGTCTTGCGCAAGCCGGCGAGGTCGCTCGCCAGCCGCGCCGTCTGTTCGGCGGGGGAGGCGATCAGCCCGCGCAGGCCCGCAGCTTCTGCGTTGAGCGCGGCATTCTCGCGCGAAATCTCCAGCTCCTCGAGCTTGCGCAGGCTGCGCAGCCGCATGTTGAGGATCGCCTCGGCCTGGACGTCGCTGAGGTCGAACGCCGCGATCAGCTCGGCCTTGGGCTCGTCGGTCTCGCGGATGATGCGAATGACCTCGTCGAGGTTGAGATAGGCTTTCAGGAACCCCGCGAGAATTTCCAGCCGCGACTCGATCTTCTGCAAGCGGTAGCGCGACCGCGCCAGCAGCACCTCGCGCTGGTGCACCAGCCATTTGCCGAGCAGCACCCGCAAGGACAGCACCCCCGGCTTGCCATGATCGAGGACGTTCATGTTGAGGGGGATGCGGACCTCGAGGTCGGTCATCCGGAACAGGCTTTCCATCAGCAGCTCGGGGTCGACATTGCGCGACCTGGGCTCGATGACGATGCGTAGCTGGGCGTCGGACTGGTCGTCGATGTCGGCCAAGATGGCGAGCTTCTTCTCACCGACGATTTCCGCCAGCGCCTCGATCAGCTTGCCCTTGGAGACGCCCCAGGGGATTTCCTCGACGATGATCGTCCAGGTGCCGCGCCCCAGGTCCTCGATCCGCCAGCGCGCCCGCAGGCGGAAGCTGCCGCGCCCGGTGCGATAGGCCTCGGCGATGCTCGCGGCGGGTTCGACGCAGATGCCGCCGGTCGGGAAGTCGGGGCCCTTGATGTGTTCGAGCAGCGCGGCGTCGGACAGCTCGGGGTCGGCGAGCAGCGCGGTGGCGGCGGCGATGACCTCGGCGACATTGTGCGGCGGGATGCTCGTCGCCATGCCGACGGCGATCCCCGACGCGCCATTGGCGAGCAAATTGGGGAAGATGCCGGGGAAGACCTCGGGCTCCTCCTCCTCGCCATTGTAGGTGGCGCGAAAGGCGACGCTCTCCTCGTCGAGCCCCGCCATCAGCAGTTGCGCGGCGTCGGTCAGCCGCGCCTCGGTGTAGCGCATGGCGGCGGCGTTATCGCCGTCGATATTGCCGAAATTGCCCTGGCCGTCGATCAGCGGGTAGCGCAGCGCGAAATCCTGGCTGAGCCGCACCAGTGCGTCATAGATCGACTGGTCGCCATGCGGGTGATATTTGCCCATGACGTCGCCGACGACGCGCGCCGATTTCTTGAAGGCGGCGCCGGGTTCGAGGCGCAGCAGCCGCATCCCCCACAGGATGCGGCGATGGACCGGCTTAAGCCCGTCGCGCAGGTCGGGCAGCGACCGTGCCGTGATCGTCGACAGCGCATAGACGAGGTAGCGATCGCTGAGCGCGCCATCGAAGGGCGTATCGAGGATGTTGTCGGCAGGCGGGAGATCGGTGGTTTCGGCCATGCCCCCGGGTAGCGCGGAACGGGGGCGGCCTCAATGCGGGGCATTTCCCTCCCCACAGCCGTAGGCGACGCGAAGCGTCAACGGGGAGGGAGAAGGAGGCGCCGCTAGAACCGATAACTCACACTCGTCGCGAACTGGTCGACATTGCCGCTGCCCCGCGACCGCGTCGTCACCAGCGTCTCGGCGGGCGTTCCGACATAGATCGGATCAGTGCGCTCGACATCGGCACTGGCGACGAAGACATGGGCATAGGAAGCATTGACGGCGAGCTTGGGTGTCGCCCGCCAGGTCAGGCCCGCCGACGCCCAGGTGCGGTCGCCATCGGGAACGCGGGTGGTGCGGAAGCCGTCGACCGTGGGGGTTTCATCGTACATCACGCCAGCGCGCACGGTGAACTTCGCGTTGATGTCGTACTCCCCGCCGAAATTGTAGCTCCAGGTGTCGCGGTAATTCTGGTCGCTTTCGATGAAGGCCGTGCCCGATGCATCCTCGACGGTGATGCGCTGGAAGCGGCTCCAGTTGGTCCAGGTGACGCCGCCGAGCAGTCGTGCCTTGCCCAGCGGCACCACGGCCGAGGCGCGGACGATGTCGGGCAGCGCGATCGGCGCGATGCCGGGCACCTCGCCGTTGCGCGCCGCCAGCGGCCCGAGCAGCCCCGACAAGGTTGCGTCGCCATCGAGGCGGTGATCGATCCCCGAGCGGTAGTGTGCGCCGACGCGGGCGAACTTGAGATCGGCGAGGACGCCGACGTTCCAGCCGACCGAGATATCGTCGCCGCGGATCGCCAGCCGGCCATCGGGGGCGCCCGGCGCGAGGTTGGGCAACGCCGAGGTCAGCCGCGCCGCGATATACTGGATATCGACGCCGCCGCCGATCGACAGCCAGTCATTGACCTTGAACGCCGCCGACGGCTGGAAGTTATAGGCTTTCAGGTCCGACTTCTGCGAATCATAGCGACCGAACCAGCCTTCGTCATAGACGACGACCAGCCCGAAGGGCGTCGAGACGCCGACGCCGACCCACAGGCGATCGCTGAGCTGGAGGCTGGCATAGCCCGAGGGCACGACGACCGGCTGGTCGAAGGGATTGCCGCCAGTGCCGCCGCCCGTCGGCGCGGTGGCGCCACCGGGGAAGTTGCGGGTGCTGCCGCGATCGGCCTGGGCGGCCTGCAGCCCGAGCACATGAATGCCGGAGTCGGTCTGGAAGCCCGGCAGGCGGGTCATGCCGGCGGGGTTGAAGAAGATCGTCGCGGCATTGTCGGCGATCGCCGCTTCGCCGGCGAAGGCGCGGCCGACGCCCGTCGGCGATTGTTCCTGAAGGTAGAAGCCGCCGGCGAGGGCGGGGGTGGCGGCGGCGGCGAGCAGCCCGGCCAGCGAGATACGCAAACGCAACATGGCAATCCTGTACGCATCGGCGAGCGCCGCCTGCCGCGGTCAACTCGCCGAACCCCAAAATGTTGCCCGGGGGCAACGGCACGCACCGCTCGAAAAGCGGCGGGCGCCATTTGCATCAATCGAAGCGGGCGACAAGCCGCGCCCGCGTATCGATCAGCGGCGCGGGACGGTCGCGCAGCCATTGCCGCTCGACGAAATGGCCCGACAGCCGCAGCCCGGCGGCGACCGCGGCGCCATCGGCGGGGGTGTCACCGATCAGGAACGCCGGCAACGGCAGCAGCTTGTCGGCATAGGGCAGCCCGGCGCCGCGGCTGACCGCCTGCGCCGATTTCGGCGATACGAAGCCGAGATCGGCGCGCGCGCCGGTGGCGGCGCAGCTGGCAAGATCGAGCCCGAAGCCCGATTGGCCGAGCAACAGCAGTTCATAGCGCACCACCGCCGCGCCGAGCGCTACCGGGTCGGCGCCGGCGGCGGCGGCGGCGGTCACCGCGTCGAGGGCTTCGAATACCGCCGGCATCGGCTCGCCCTCGGGCAGGACCGCGGCGCTCAGCGTGCACAGCCAGTCGATCGTTGCCAATGCCAGCGCGCTCGTGGCGAGCGCCGCGCGCTGGGCGACGGGTTCGAGGCTGGCGCGCGGCAATTGCGTGTCGCTGCGCGCCGACAGTGTGGCGGCAACGCGGTTGCCCGGCTGCAGCAGCGGCCGCAGCCGCCGCCCGCGCCCGCCATGGACATAGGCCGCGACGAGGCCATGGCTGGCGGTCAACAGCCGCGCGATGACGGCGGTTTCCCCGTGCGCCAGCAGCGCGCAGACGATGGCGTCGTCAGTGGCGATCATCGCCGATGGGGTGACCGGATTTGCGATCGGGCCATCGTGGCGGCTCCTGACGCGAGAAGCGCCGACGCCAGCGTACCGCCGCGACCCGTGCAACACCACCCGCGCCCCTCAGGCATTCATTGCGCTTCCATTTCGATCAGAGCAGCCGTAGGCGTTGAATGCTTATAGAAAATTAACTGAGGGATTCGCCATGCGTGTGCTTGTTGTCAGCGCCCTAGCGGTCGTCGCCGTCGCTACCGCGACGCCCGCCATGGCGGTCAGCCAGGTGTCGTCGCCTGTCACCTTCCTCACCACCGACATCGGCAAGCGCACCGACATCGGCTACAATGGCTATGTCAACGAGACGCTTACCGCGGGGCTGGAAGCGCGGACGATTTTCCAGCTGAGTTCCGTCGGCAACAGCGGCAAGCAGTGGAATTTCATCTATTCGGTGCAGAATCTGGCGTCGGCGCCGATCACCAACGCGCGGGTCTCGATCTTCGGTTTCGACGTCGACGGCGTCACCATCGCCAACAACCTCGTCGCGCTGCAGAGCGCGACGTCGACGGGGGTGTTCGGCAGCGCTTCGCGCAACGGCAACGTCCCGCAGATCGGCCCGACGCTCGATGTCTGCTTCCGCGCCGGTGGCGGCGGCAGCAATTGCGCCAGCGGCGGCGGCGGCGGCAACAGCGTGGCGGAAAGCTTCGTCGGCGGCACCTTCCGGCTGACCTTCGCGACGTCGGTGCAGAAGGTGATGCTCGATAACTTCTTCGTCCGTTATCAGAGCGTCAACAGCAATGTTCTGAACGGTGCCTCGGGCGTCGGGGTCAATGCCTTCTGGGCCCCCGCCGTCCCCGAACCCGCCGTCTGGGCGCAGCTGATCACCGGCTTCGGCCTGCTCGGGCTCAGCCTGCGCCGCCACCGCGCCGCCGCCATGGCGATCCGATAGTCGCGATTCAATCGACCCAGTCGAGGCCCGCGTCGCGATAGACGGCGCGGTCCTCGGCCCAATCCTCCTTGACCTTGACGTGGAGGAAGAGGTGGACCGGCCGGCCGAGCAGTTCGGCGATGCCGGCGCGCGCCTCGGCGCCGATTTCCTTGATGCGCGCGCCGCCCTTGCCGAGCACGATGGCGCGCTGCGTCTCGCGCTCGACGAGGATCTGCTGGTGGATCGATGTCGATCCGTCGCGGCGTTCCTCCCATTTCTCGGTCTCGACGGCGCTGGCATAGGGCAGTTCGGCGTGGAGCTGGCGATAGATCTGCTCGCGCGTCAGCTCGGCGGCCATCAGCCGCGTGGTGGCGTCGGTCAACTGGTCCTCGGGGAAATGCCAGGGCCCCTCGGGCAGCCGCGCGGCGAGCGCCGTCTTCAGCTCGGCGACGCCGTCGGCGGTCGACGCCGACACGAAGAAGGTCTCCTCGAAGGCGGCGATGGCATTGGCATGGGCGGCGAGGTCGAGCAGCTTGCCCTTGGCGGTGATGTCGACCTTGTTGAGCACCAGCATCTTGGGTTCGGGGCGGCCGCGCAAGGCGTCGAGAATGGCGCTGGCGTCCTCACGAAAGCCCGTCTTGGCGTCGACGACGAAGGCGATGAGGTCGGCGCCCTCGGCGCCCTCCCAGGCGGCGCGGACCATGGCGCGATCGAGGCGGCGGCGCGGCGCGAAGATTCCCGGCGTATCGATCAGCAGCAGTTGCGCCGCGCCATCGGTGGCGATGCCCATCAGGCGCGTGCGCGTCGTCTGCACCTTGGAGGAAACGATCGCCACCTTCTGCCCGACCAGCGCATTGACGAGGGTCGACTTGCCGGCATTGGGCGCGCCGACGATCGCCACCGAGCCACAACGCGTAACGACTTCATTCATGCTGTCACCCGTGCCAGCAGCGCCACCGCGGCGGCCTTTTCGGCTTCCTGCTTGTTGTTGCCCTCGCCCTGCGCCGCGTCATGGCCCGGCACGCTCACCTCGACGGTGAAATGCGGCGCGTGATCGGGGCCGCGGCGATCGATGACGAGATAGCGCGGCGTGCCGAGGCGGCGATCGAGCGACCATTCCTGCAGCCGCGACTTGGGGTCGGCGAGGAAGCGCGGGCCATCGGCGAGCAGCGCGCTCCAATGGCGGCGGACGAAGGCGTCGGCGGCGTCCCAGCCGCCATCGAGGAAGACCGCGGCCACGACGGCTTCGGCGATATCGCCAAGGACATTGTCGCTCTCGTGGAGCCCCTTGTGGCGCGCCATCGGCTCCAGCCGGGCGATGTCGGGTACGCCCCAGGCGCGCGCCACCCGGGCATTGGCGACGCCCTCGACGAGCGCATGGAAGCGCCGGTTGAGCCGGCCCTCGGGCTCGTCATGGGTGGCGTGCAGCCAGGCGGCGACGACGCAGCCGAGCACGCGGTCGCCGAGGAATTCGAGGCGCTGATAATTGGGGGCGCCCTTGACGCTGGCATGGGTGAGCGCGCGGTCGAGCAGGCCGAGGTCGGCGAAGTCGTGGCCCAGCCGCGCGTGCGCCCAATCGGCAAGGGCAGGGTCGCTCAGCGCCATGCGCGCGAGGAGAGGGCTCGGATCATCGCGCTGTCCCTGTGCCTGTGTCGGCCTTCGGTCAAGAAAGAAGGCGGTGCGGCATCGGCGGCTCGGGCGCGGCCTTCTTCTTCCTTTCACGCAAATGCGCTTTAGGGAGCGGACAACAGGAGTTCCGCCATGACCATCGCCGACGTATCGCAAGCCCTTGGCCGTCATGCGGGATCGCTGCCGCCGCTGGCGGCGCTGTTCGCCGCCGAGCCCGATCGCCTCGACCGGCTGGCGCTCGACGTCTGCGGCATCCGCTTCGATTTTTCGAAAAGCGCCGTCGATGCCGAGGCGCTGCGCCTGATGGGGACGCTGGCAGCCGAGGCCGATTTCGCCGGCTGGCGGGAAAAGCTCTTCGCCGGCGCGATCGTCAACCCGAGCGAGGGCCGCGCCGCGACGCACGCCGCCGAACGCGGCTCGGGGACCGGCCCGGCGCTGGCGGTCGCCGCCGCGGGCCAGGCGGCGCTGCGCGGGCTC
>LJHX01000066.1 GCA_001295935.1 alpha proteobacterium AAP81b
CGCTCCCAGAGCAGCTTTGGGCCACGAACCAAAATCGCCGCCGTGCCGGCGATCCAACCACCGTGAAAACCGCTCTAGCGGACCCTCTGGAAACATGAAAGCAACCGCAACGTTGTGATTCGCCAATGTCATGCACCAGGCCGTGCAAAACGCCGCCCGACGCGTCGAAAGACGTTTTGATGATGTCAAAATAAACCGAGTTTCCCTGTTCGTGGTAGCGCCGAAGCGCATGGGCAATCAGGTCAGCGAATTGGACCATGCGCGTCGCTTTAGAGTCGACGAACAGCGGCACTTCGCTAAGGTTATGAAGTTGACCCCACCTATGGCCCTTGGTCCGAAAGGTAGAGGCCAACCCCTGCAGCGAAGTCTCATACGTGCTTTTGTCCAACACAATCAGACCGCGCTGTGTGTCGCCGCCCTTGTGGAAGCGCCCAAGCATACGGTCGAAGCGGCTTGCGATATGCTCGAAGGCAACTTCCATCGGGTCGCGTGGTGAGACACTCGCCTTGTGAACAACCGCTCCGAAGAGCCGCACGCCGTTGTAGTTTGGCAGGATCGACAAAGCATCCACGTAAGCACGCTCGCGGTCATCGCGTTTAACCCCGCGCCAGTGCTTTTTCCCTCCGATTATGTCCGTTCCTCGAAATTCGAGGGCCATTGGGTTATCTGGCCAGACTCGTTCCGCGATGACATCCAACCTACCGGAAAGCCAGTGAGGGTTGCGCTCGAAAGCGCTCAAACCGGCAAGGACGACGTGCCGATCGGCCGGGTTCTGAACCGAACCCGAGTCGTCGAGACACAGGATGTGCATACCGAAAAGGCAGCCGGGCGAAGCACGAAGCTTCAACGGCACACTACGGCGCGCCTCCCAACTGCACCACCAACATAGACGTCCGAAGCTATGATTCAACCAATTTTACGATTCCAGATTGTGCACTGAAGCCCTTAATGCATGTCAGTTCCAACAACGGCTGTGCTGGCAGGTCGGCGGCTATCCGCGCGACAAAAGGGCGGCGACAAGGGCGTTAAAGCCGCGCCAGCCATCAGAAGGGCGCCCAGGGCGCGCTGGAGGTCTGACCCATCAGCGCGGTCACCGCGCCGCCCTCTCCGCCGTGGCGACCTGAGCGCCGCCGCAGTGCCGCTGTCCTACATCGCCTGAATTTGCTATCAATCTCCTACAAAATCCGACAGCCGGCCGCGTTTTGCGCAGGATAAAGCAGGAGGGCGAGTGACTGTACTTCGCTGTCTTTCCGAATTTTTGGTAATCTTCGGCGCCGACGCCGAAACCCGACAAAAGTGGGTGCAGCGGCTCAGCCCCTGCCCGCCGGAGGCCGTTCCTTCTGCCATGTCGCCATCTGCCACCGCATCGTCGCCAGCTGCGCGCCCGCGTCACTGGCGGCGGCGCCAAACTCTGCTACATTGCCACGGGTAGGTGTTCGAGGCTGAAGATGTCGATTTCCTGGAAATATGCCCTGCCGATGCTGGCGATCGCGCTCATCCCCGGCGCTGCCGCCGTCCGCGCCGCCGCCGAAAGCGATACCTACAAGCAGCTCGACGCGCTGATGGATGTCTTCGAGCGCGTCCGCACCGATTATGTCGACAAGACCGACGACAAGTCGCTGATCGAAGGCGCCATCAACGGCATGCTCGCCAGCCTCGATCCGCACTCCTCCTACCTCGACGCGCGCGACTTCCAGAACATGCGCCAGACGACCGATGGCGAATATGGCGGGCTCGGGCTGACCGTCACCACCGAGGATGGCGCGGTCAAGGTCATCGCGCCGACCGACGATACGCCCGCGGCGCGCGCCGGCATGAAGGCCGGCGACTATATCACCCATATCGATGGCGAGCTGATCTATGGCTCGTCGCTGACCGACGCCGTCGACAAGATGCGCGGCGCGCCGGGCACCTCGATCAAGCTCACCGTGGTGCGCGAGGGCGAAACCAAGCCGCTCGAAATCACGCTCAAGCGCGAGGTCATCCAGATCAGGCCGGTGAAGTGGGAAGTCCGCGGCAACATCGGCGTCGTCCGCATTTCGACCTTCAACAAGCAGACCGGTGAGGCCACGCGCGCCGCCGTCGCCGGCATCGAGAAGAAATTGGGCGCGAGCCTCGCCGGCTTCATTGTCGACCTGCGCTCGAACCCCGGCGGGCTGCTCGACCAGGCGATCGAGGTCGGCGACGTTTTCCTCGACAAGGGTGAGATCGTCTCGCAGCGCGGCCGCTCGAAGAACGACATCCAGCGCTATTTCGCCCGCAGCGGCGACCTTGCCGATGGCAAGCCGATCGTCGTTCTCGTCGACGAAGGCTCGGCCTCGGCGGCGGAAATCGTTGCCGGCGCCTTGCAGGACCACCGCCGCGCGCTGGTGCTCGGCCAGCGCAGCTTCGGCAAGGGGTCAGTGCAGACGCTGATCCCGCTCGGCCAGGACACGGCGCTGCGGCTGACGACGGCGCGTTACTTCACCCCCTCGGGGCGCAGCGTCCAGGAAGCCGGCATCGAACCCGATATCGCCGTGCCGCAGCTGACCGACGCCAACCGCGCCGACCGGCCGCGGCTGCGCGAGGCCGATCTGCGCCGCCATCTGATCAACGAGTTGAAGGACGGTACCGAAAAGATCGTCGAATCGGACGGCAAGGACGATCCGCGCTTCACCGCCACCGCCGACGAGCTGAAGAAGAAGGGCGTTACCGACTTCCAGCTCGATTATGCGGCGCGGCTGCTCGGCCGCCTGGCGCCGGCGCCGGCGGTGCAGACCGCCGCGGCGCCCACCCCCGCCGCCAGCCGCTGACCGCAGCGATGTTGCAGCGCAGCGACATTGCGCTTTCGCGCAATTGCGTGGGGCTACGGGCTTGCCTATGGGTCGGCCTCCGCCGCCGCCGCTAACGGGTGACAAGTCGTGCTTCGCCGCCTCTACGATTGGACCCTGGCTCGCGCCGCCCGCCCGTCGGCGGAAAAATGGCTGGCGTTCATCAGCTTCGCCGATTCGTCCTTCTTCCCCGTGCCGCCCGACATCATGCAGATCCCGATGTCGATCGCCCGGCCGGAGCGCGCTCTGCGCTATGCCGCGGTCTCGACCGTCGCATCGGTGGCAGGCGCCCTGCTCGGCTATGCCATTGGCGCGCTGCTGTTCGAAACCGTCGGCCAGCCGCTGCTGCACTTCTATGGCTATGAAGCCAAATTCGCCGAATTCGCCGCCGGGGTGAAGCGCGACGGCTTCCTATGGATGCTCGCCTTCGCCTTTCTGCCGATCCCCTACAAGGTCGCGACGATCGCCGCCGGCAGCATCTATCTCAACATCGGCACGCTCCTGCTGGCGTCGCTGCTCGGCCGCGGCGGGCGCTTCTTCCTGGTGGCGTTCGTGCTGCGCCGCTATGGCGCCGCGGCGCAGCGGTTCATCGACAAATATCTGCACTCGCTGGCGCTGGTCGCCACGGGGCTGTTCGTCGGCGGCTTCGTCGTCGTCCGCTATGCGATCTGACCGAGCGTCGGCGCTGCTGCTGATCGCGACGCCCGCCGGGCTGCTGCTCGGCGCCTTCGCCTTTCAATATCTGGGTGGTCTGCCGCCGTGCGAAATGTGCATCTGGCAGCGCTGGGCCGTCGGCGCGGCGCTGGCGCTGGCGGTGATGGGCACGCTGTTCGCCCGCAGCCGGCTGGTGCTGGTCGCCGCGGCGCTGGCGCTGCTTGTCGATGCCGGGCTCGGGGTTTTCCACGCCGGCGTCGAGCAGAAATGGTGGCGCGGCATCACCGAATGCACCGCCACCGGCGGCAGTTCGCTGAGCGAGATCCTGGCCGCCCCGGTCATCCGCTGCGACGCCATTCCCTGGTCCCTGTTCGGGCTTTCCATGGCAGGGTGGAATGCAGTTTTCGCCGGCAGCGTGGGAGTTTGCGCACTATGGTTATTGGCACGTCGCTGAGGCGGCTTCCGGGCGATGCGGCGCCCGCCGACACCAGGGCGATGATCCGCGTCGATCAGGCCGGCGAATATGGCGCGGCGCGAATCTACGCCGGGCAGTTGGCGGTGATGGGCGGCCGCGCCCGCGTCGCCGGCGAGATCCGTCACATGGCGGCGCAGGAACAGCGTCACCTCGATGGCTTCGACGCGCTGATGGTCAAGCGCGGCGTCCGTCCGACCCTGCTGGCGCCGGCATGGCATGTCGCGGGTTTCGCGCTGGGCGCCGTGACCGCGCTGCTCGGCCCGCGCGCCGCAATGGCGGCGACGGTAGCGGTCGAAACGGTGATCGACGAACATTATGGCGAGCAGTCGGAGGCGCTCGCCGATGGCAGCGACCCCGAACTCAAGGGGCTGATCGACGATTTCCGCGCCGACGAAATCGAGCACCGCGACACCGCCGCGGGCCACGCCGGCGACGGTGCCTTTCCGCTGATGCAGGCGGTGATCCGCGCCGGCTGCCGTGCCGCGATCGCCGTCGCCCAAAGAATTTAGTTCCGGATCTCCGGACGCAGCTGGTAGCGGCCGCCTTCGAAGCCAGCGAACATCTGGACGACGCCGGGGTGTTGCACGGGATCGCCGTCCTTCTCCAGGATCAGGTTCTGCTGGCTGACATAGGCGACATAGCTCGCCTCGTCATTTTCGGCGAGCAGGTGATAGAAGGGCTGGTCCTTGCGCGGACGCACCGCCTCGGGGATGGCCTGCCACCATTCCTCGGTATTGTTGAACTCGGGGTCGACGTCGAAGATCACGCCGCGAAAGGGGAAGATGCGGTGGCGAACGACGTCGCCGATGGTGAAAGTCGCCGGGCTCGCCACGCGGGCGGCGATCTCGGTCGGGGCGGGGTTGGCCTTCTTGCCGTGAAACATGCGCCAGAGCCTTTTGGGAAGGAACAGAGTAACAGCCTCCTGTCGGCCAACATATAGGCAAGCTTGGCGTTCCGTGAAGATGCGGCGATGGCGCCGCACGACAGGGCGAGCAAGGACGCGAACGGCGAACCCGCGCCACTGCAATACTGGGCCTTGGCTTGGCGACAGGGTCTGGCTATAGCCTTCGACCTTCGACCCCGGGCGCGCCCCGGAGATACCTCGGACGGAGAGGTGCCAGAGTGGTCGATCGGGACGGTCTCGAAAACCGTTGTGCCTTCACGGGTACCGTGGGTTCGAATCCCACCCTCTCCGCCATAATCCCAGCAATGTGGCCTCTGGCCGACTCTGCGTTTCCCGACGCGCAGGGGACGAACCAGTCCATGCGCAGCGTGCGACCTTCTCCTGCCGGGGTCTATTCCAGCGTCAGCACGACCGGATCGGCCAGCGCTGCCAGCCGGCCCGGGTCGATGCCCTGCGCGGCCACCTTGCGGGCCGCCGGATCGGCGACGGGCTTGCCGTCCTTGTCCACCAGCGTTGCCGCCAGCCCGAGCCGTTCGAGCGTTGCCAGGGCCTCGGGTGCCGGTTTGCCGATCAGCGCAGGCATCGGCCGGGCCTCATCCAAAGCAGAGGGGGGTGGCACGGGCACGATCCGAAAGGTCAGCTTGGCGGCAGCCGTCGCCTGAAAGCCGAATCGCTGTTGAAAGCCGGCGTCCACCGGAGTCACATAGGTGCGGCCCTTGCCGATAGCGCCGGGGATACGCGACGTGCCGGCACTGCCGTCACCACCGCCCGTACCGCCGATGCGCATGGAAACCTGCACTTCGCACGCGGTGTCGGGCAGCACATAGAAGGTGGGGCGATAGCCGATCTCGCGCAGCAGGGCCATGCCGGCATCGCCCTGCTCCTCATAAATGGCCAGCGTCGCGGCCAGCGCCGATTCATCGAGCGCGCGCTGGGCCTCGGCAACACCCTGGCCGACGGCGGCGATGACCTCGCCCAGCGGCGCGGCGACGCTTTCCGCCAGAAGATCGGCAACCGGACCGCGGGGCGTGCTGGCCATCGTCCTACTCCTTGGCGGCGGCGAAGATCACATGCACGCGGCCGCCGCGCGGCAGGCCGGCGCCGGCGGCCGGCGTTTGCAGCATGGCCTGGCCGGGCGCGGCCTGCGCATTCAGCCCGGCCGGGCCGGTGCTGGCTTCCAGCAACAGGCCAAGGCTGGCCAGCACGGCGCGCGCCCGGCTTTCGGTAAGGAACATCAGATCGGGCACCGTCTGCCCGGTCACCTCCGGTGCCGCCTTGTCGGGGCGGAAGCTGAATTTCAGATCGGACAGCACGCCGGGCTGGATCGTCTTCATCGCCTCGCGATCGAGGATTTCGATCTTGCGACCTTCGTCCTGCAACAGCGCCCTGGCATTCACCTCGATGGCGCCCAGCGAAAAGCCGCGGGATTTGAGCGCGGTCTGCGCATCGTCCAGCTGCACGCCGATGGTACTGGCAAAATCGGTCACCCGCGTCACGCTGGCAGCCGTCTCCGGCGCCAGACGATCGGGGCGCGGCATGGCGATGATGCGATCCTTGTCGGCAATCACGTCGGCCAGACGGCGGATTTCCTTGTCCCGCTCTTCAAGCGCCCGGGTGCTTTCGGCCAGCCTGGCTTCGCGTGCGCTGATCTGGCTGTCGCGATCCGCCACTTCGCGCTCGCGCACGGCCAGCCGGTCGGAAAAATCGCGCGTCACCTCGGCGCGGATGGCGGCCGCATCGACCTGCGGACCGGCCGGGCGCGGCTGGCGCAGTGCGGCGATTTCCTGATCCTTGGCTGCCATGACGGTGGAAAGCCGGCGGATCTCGGCATCCTTCTCTCCCACCACGCGCACATTATCGGCCAGTTTCGCCTCGCGATCGGCCACCAGCCGCTGGGTATCGGCCAGCCGGGTTTCGCGGTCGGTCACCAGCCGGCGGGCTTCGGCCAGTTGCAGATCGCGATCCGCCACCTCGCGCTCGCGCACGGCCAGCCGGTCGCCGAAATCGCGGCTCACCTCGGCGCGCACCGTCGCCAGATCGACCGTGGCCGCCGCGGCCCCGCCGATGGCAAAGGGCGATCCGCCCCGGCCCAGGGTGCGCACGAACGGCGCCGCCACCAGCACCCGGCGGACTTCGCCAAAATCGATGTTCAGCCCGCGTGCCGCCCGCGCGATCGCCGGCGTGGTGGCCATCACCGTGCCGCCTTCTACCAGCCGCAGCGCCGGCGCAAAGGGCAGCGTATCATCGCCGATGTCGCCGCGGCCGCGCACATTGCCATCCGCCGCCGTGACCGCCTGCGACAGCGCCGCCCATTTGTTGCTTGCCAGATCGAACAGCTCGACGGCCAGCGTCGCCCCGGCGGCGGCATTGCCGGCCGCATCGAGCAGCCGGGCAGACCAGGTAAAGGGCGTCGTCATCCCAGCACCTCGGCGCTGATGGTGGCCTGCGCCGAAAACGGCCCGATGCTGGCGGTGACGACAAGCAGCGCCTTGGCCGGCTCATTGGCGATCAGCAGGCTGGTGACGGCGCGGCCATCATTATCGGTGGTGACAATGCCATCGGCCAATCGCGTGCCATCGCGACGCGGCAGGCTGGCGACGCCGCGGGCCTTCGACAGCGTTTCGCTGGCCAACAGGTCAAGGTTCAGTTCCACCGGCTGGCCGGCCAGCACTTCACCGGCGCTGTTGCTGACGAAAAGTTCGATGCGCGCCTTGCCGCCGATATTGGCGCCGGGCGTGATGCGGATGCGCGGCGCCGGCAGGCCATCGCCGGCCGGCACCGCCACCAGCCGCCCCGATACGCTGGAGCGGATCTCGCGATTGTCGCTGCCCGCGTCATTGCGGCCCGTGAACAGCCGTAGCACCGGCAGGCCGCGCCCGCCGCCCGCCTGCGCCGACGGATTGACCACCTCGACATCGACGTTGATGCTGAAATCCAGATAGGGCAGCGCATAGCGCGTCACGGCACGGCCGCTGTCATCCACCTGTGGGCCGGAGGCGAGCGCGCGCTCGGCCTCGCGCACCCCATCGGCCAGGGCGACGAGCAATTGCCCGATGCTGTTGTCGACGAAATCCACCGGGTCCGACACTCAGTCCTCCTGCCGCTTCGCTTTCAGCCGTTCGAGCGCGCGGTCGCGCCGCGCATCGTCGTTGGCCGCGTCGGCTTCCTTCAATTCCCGCATGTCGCGCGCCAGGCCGCGCAGGCGATCGGCCTTGCTGCCGATGTCGTCGATCGCGCCAGCCAGCGTCGAAAACTTGCGCGCCACCTCGCGCACATAGTGATCGGCCTTGCCCAGGCCGGGGATGCGTTCGCGAGCCTTTTCCTGCCAATCGCCGGGAATGGCATCGCGCGCCGCATCGAGCGCGCGTTCGGCGCCGTCAAGCGGGCGACGGGCGCGGGCGGCCATGTCCCGGGCTCGCGCCAGCCGGCGATCGAGGGGATCGCCATTCTTGCCGCGCGGCCGTTCCGGTTCGGCGGGCGCCGCGCGGCGGGCGGCATCGAGACGGCGCCCGGCCGCGGCCAATTGGCGGCCAGCCGCGCCCAAGGGCGGGCCATCCTCCTGAGTGGCGCTGCGGCGGCGCCGGTCCGGTTCGGGTCGCGGTGCGTCCAACAACCGCCCCAGGGCGCGCAGTGGCGGATCATCATTGGCGGCAGGGGACGCCGGCGGACGATCGAAGGTTTCGAAAATCCGGCCGGGCCGGGCATCACCGGGCAGTTCGCCGGGCGTATTGCGGAGCACATCGGCATTGGTGCCGCGCAGCGCGTCGGCATTGGTGGCGCGGAGCACGTCGGCATTGGTGCCGCGCAGGACATCGGCCGCAGTCGCCCGGAGCGGCGGCGCCTGCGGGGCAAAGGCCGCGGCCGGATCGCGCCGGGCGCCGCGGGCGGCATCGCGCGACTGCCCCCACCGCGCCAGCGCCGCGCGCCGGCGATCGAGCGGTTCGACGGCATAGCGCGGATCGGACGGATCGCCGCCGGTAAGCCCCTGCATTTGCTGTTCCAGCGCCTGACGTTCGGCGAGCAATTGCGCCAAGCCGGGGGCTTGCGCCGCCAGTTCCGCCACCGGCGGAACGGCCGCCGGGCGCACCGCGGGGCGCACGGGTTCCGCCGGCGCCGCACGACCGGTGTCGTTGCGGCGCGCGCGGGCCAGGGCGTCCCTCCAGGGCGGTTGCGCCATGGCTCAGGGACCCGGCGGCGTATTGCGTGCCGTGATCAGCGCCCGCACCCGTTCTTCGAACAGCGCCGGCGGCGGGATCGGCACCAGCTTGGTGCGCATCAGCGACGATCCTTCGGCGCTATACTGATATTTGGCGGCAAAGCTGGCGGAAACGCTGCTGGTGCGCACCGCGCCGCCACCGCCAAACGGCGTCCAGAAACCACCGGCGGCCACCGAGCTGGCGCTGCTGCTGCGCTTGATCTCGGTTTCGCGGCTGACGCTGATCGACATCTTCAGCTCGATCACCGTATCGACGAACTGATAGAAGGTCGGCGTGAAACCCAGCTCCATCAGGCTGTATTCCTGACCGTCGCCGAACTTCACCAGATAGGATTTGGATTTGACGCCATCGCCTTCCTTCTTGGTCTCGGCCTCCTCGTCATAGCCCGCCATCAACCGGGCGATGCGCAGGCTGACCAGATCGAGCTGCAGCTGGGCATTGGCGATGCCGACACCGAGTTTCTCGACCATTTCCGGAAATGGCACCGCCAGCAATTCGGTTCCAACACTCATTGTCCGTCACTCCATCAGTAGGCGGGAATTGGGTGACCGATCAGTTTGTTGGTGGCGCTGGTGCTGGCGTGCCCAGCTTCTTGTCGAGGGTCTTCTGGCGGCGCGCGGCTTCCTCATCAAGAAGGCGGCGGATGCGTTCCTCGAGGATCGGCGGCGGCGGCAGGGGCACCAGCTTGGTGCGCAGCAGGGACGAGCCTTCCGCCGAATAGCTGTATTTCGCCGAATAGGTGGCATCGACCTGGCTGGTGGTGGCCTGGCTGTTGTTGGTGGCGCCCGTCTTGACGCCAACCCGGCCGAAGCCGAACTTCACCCCGGCCGATCGGGTGCTGCTCGATGCGCTCTGGTTGGCGGTGTCGCGCTGGCTGCGGCCAACTTCGATGGTGCGGGTGATCTTGATCGCGATCTTCACTTCGATGATGGTATCGACGAACTGATAGAAGGTCGGCGAAAAGCCCAGTTCCAGCATCGACATGCGGGTCGGCACCCGGATCAGGCCGTCTTCGGGCTTGGCCGTTTTCTGCGCGTCGACGATCTTTTTCAGCGCATCGGAGGTCTTGCCGCCGGTAAAGGCATTGTCGGCCTCGATATAGGCCAGCGCGTCCGAAGCGGTCATCATTTCATAGCCGAAGAACACCCGGCTGTCGTCGAAGATCATGTTGCCATCATCGTCCTCGATCACCTTGAGGCCGCCCATCATCTCGGCGACATCGATGCTGTTGGCATCCAGCTTGAATTGCGCCTCGGCGATGGCAAAGGCCATCTGGCGGATCATGTCGCCCATCGGAACGTTGAGCAGTTCCTGTCCAATTGCCATCGTCATTCTCCTTTCGATTCAGATCCGGTCGTGCGTCGCTCAGGTCGTGGCTTTCTCGCTGATGCTCTTCAGTCGGGCTTCAAGCAGTTCGGGCGGCGGCAGCGAGACAAGGCGGGCGGCGATGCTGCTCATGCCTTCGGCGCCCACCGAGAATTTGCGCGCGTAGGACACGTTGACCGACGCGGCGACCATGATGAAGCCGGCGCCGCCGGCCACGCTGGCGCCCACCGACACGCCAAGCTCGGTGGTTTCCTGCATGGAGAAACTCAGCTTGGCCTCCACCGTCGCCTCGGTGAAACTGTAGAAGGTCGGCGTGAAGCCCAGCGCGATCAGGTTGGTCTTTTCCCCGCCAAGGTCGATCTCGGTTTCCGCCATGGCCTGCGCCACGGCGATGCTGTTGCGATCGAGCGCGGTCTGCGCCTCGGCAATGGCGATGCCCAGTCGTTCGATGATCTGCGGCAGCGGCGCCGAGAGCAGCTGGTTGGTGACCTTGGGGACCTCGCTCATCGCCCTAGCCCTGCGGCTGGCGCGGTTGCGGAATCTGGCCGAGATACTGCTTCAGCTCGTCGAGGAACTCCACCGGCGCCGGCACCGCCACCAGCCGCGCGCTGATCGCGCTGTTGCCGTTGACCGATTGCTCGAACTGCCGGCTTTTGCGGTAATCCACCGTGATGCCGATGGCCGCCGTCACCTTGGGCCGGTCCTTCGAGGCGGTCGGCCCGGCGGCGATGCCGGCCAGCGGCTTGGTCACACTGGCGCCGCCGGCCGCTTCCAGCGTGATGTTGTTGGCCGACAGCGTCACCAGATCGATGACCACCGCATCATCGGCGTTGGCGAGCAGCACCACCCCGCCCGTGCGCGTGGCGCGCACCTTGTGGGTGGCGGTGGCGGCATTGATGTCGCGCGCCAGGTTGAAGGCAAAGGCTTCGGGGCTGCCCTCGGCAAACACATCGCCGCCGCTGTTCACCGCGTCCTTCTTGATGGCGACGCTGGTGGCCGTGGCGCCCAGCTTGACCGCCGTACCATCCACCGGCAGTGCACTGAATTTCTTGGCGAAGATGAAGCCGTTGCCGCTGCCGCCAGCGGTCTTGTCGGGTTCAGGCTTGTCCTGCAGCTGGGTGCCATTGTCCTCGACCACGATGATCAGGTCGGTGCTGTTGGCCAGAACGACTTCGGCGCGGCGGAACTGCAGATTGTCGGTGTTCTGCGGCGTGTCCTTCCAGCGATCCTCGCCGCCGCTGGTCACGCTGGCGATCTTCGACGGCGTCACGCCATAGGCTTTCAGCTGCTCGGCAACGGCGTTGGCGCGGCGCTGGCCGAGTTTCTTGTTGTAGTCGTTGCTGGCGCGGGTATCGCCATAGCCGACGACGTTGACGGTGAGATTGCCGTCCTTGATCGCCTTGGCGGTGATCTCGAGCTCCGACAGCGCCTCCTTTTTCAGCACGGCCTTGTCGGTATCGAACAGCGCGATGCCCAGGGCGCCGGGCGCATCCGGGCCGTTGCTGGTGCCGCCGGCATCATTGACCAGCCGCGCCTTGAAGCCGCCGAGTGTGTTCAACTGCTGCACCACTTTCCGCGCATAAAGCGTGCGGTTGGCTTCGGAGGTCACGGTGGTTTCCTTGCCCGCCGCCAGCTTGAACGTGTCGCCGGGGCCGCCGGGCGGCGGCGTCTGCTCGATCCGGATCACCCCGGCGCTCGATTCCGCCGGCTTGATGAAGGCCACGGCGTTCGGCGTCAGAATCGGGTTCTTGGCGTTGCCCGGCTCCAGCGCCGCCGTTACCGGCTTGCGTTCGGTGCTGGTGAAGGCGCGCTCGAACGGCCCGGCCGGGCTGCGCAGCGCGGTGGCAAGCTGTTCGGCGGCGGCTTCGACATCGGTGCCGGCGCTGTCGGTCTTCTTGCCGTCCGCCGTCACGCTGGCCGGCAGGCTCTTCACCGTCACCTGCGCCTCGCGGGCATTGGCGGCAGCGACCGGCCCGCCCTGTTCGAAGCCAAGGTCGAGCTTGGCGCCGATGCCGAAGGCCGATTGTTCGGCGATCTTCATGACGATCTGCATCGAAACCGAAAGATCGGCGTGCTGATAATGATAGAAGGGCGGCGACAGGCCCAGTTGCAACAGGCTTTTGCCGCCCAGCCCCGCGCGCGGCTCGGCATATTCGCCGACCTGGCGCAGGCTGTTGATATCCAGCTGCATCTGGGCTTCGGCGATGGCGATGCCCATGGCCTTGATGTAATCGGTGACGGCGCTGTCCGCCAGAATCTGGCCGGGGCGCAGCCGTTCGATCGGGTTCTCGTCAGCCATGGAGGGTCTCCATCATCGGGGCGAAGCGGTGGGTGGCGGGATTTTCGATGGCACGCGCGGCATCGACCGTATCGGGGCGGACGACCCAGTAACCATGCCGGCGCTGGGCCTCGGCCAGCCGCGCCGGATTGACGGCCAGGCCGCGCGCCGTCCATTCGAGCAGGGCACGCGCCAGCGGCAGCCCGGCATCCAGCGCGACCGCGGCCGCCAGCACCGCCCGCGCGCCCGGCACATCGCCGGCCCGCGCCAGATTGACCCCCTGTCGTTCCAGAAGATGCGCGCGGTCGCGCTGCTGGAACGGCGTTGGCTGGGGATTGGCGGCGCTGTCCGCCGCGGCGGCGGCCAGTTCGGCGGCTTGGGCGTACTCGCCCAGATGCTCCAGGCTTTCCAGCACGCAATGCAGATAATGCCGGGCAAACAATTGCGGCGCGCGGGCGCCATGCGCCAGTTGCAGCGCCTCGCGATATTTCGCCAGGGCGTCGCGGTGGCGACCCTTCAGCGCCAGCAGCTTGCCGGCTTCGGCGACGCCCATGTGCAGCCGGTGCACGCCGTCGAGCTTCATGCCGCGGCCTCCCACACTTCGGCGCCGGCGGCTTCCAGCCGATGCCGCAGCAACCGGGCACGCGGGCGCGGCAAGGGCGGGGTGGCGAGCGGCGCGCTGCCCGACAGGCCAGCCGCCGCCAGCGCCTGCTCGCTGGCCGCCAGCACTTCCAGCACGACGGTGGCGAAACTTTCGAGTTCGGCGGTCACCGTCAGCCCGGCGTCGGCATAATCCGCCAGCCGCGCCTCGAGCCCGGCCAGCGGCAGATCGCTTTCCACCGGCACCGGCAGCGCGCCGAGCAGATCGGGCAGATCGGCGGCCGGCACGCCCGCCAGCCGTTCCAGCGCCGCCGTAGCCGCCGCTGTCGGCGCCGCCGCGTGCAACAGGATGCCAAAGCGCAGCAATTGTTCCGGCACCAGCCGCACCTTGTCCGGCGCGCGCAGCCGGCGCCACAAGGCATCGGCCTCGCTGCGCGTCAGGCCGAGCAGCAGCGCGCTGCCATCATCGCCCAGCACGGCGCCCGGCGGCAGATGCCCGCGCAGCGCGCCGGCCTGCAGGCGGGTCAGCCCGGCGGCAAACAGCGCATAGCGCGCGGCGTCGGGCTCGACCTCGACCAGCCGCACCGCGCCCGGCGGCAGCAGCGCGGCCAGGGCCGCCACGGTGGGCGGCGTCACATTGCCCAGCACGATGCCCGGCGGGGTGAGCAGCAGATCGAGCGCCGCCGCCGGCGCCAGGCCAAGAAACTGGCCAAGCGCCATCGCCACCGCATCGGCGGCATCGGGATCGAGCAATTCGGCCGCAACGTCGCGGACCGCGGCACGCGCCGGCACCGCCCCGGCCGGCACCACCGCCAGATCGAGGCCCAAAGGCGCCAGCATCGCCGCCAGCCGATCGGCCTCGACGCGCGGCAGGCCGGGCAACAAGCGACCGGGGGCGCGATAGATGGCGTCGACGATTGCCTCGATCGGCAGCCCAAGGGCATCGGCGAGCACCGCCGCCACGCGCGGCCTGGCGCGGCCCGGACCTGCGACCATCACTTCCCAGCGATCCGCCGTGGACGACAAGTCATTGTCGGACAAGACTGTCGAAAGATCAGTAAATATTCGATTAATGTCGGCGGCAGCTTCGGGCCTGGCGACGACCTTGTCGGTCGCGCCATTACATAGTCCCTGCATGATCACCCCCAATCAGGTGCTTGTAGGTGCCGACCCTCTTATAATTGCCTTCAGAGTATCGAGTCGCTTTCTCATGTCAATCTGAATCCGGTGGTTACTGGGCCACGACTCATTGCTCGCGGCGGGAAGCCGGCGGCAGCGGCGCTGGCGATGGCCGACAGGCCCGGGGGAACGGCGCCCGAACAAGCCGCAACGCCAGCGTCGCGCCGCCCCTGGCGCCGCGCCAGCCACCGCGACGGCTACCCTTCGCCGCCCGCCTTGCTTATGGCGGGAGCATGGTTGCTTTCGATTTCGCCGCATGGCGCTGACGTCGCCCGCTACCGGGCCGCTGGTGCCGCTCGTCGCTGCCGTCACCCGCCGGCCGGCGGTGGTGCTGCTGCTGGCGCTGCTGCTCACCCTGGCCGGGCTCTGGGTGACGACGACGCGTTTCGCCATGACGACCAACGCCGCGGCGCTGCTGTCGCCCGAGGTCGCCTGGCGCGTCGACGAGCGCCGCCTCGACGACGCTTTCCCGCAGAATGGCGATGTCATCCTCGTCGTCATCGATGGCGCCACGCCCGAGCTTGCCGAAAGCGCCGCGGCGCGGCTGGCGGCGGGCCTCGCCCCCGATACGCGTCACTTCCGCCGCGTCGTCCGCCCCGATGGCGGCGCTTTCTTCACGCGCGCCGGGCTGCTCTATGCCGATCCCGCCGCGGTTCGCATCGCCACCGAGCGGCTGATCAAGGCCCAGCCGATCCTCGGGCCGCTCGCTGCCGATCCCAGCCTGCGCGGCGTCGCCGGACTGTTTTCGACGCTCGCCAGGGGCGTCGCGCGCGGCGAGGCGAGCCTGACCGACATCGCCGCGCCCGTCACCGCCATCGGCGACAATATCGCCGCCCAGGCCGAAGGGCGGCCCGGCTATTTCTCCTGGACGAGCCTGCTCGGCGACGGCGGTGACGCCGGCGTGCTGGCGCCGCCGACGCGCCGGCTGCTGCTCGTCCGCCCGGTGCTCGACTATAGCGACCTGCAGCCCGGCCTTGCCGCGGCGACGGCGATACGCAGCGCCGCGGCGGCGCTGCAACTCGACGCCATCCACGGCCTGCGCGTCCGGCTGACCGGCGCCACCGCCCTCGACGACGAGGAATTTTCCTCGCTTGCCGACAATATCGCCGTCGTCGCCGTGGCGATCGTCGCCGCCATGCTCGTCGTGCTGTGGCTGGCGACGCGCTCGGTCCGCATCGTCACCGCGATCATGGCGACGACGATCGCCGGCCTTATCGTCACCGCCGCGACGGGGCTGCTTGCGGTCGGCGAATTCAACCTGATTTCGGTCGCCTTCATCCCGCTGTTCGTCGGGCTGGGGGTCGATTTCGGCATCCAGATCGGCGTGCGCTTCCAGGCCGAACGCCGCGCCGGCGCCGCGCTGCGCGCCGCGCTGATCGCCGCCGCCGCCGGGCTCGGGCCGTCGCTGCTGCTCGCCGCCGCGGCGGTAGCGCTCGGCTTCCTCGCCTTTCTGCCGACCGACTATGTCGGCATCGCCGAGCTCGGCATCATTTCCGGCATCGGCATGGTGGTGGCGCTGGCGTTCAGCGTCAGCGTGCTGCCGGCGCTGCTCGTCATGCTGCGGCCGCGCGCGCCGGCACCGCAGGGGCCGCAGCCGCGCCTCGCCGCGCTCGATCGCTGGCTGCTCGGGCATCGCCGAACGGTGCTGATCGGCTTTGCCATTGCCATGGTCGCCGGTGTCGCCTCGCTGGCGCTGGTCCGCTTCGACTTCAACCCGCTCCACCTCAAGAACCCGCGCGGCGAGGCGGTCGCCACCCTGCGCGACCTGCAGCGCGACCCCGATCGCTCCCCCGACACCGTCGAGATTCTGGCGCCCGACCTGCCGGCGGCGCGCGCGCTGGCGGCGCGGCTGGCGACGCTGCCGCAGGTCGCCCGCGCGCTGACCGTCGAAAGCTTCATTCCGGCGGGCCAGGCCGAAAAGCTGCCGATCATCGCCGACGCCAATGCCATCCTCGAATTCGCGCTCGATCCGGCGCTGGCGGCGCCGCCACCGAGCGATGCCGAGGTGGTGGCGGCGCTGCGCCGCGCCGCGGCCGACCTTGGCGCCATCGCCCGGCGCGGCCAGGCCGGGGCGACGCCGGTGCTGCGGCTGCAGGCGCAATTGACCCTGCTCGCCGATGCCAGCCCCGAAGGCCGCGCGCGTGTCGCCGAGCAGCTGATCCCGCCGCTGCTGACCATGCTCGATCAGCTGCGGCTGTCCTTGCAGGCCGAGCCGGTGACGCTCGCCACCCTGCCCGCCGAGATCCGCGCCGACTGGATCGCCGCCGACGGCCGCGCCAAGGTCCAGCTGCTGCCGCGCGGCAGCGACAATGCCAGCCTCGAAGCCTTCACCGCCGCCGTGCTGGCGATCGAACCCCACGCCACCGGCCCGGCGGTTTCGACGCAAGCCGCGGCGCGGACGGTGGCGGGCGCCTTCGTCCAGGCCGGCGCGCTCGCCTTCGCCATCGTCAGCGTGCTGCTGTTCGCGGTGCTGCGCAGCCCGCGCGAGGTGGCGTTCACCCTGGCGCCGGTGGTGCTGTCGATCTTCCTGACGCTCGGCGCCTGTGTGCTGATCGGCCAGCCGATCAACTTCGCCAACATCATCGCCTTCCCGCTGCTGTTCGGCGTCGGCGTCGCCTTCCACATCTATTTCGTCATGGCGTGGCGGGCGGGCGGCACCGACCTGCTGCAATCGAGCCTGGCGCGCGGGGTGTTCTTCTCGGCGTTGGCGACGGGGATGGCGTTCGGCGCACTGTGGCTGTCGACCCACACCGGCACGGCGAGCATGGGCAAGATCCTGCTGCTGTCGCTGTTCTGGACTTTGGTGTGCGCGCTGATCTTCGAGCCGGCGCTGCTTGGGCCGCAGCGGCGGCGCGCGGGGTGATGCGATGGGAACTTGCCGGCGGCACCGCCGGGATCGGCGGTGACGAGCGAGCCCAATGGTCAGGCCGCCGAACCGACTACAGCCGCAAGCCGAGGAAGGCGGCGCCAGGAACCGGGTTGAACGCGATCGGCTCGGCCGGGATGAAGCCGAAAGCGGCATAGAGTTTTCGGGCAGCGACGAACTTTTCCTGCACGTCCAGCCTTATCTCGCTGTATCCAGCCCCGCGAGCCTCGACGATCAGTCGTTCCACCAGCCTCTGACCCAAGTTGCTGCCGCGCGCATGCGGTCGGACATAAAGTCGCTTCATCTCGCAAATGGCAGCGCTGACTTCACGCATAGCGATGCAGCCATCGATTTCGCCGTCCCCAACGGCAAGCAGCACGCCGCCTCTCGGCGCTGCATATTTGCCAGGCAGATTCGCGAACTCGGCGTCATTTCCCTGATAATCGAGGTTGACCGGGGAATTGGCGATGAATTCACGCCAGATGCTCAACACCAACGCCGTGTCATTGGGAAAGATCGCGCGCCTGATGATCGCCATGGCCCGAAATCTTAGCAACGATCATGGCGGCAATTGGACGACCTTGTGGCAATCTTGGAAGGGCGGGGAATGGCGCGATAGCCGCCGTCAATGACGACCGCGGTCGCCGCTCCAGCCTGTCCTACACTCGCCGTTTCCGCTATGAGACGCGCCGCTCTTTGACATCGCTGGCATCGACATTGACCTCGCGGGGGAAGAGCCCTTGCGCGAGAAAACCGGCCGAAACGGTAAACTTGGTCAACTTCCGACCCCCAAAAGCGCTAAATGCGATCCTTTTCCGCCAGTTTGCGGCTCAGCCCGGCGACGCCTTCGCCGGCGATCGTGCCGGCGAGTTCGGCGCGCTGCAGCGCCAGCTGGCTGACACCTTCGGAGACGACATCGATGATCCGCCATTCGCCGGCGACCTGGCGCAGGCGATATTGCAGCACCGCACGGCTGGTCTTCGACGCGATCGTCACCTTGACCAGGCTCGACGTGCCGCGCGCCACGGCGGCCGGGTCGGTCTCGAAACGCTCGCCGCCGAAACTGACGAAATTCTTGGCGAGGCTCACCGCCGAATGGCGCGTCAGCGCGGCGATCGCGGCGGCCTTGTCCTCGGGCGCGGCGGCGGCCCATTTCGTCCCGACGACGAGCGCGGCGATCCCGGCCATATCGTAATGCGCCTTGACGAGGCTTTCGAAGCGCGCCACCCGCGCCGGCAGCGGCAGCCCGGCCTTCATGATGGCGACGACGCCGTCGTTATAGGTCGACAGCCGCTGCGTCGGCGACGCTTCGGCGGCGAGGGCGGGACCCGCCGCGAGCAGCGCGGCAGATACTGGAAACGCCGCGAGCAGCGCGGCAATCAGGGCGGGGGCGATACGCATCGTCACGCCATGCCTCTAGCCACCCGAACCGCGGCTGAACAGGCGGCAAGCGTTTTTGCGCCGAGTGTCACCCGCCCGCCATGGCAAGCGGCGCCCGAAACGCTATAGGAGGCCGATTCGAGATCATTTCGCGGGGACTTTCAGCGATGCGCACGCTTTTTCTTCAGGCGCCCTCCTTCGAAGGTTATGATGGTGGCGCCGGCGCGCGCTATCAATCCAAGCGCGAAATCAAGTCCTTCTGGTATCCGACCTGGCTTGCCCAGCCGGCGGCGCTGGTGCCCAATTCGAAGCTGATCGACGCGCCGCCGCACCGCCTGACCTTCGAGGACATCACCCCCGATATCCTCGCAAGCGACCTCGTCATCCTCCATACCTCGACGCCGAGCTTTGCCAGCGACGTCAAGACCGCCGAGATGATCAAGGCGCTCAAGCCCGGCATCAAGATCGGCCTCATCGGCGCCAAGGTCGCCGTCGAGACCGACAACTCGCTCGAGGCAAGCACGGCGATCGATTTCGTCGCCCGCAACGAGTTCGACTTCACCATCAAGGACGTCGCCGACGGGATGGCGTTCAAGGACATCGACGGCATCAGCTGGCGCGACGAAAATGGCGCCATCGTCCACAACAAGGACCGCGCGATCATCACCGACATGGACCAGCTGCCGTTCGTGACGCCGATCTACAAGCGCGACCTCAAGATGGAGAATTACTTCATCGGGTACCTCAAGCACCCCTATATCAGTTTCTACACCGGCCGCGGCTGCAAGTCGCGCTGCAGCTTCTGCCTGTGGCCGCAGACCGTCGGCGGGCACAACTACCGCGTCCGCTCGGTCGAGCATGTCATCGAAGAGATCAAATACGTCCTGAAGGAGTTCCCGCAGACCAAGGAAATCTTCTTCGACGACGACACGCTGACCGACAACGCCCCGCGCGTCGAGGCGCTGGCGAAGGAACTCGGCAAATTGGGCGTCACCTGGTCGTGCAACGCCAAGGCGAACGTGCCCTACAAGACGCTGAAGGCGATGAAGGAGGGCGGCTGCCGCCTGCTGCTCGTCGGCTATGAAAGCGGCAACCAGCAGATCCTCCACAACATCAAGAAGGGGCTGCTCACCGCGACGGCGCGCCAGTTCACCAAGGATTGCCACGAACTCGGCCTCGTCATCCATGGCACCTTCGTCATGGGCCTGCCCGGCGAGACGCGCGAGACGATCCAGGAAACCATCGCCTATGCCAAGGAGCTGAACCCGCACACCATCCAGGTGTCGCTGGCGGCGCCCTATCCCGGCACCTTCCTCTACAAGCAGGCGGTCGAGAACGGCTGGTTCGATCCCAAGGCGCAGCTCGTCACCGAACATGGCGCCCAGATCGCCCAATTGAACTACCCGCACCTCAGCAGCCAGGAGATCTTCGACGCGGTCGAGGTCTTCTACAAGAAATTCTATTTCCGGCCGCGCAAGATCGGCGCCATCGTCAATGAAATGGTCCGCGACAGCGACATGATGAAGCGCCGCCTGCGCGAGGGGGTCGAATTCTTCCGCTTCCTGCGGACGCGCAAGCTGGACATGGCGGCCTAGGAGCGGCCTCGGGAGCGCGCGCCGGGGGGCGCTGGCAATGCTGCGCCTCTGCATCACGTCGGATGATTTCGGCGCCGATATCGCGGTCAACGCCGCGGTCGAGGCGGCGCATCGCGACGGCGTGCTGACCGCCGCCAGCCTGATGGTGACCGGCGCCGCCGCCGACGACGCCGTGGCCCGTGCGCGCGCCCTGCCCGGCCTTGGCGTCGGGCTGCACCTGGTGCTCGTCGACGGCACCCCGGCGCTGGCGCCCGAGCGCCTGCCCGACCTCGTCGGCGACGATGGCCGCTTCCGCACCGACATGGTGGCGACCAGTTTCGGCATGCTGCGGCCGCGGGTGCGCGCGCAACTCGCCGCCGAGATCACTGCGCAGTTCGAGGCTTTTGCCGGCACGGGCCTGACGCTCGATCACGCCAACGCCCACAAGCATTTCCACCTCCACCCGATCATCGGCGGGCTGCTCGCCAGCATCGGCAAGCGCTTCGGGCTGAAGGCGATCCGCGCCCCGGTCGAGCCCGCCGCGGTGCTCCGCCAGGTCGAGCCGGTCCGCGTCGACCTCGCCGGTCGTGTCGCCGGCATCTGGGCGCGGCGGGCGCGGCGGCGCTTCGTCGCCGCGGGCTTCGCCGTTCCCGACAGCGTCTTTGGCCTCACCTGGAGCGGCGCGATGACCGCCCGGCGCGTCGCCGCGCTGGTCGCCGCGCTGCCGGCGGGGTCCCATGAAATCTACGCCCATCCCGCCACCGCCGACACCTATCCGGGGTCGGCGCCGGGCTATCGCTACCGCGACGAGCTCGCGGCGCTGGTCGATCCCGCGGTGCGCGCCGCCGTCACCGCGCGCGGCGCCCGCCTCGGCAGCTTCGCCCGCTTCGGCGCCGCGGCATGAGCCTGCTCGCCGGCCTTGCCGCCGCCACCACCGTCGCCGGCATCGGCTATCAGGTCACCGCCGCCTGGGCGACGGCACGCTGGCTGAAGCGGCCGCACACCGCCGCGCTGCCGGCCCCGGCGCCGCCAATCGTCGTCCTCAAGCCGCTGCACGGCGCCGAGCCGCGTCTTGAAGATGACCTCGCCGCGGTGCTGACCCAGGACTGGCCGGCGCCGGTGCGCCTCGTCTGCGGCGTCCAGCGCGCCGACGATCCGGCGATCGCCATCGTCGAATCCGTCGCGGCGCGCTTCCCCGGCCGCGTCGAGCTTGTCGTCGACGCGACGCGCCATGGCGGCAACGCCAAGATCTCTAACCTCGTCAACATGATCGCCGCCGCCGGCCCGCCCGCCGACCGCCTGCTGGTGCTCGCCGACAGCGACATCGGCGTGCCATCCGGCTGGCTGGCGCGGATCGCCGGCGAGCTGGCGCGCCCCGGTGTCGGCGCGGTGACCTGCCTCTACCACGCCCGGCCAGGGCCCGAGGCATCGGCGCGGCTGAGCGCCATGGGGGTGAGCTGGAGCTTCCTGCCGTCGGTCTGCGTCGGGCTGACCCTCGGCCTTGCCAAGCCGTGCATGGGATCGACGATCGCGCTGCACGAAGCGACCCTGGCGCGCATCGGCGGGATCGGCGCCTTCGCCGATGTGCTTGCCGACGATCACGCCATCGGCATGGCGGTGCGCGACCTCGGCCTTGCCGTCGCCGTACCGGGCTTCACCGTTGGCCATGACGCCCATGAGGCGAGCGTCGCCGCGCTCGCGGCGCACGAACTGCGCTGGAACCTCACCCTGCGCCGCCTCGATCCCGGCGGCTTCATCGGCTTCGCCCTCGTCAATCCCCTGCCGTTCGCGCTGCTGGCGCTCGCCGCCGCTCCCGGTGCCGCCAGTGCCGCGCTGGCGCTGGCGGCGCTGGCGGCGCGCGCCACCGTCGCGGTCACCGTCAACCGCCTGACCGGCACCCGCCCCGGCGGGCTGTGGTGGCTGCCGCTGCGCGACCTGCTCAGCCTGGCGCTGATCGCCGCCAGCTATACTCGCCGCAACGCCGCCTGGCGCGGCAGCCACCTCGCCGTCGGCCGCGACGGCCGGATCGCCGCCTGATGGGCGGCGCCAGGTTCGCGGTGATCGCCGCGACCGTCATCGGCCTCGCGATCACCCTCTGGCTGCTCGCCCAGGTCGGCTTCGGCGCGGTGTTCGGCATCGTCGGCCGCGTCGGCGCGCCGGGCTTTCTGGCCTATGTGGCGCTGACGGTCGCCATCCTTGCCGTCCTCGGCGGCGCCCATGCCATCATTGCCGGGCGCGCCGACCGCCTCGCCGCCTTCTTCTGGAGCCGGACGACGCGCGAGGCGGCGACCGATGTGCTGCCCTTCGCCCAGTTCGGCGGCATCGTCGTTGCGGCGCGCAGCCTGACGGCGCATGGGCTTCCGGCGCGGCTGACCTGGGCGAGCCTCGTCGCCGACCAGACCAGCGAGCTCGCGGCGCAACTCGTCTATACGCTCTACGGCGTCGCCGCGCTGGCGCTGGTGCTGCAGGGGCGCGCCGATGGCGGCAATCTGGCCTGGCTGGCGCTGGTCGGTCTCGGCGCCAGCATCGCCATCATCCTGGTTTTCGTGCTGGCGCAGCGGCCGATGCTGGCGCTCGCCGGGCGGATCGCCGGCACGATGCTGCCGGGCAGCGATACCGCCTTCGCCAATGTCGCCGACGATCTCGCCGGGCTCTACCACCGCCGCGGCGCGCTCGTCGCCAGCTTCCTGCTCCACCTCGCCGCCTGGGTGGGATCGGGGGCGGGGGCGTGGTTCGGGCTGCGACTGCTCGGCGTCGATCTGGCGGTCGGCGATGTCATCATCGTCGAAAGCCTGATCTTCACCCTGCGCACCGCGGCCTTCCTGGTGCCCGGCGCCATCGGCCTGCAGGAGGGTGCCTATCTGCTGCTGGCGCCGCTGTTCGGCCTGCCGCCCGAGGCGGCGCTGGCGCTGTCGCTGCTCAAGCGTGCCCGCGATCTGGCACTCGGCGTGCCGGTGATGATTGCCTGGCAGCTGCTCGAAGGCCGGCGGCTGGCGGCAGCGCCGACTGATGCAGCGCGGTAACAATCACGGGAAACTTGCCATTTTGTCGCGGATGGCGGCGCCGGTCGCTGCCATCACGTCGCAAATCGGCTATCTGACGACGATTATGTGGCGGGATGGGACAGAGACCGAAACCGGCGCGGCAAGCGGCGACGGTGACGCGGCGACGCCGGCGACCCTGCGCGTGCTGCTCGCCCAGCCGCGCGGTTTCTGCGCCGGCGTGGTCCGGGCGATCGACACGGTCGAAGGCGCGCTGCGCAAATATGGTGCGCCGGTCTATGTCCGCCACGAAATTGTCCACAACGCCCATGTCGTCGCCGACCTCAAGGCCAAGGGCGCGCATTTCGTCGAGGAAATCGCCGAGATCCCCGATGGCGCGACGACGATCTTTTCCGCCCATGGCGTGGCGCGCTCGGTCGTCGCCGAGGCGCGCGCCCGCCGGCTGCCGGTGCTCGATGCGACCTGCCCGCTGGTATCGAAGGTTCATGTCCAAGTGCGACGTTATGCCGATACCGGCCGCGCCGTCGTGCTGATCGGCCATGCCGGCCATGTCGAAGTGGTCGGCACCATGGGGCAGGTCGATGTGCCGGTGCACCTCGTTGCTGCCGAGGCCGATGTCGCGGCGCTGCCCTTCGCCGCCGACGCGCCGATCGCCTATGTAACGCAGACGACGCTGAGCATCGACGACACGCGCGGCATCATCGCGGCGCTGCAGGCGCGCTTTACCGATGTCATCGGCCCCAACACCGACGATATCTGCTACGCGACGCAGAACCGCCAGGTGGCGGTGCGTGCGCTCTGCGCCGAGGCTGAGCTGCTGCTCGTCGTCGGCGCCGCCAACAGCTCCAACTCCAACCGCCTCGTCGAAATCGGCACCGCCGCCGGCATCCCCTCCTATCTCGTCGCCGATGGCCATGCCGTCGATCCGGCGTGGCTCGACGGCGTCGCAACGGTCGGCATCACCGCCGGTGCCTCGGCCCCCGAAGCGCTCGTCCAGCATGTCATCGGCGTCATCAAGGCCTTGCGCGCCGTCGAAATTGTCCACATGGACGGTGCCCAGGAAAATGTGGAGTTCCGCATCCCGGCGGCGCTCCGCGACTGATCACGAAGGAAAATCGATGTCCCTGCCGTTTTCCCAGCTGGCTCGCATCGGCGCCTACACGGTTCGCAAGCAGCTTGCCGGGGGCAAATACCCGCTGGTGCTGATGCTCGAGCCGCTGCTGCGCTGCAATCTCGCCTGCAAGGGCTGCGGCAAGATCGACTATCCCGATGCCATTCTCAACCAGCGCCTGAGCTATGACCAGTGCATGGCCGCCATCGACGAATGCGGCGCCCCCGCCGTCTCGATAGCCGGCGGCGAGCCGCTGCTCCACAAGGACATGCCGCGCATCGTCAAGGGCTACCTCGCCAAGAAGAAGTTCGTCATCCTCTGCACCAACGCCCTGCTGCTGAAGAAGAAGATCGACGATTATCAGCCGCACGCCGGCTTCACCTGGTCGATCCATCTCGATGGCGACCGCAAGATGCACGACAAGTCGGTCTGCCAGGACGGCGTTTACGATACCTGCATCGAAGCGATCGAGCTCGCCAAGGCGCGCGGCTTCCGCGTCCAGGTCAATTGCACTGTCTTCGATGGCGAGGATCCTGATCACCTCGCCGCCTTCTTCACGACGATGAAGGCGATGGGTGTCGAGATCACCATCTCGCCGGGCTATGCCTATGAGCGCGCTTCCGATCAGGAGCATTTCCTGACCCGCCAGAAGACCCGCCAGTTCTTCCGCGACGTCTTTGCCAAGGGCAATGGCGGCAAGGATTGGGTGTTCACCAATTCGCCGCTGTTCCTCGATTTCCTCGCCGGCAACCAGACCTATGAATGCACGCCCTGGTCGATGCCGCTGCGCACCGTCTTCGGTTGGCAGAAGCCCTGCTATCTCGTCGGCGAAGGCTATGTCAGCAGCTTCAAGGATCTGATGGAGGGCACCGATTGGGATGATTACGGCGTCGGCAAGTATGAGAAGTGCGCCAATTGCATGGTGCATTGCGGCTTCGAAGGCACCGCGGCGGCCGATTCGGTCAAGAACCCGCTGAAGTTCATGCGCATCTCGCGCGCCGGGGTGAAGACCGACGGGCCGATGGCGCCCGATATCGACCTGTCGAACCAGCGCCCGGCGCAGCATGTCTTCACCCAGCAGGTCGAACGCGAAGTGACCCGCATCCGCGCCGCCAATCCCAACGCCGACAAGCGCGTCGCCGACGCCGCCTGACGGACAGTTCCGTCGCCGGGGGGCGACGGCGGCCGGGGGAGGCGCTGGCAGGCGCCGATGACAACGCCTCTTGGGGGAGAGGGGGCCGATGGACAAGCATCCGGGCCGCGGGCGCGCCGAAGCGGGGCTCTGGCTCGGCTTCGGCATCCTGCAGTCGCTGATGGCGACGATCATCGGCATCTATGCGCTGTTGCGCGGCAAGCCGGTCTATGGCCTTGGCGCGATCGCGGTCGCGGTGCTGACGATCGCCGCGGCGATGCTTCGCCTGCGCCAATTGGCGGCACGGCGCCGTGCCGACGACCGCGCGGCGGCCGGCGAACGCACCCAAGCCGCCGCCGGCGCGCCCGACGCCAAGGCCTGCCCTCCGACTTCGCGGCGGTGAGGCACCGGTCTTTCGCATCGGCGCCCGGAACCATCGCTGCCGCCGCCGGTTGGGCGTCCACAACCGGCATGAAAGGCGCGGAAGATGGGCAAGGGCTGTTTGCTATGGGCGGTCGGCGTGCCGCTGCCGATCATTCTGCTGCTGTATTTCTTCAACATACTCTGATCGGACCGCGCAAGGCGGCTGTGCGGCGCCACGCTTTCGGCTAGGAGGCGGCAACCGCAGCCCTTGAAAGCGCCCCCGTGAAGTTTTTCGCCGATACCGCCGATACCGCCGACATTGCCTCGCTCGCCGCCACCGGGCTGCTCGACGGCGTCACCACCAACCCGTCGCTGATCGCCAAATCGGGGCGCAACTTCCTCGACGTCATCCGCGAGATCGCCGCGCTGACCCCGGGCCCCGTCTCGGCCGAGGTCGTCGCCACCGATACCACCGGCATGCTGCGCGAGGCCGAGGTGCTGAAGAAGCTGGGCAGCAACATCTGCATCAAGCTGCCGCTGACGCTGGCGGGGCTGACGGCGTGCAAGGCGCTGTCGGACGAAGGCACTATGACCAATGTCACGCTGTGCTTTTCGGCCAATCAGGCGCTGCTGGCGGCCAAGGCCGGCGCGTCGTTCGTCTCGCCCTTCGTCGGGCGGCTCGACGATATCGGCCAGGAAGGCATGCAGCTGATTGCCGATATCCGCACGATCTACGACAATTACGCCTTCGATACCGAAATCCTGGTGGCGAGCGTGCGGACCCCGACGCATGTTCTCGAAGCCGCCAAGATCGGCGCCGATGTGGCGACAATGCCGCCGTCGGTGATCCGCGCGCTGGCGCACCACCCGCTGACCGACAAGGGCCTCGCGGCGTTCCTCGACGATTGGGCCAAGACCGGCCAGACCATCGCGTGACGCTCGCGGCGGCGGGCACGCCCGGCCTGGCGGGACTGGCGGCGGAATTCCTCGCCCATATCGCCGACGCCCGCCGGCTGTCGCCGCACACCGTCCGCGCCTATGCGCTGACGCTCGAGAAGTTCGGCGACTTCCTGATCGGCCATGTCGGCGGCAGCGTCACCGCCGCGGGGCTGGCCGGGCTTTCGCCGGCCGACCTGCGGGCCTTCCTCAGCGCGCGGCGGGGGGAAGGGCTTGCCAATGTCTCGATGGCGCGCGACGTCTCGGCCTTGCGCAGCTTCTTCGCCTGGGCGCGACGCCACCACCGCCTCGAAGTCGCCGCCGCCGACGCGCTCAAGGCGCCGAAAGTGCCGCGCCGGGTGCCGCGCCCCGTGTCACCCGCCGACGCGCGCGATCTCGTCGAAATCGTCGCCGGCAATGCCCGGCTGCCCTGGCTGGCGGCGCGCGACACCGCGGTGTTGCTGCTGCTCTACGGCGCCGGCCTGCGCATCGGCGAGGCGTTGGCACTGACCGGCGCCGTGCTGCCGCTGGGCGAGACGATCACCGTCACCGGCAAACGCAACAAGACGCGCCAGGTGCCGCTGCTGCCGATCGTCGCCGATGCGATCACCGATTATCTCCGCCTCTGCCCCTGGCCGGCGACACCGGGGATGCCGCTGTTCCGCGGCGTGCGCGGCGGCGAGCTTGATCCCGGCAGCGTCCGCGCCGCCGTCCGCGCCGCGCGGCCGGCGCTCGGGCTGCCGGCGTCGGCGACCCCGCACGCGCTGCGGCACAGCTTCGCGACCCATCTGCTGGCCCGCGGCGCTGACCTGCGCGCGCTCCAGGAACTGCTTGGCCACGCGAGCCTGTCGTCGACGCAGATCTACACCGCGGTCGACGCGGCGAAGCTGCTCGACGCCTATCGGACGGCGCATCCGCGGGCTTGACCGCCCTCGTCGCTCCCCGCCGGCCCCTTGCCTTCCCTCGCCGGCACCGCGAAACACCCCGCCATGGCCAGTTCCGCTCCCTTGTCGCCCCTGCCGCCCCCGTCGCGCGATCCCCGGCTGATCGCCGCCGGCGCTGCGCTGGCGCGCAACGATCTCGACAAGGCCGACCCGCTGCTCAAGGCGTGGCTCGTCGAGCACCCCGACGACATCTATGCGCTACGGATGCTCGCCGAGTTGTTCGGCCGGCTCGGGCGCTACCGCGAGTCGGAAGCGCTGCTCGCGCGGGCATTGCGCGTCGCGCCGGCCTTCAACGCGGCGCGCTTCAACTATGCGTTGGTGCTGCATCGCCAGTCAAAGACCGAGGCGGCGCTCGTCGAGATCGATCGGCTGCTGGCGGCCGAGCCCGGCCATCCCGGCTATCGCAACCTGCAGGCGGCAATGTGCGCGCGCCTCGGCGACTATGCCCAGGCCATCGACATCTACACGGCGCTGCTCGCCGAATATCCCGACAATCCGCGCGGCCATATGAGCTTCGGCCATGCGCTGAAGACCGTCGGCCGCAGAGCCGAGTGCGAGGCCGCCTATCGCACCGCGGTGGCACGCGCGCCGACGCTGGGCGAGGCATGGTGGAGCCTCGCCAATCTCAAGACCTTCCGCTTTACCGACGCCGATCTCGCCGCCATTCGCGCCGCGCTGGCAGGGACCGACCTTGCCCCCGAGGATCGGCTCCACCTCGATTTCGCGCTGGGCAAGGCGCTCGAGGATCGCGGCGACTATGCCGTCAGCTTCGACCATTATGCCGCCGGCAACCGCCTGCGCCGCCGCATGATCAAATGGGACGACGCCGCCAACCACGCCCATGTGCTCGCCAGCGAGCGGCTGTTCCCCCGCGAAGTCTTCGAGGCGCGCGCCGGCCAGGGCTGCCCGGCACGCGATCCGATCTTCGTCGTCGGGCTGCCGCGCTCGGGATCGACGCTGATCGAGCAGATCCTCGCCAGCCACAGTCAGGTCGAAGGCACGATGGAGCTGCCCGATCTTGCCCAGATCGCCCGCGGTCTTGCCGACCAGGCGATCGCGCGCGCCGGCGGCAATGGCGGCCATGATCCGATCGTCTATCTCGACGAACTCGCCGCGGCCCCGCCCGAGGCGCTGGCGGCAATGGGCGAGACCTATCTCGCCCGCACCCGCGTGCATCGCAAGACCGACCGACCGTTCTTCATCGACAAGATGCCCAACAACTTCGCGCTGATCGCGCTGATTCAGCTGACCCTGCCCAATGCCATCATCATCGACGCCCGTCGCCACGCCATGGCGACGTGCTTTTCGGCGTGGAAGCAGCATTTCGCCCGCGGCCAGACCTTCACCTATGATCTTGTCGAGCTCGGCCGCTATTACCGCGACTATGTCCGCCTGATGGACCATTTTGACCGCGTCCTGCCCGGCCGGGTGCTGCGCGTCTGGCACGAGACGCTGGTAACCGATACCGAGGCCGAGGTGCGCCGCATTCTCGATCATTGCGGGCTGGCGTTCGAGCCCGGGGCGCTCGATTTCCATCGCAATACCCGCCCGGTGCGCACCGCCAGCTCCGAGCAGGTGCGCCAACCGATCTTCACCGAAGGGCTCGAACAATGGCGGCACTATGCGCCGTTCCTCGATGACCTGAAGGCCACACTCGGCCCCGAACTCGCCGACATGACTCTGTTGTAATTAAATTGCCTTGACCAATGCTGCGCTGCACGAAAAACTGTGCCGCATAACAAGCAAGGCGGGGTTTATGGCTGATCACGATCTCGCGGCGGGGGCCGCGAAGCTTTCGACGCGCACAGTGCTGCTCATCGGCGCTGCCTTGGCAGGGACCCCGGCGTTGGCGCAGACGCCGACCGCAGCCGCCGAAGCCGAGGTCTTCGACGCCGGTGAAATGGTCGTCACCGCCGAGCGGCGATCGGAAACGCTCGACAAGGTGCCCGTCGCGATCACCGCGCTCGGCACCGCCAAGCTCGACCAGCTGCAGGTGCAGAGCTTCAACGATTTCGCCAAGTTCCTGCCGTCGGTCAGCTTCCAGACGGCGGGGCCGGGCTTTGCCCAGGTCTATTTCCGCGGCGTCGCCTCGGGCGGCGACGGCAACCATTCAGGACCGCTGCCTTCCGTCGGCATCTATCTCGACGAACAGCCGATCACCACCATCGGCGGCACGCTCGACCTCCACATCTACGACATCGCCCGCATCGAGGCATTGGCCGGGCCGCAGGGCGCCCTCTATGGTGCATCGAGCCAGGCCGGCACCATCCGCTACATCAGCAACAAGCCCGATTTCGACAAGCTCAGCTACGGCTATGACCTTGAATTCAATAGCGTGTCCAAGGGCGGCGTCGGCGGCGTCGTCGAAGCCTTCGTCAACGTGCCGCTGTCGGAGAAGATCGCGCTGCGCGTCGTCGGCTGGTACGATCACGACGCCGGCTATATCGACAATGTCGCGGGCACGCGTACCTATTCGGTGCCGGGCATCACCATCAACAACAACGCTTTCGTTCGCAAGGACTATAACTACGTCGACACTTGGGGCGGCCGCGCCCAGCTGGCGATCAAGATCAGCGACGACTGGACGATTACCCCGGGGATCATGGGCCAGCGCCAGAAGTCGAATGGCTTCTTCGGCACCGATCCAAATGTCGGCGACCTGTCGGTGCGCCACTATCGCCCCGAGCGCGCCATCGACGATTGGGTTCAGGCGTCACTGACCATCGAAGGCAAGATCAGCGACTTTGACATCACCTATGCCGGCAGCTATCTGGAGCGCAAGGTCGATACCCAGTCGGATTATTCCGACTACAGCTTCTTCTATGACGCTTTCTACACGTCATATGTCGACTTCATCCGGAACAATGCCGGACAGTTCATCGATCCGTCGCAGGCCATCGATGGCTTCGATCGCTTTACCAAACAGAGCCAGGAATTGCGCATCGCCTCGCCGACCGACTGGCGGCTGCGCTTCATCGTCGGCGGCTTCTACCAGCGCCAGACGCGTGATATCGAACAGCAATATCTGGTCGGCGGCCTCGCCGATTCACTTTCGGTCACCGGCCGCCCCGGCCTGTGGTGGCTGACCAAACAGGATCGCGTCGATCGCGACTATGCGATCTTCGGCCAGCTGACTTTTGACATCACCAAGCGGCTGACACTGACCGGCGGCGGCCGCTATTATTGGTACGACAATTCGCTGATCGGCTTCTTCGGCTTCGGCGCCGGCAACCCGCTGGGGCCGTTGTTCGGCTTTGGCGAAGTGCTCTGCGTCGGCCCGGCGACGACGCAAGGCGCGCCCTGCACCAACCTCGCCAACGTCGGTCCCGGCGGCACGCTTTCGCCGCGCAAATCGGTCGGCAATGGCGGCATCCACAAGCTCAACCTGTCGTGGCAGGCGACCGACGACGCGCTGCTCTATTTCACCTGGTCGCGCGGCTTCCGCCCCGGCGGCATCAATCGCAACGGCACGCTGCCGCCCTATGACGCCGATTTCGTCACCAACTATGAGCTCGGCTGGAAAACGTCGTTCTTCGACAAGAAGCTGCGCATCAACGGCGCCGTCTATCAGCTCGACTGGGATGGCATCCAGCTGGCCTTCCTCGGCCAGGTCGGGCTGACCGAGATCCAGAACGCCGGCAACGCCCGCATCCGCGGCGCCGAATTCGACATTACCGTGGCGCCGGTGCGCGGCCTCGTCATCACCGCCTCGGGCAGCTACAATGACGCCAGGCTGACGACGAACTATTGCCGCATCTCGACCTCGGCGACCAACGCCGATTGCACCGCGCCCGCCGGCAATTTCATCCGCGCGCCAATCGGCCAGCAACTGCCGGTGACGGCCGAGTTCAAGGGCAACCTGATCGGTCGCTACGACTTCGGGATCGGCGCCTATGACGCGCATTTCCAGACGGCGATCGCCTATACCGGCCCGCGCTGGGCGGCGCTGCGCACCGACCAGCGCGATATCCTCGGCCGCATGCCCGAATATACGACGGTCGATTTCAGCTTCGGCGTCAAGCGCGGCAATGCGACGGCGGAAGTCTATCTCAACAACGCCCTCGACGATCGCGGCAATCTCAATCGCTTCGCGCAATGCTCGCCGGGCACCTGCGGCGGCATCACCTATCAGATCGTCACCCAGCCGCGGACCTTCGGGATCAAGTTCGGACAGAAGTTCTAAAGCGGCTTTCACGGCGGTTGAATCACCGTCATCGCCCTTCAGGCGACCGCTTCGCGGCGG
>LJHX01000067.1 GCA_001295935.1 alpha proteobacterium AAP81b
CCCGTCGGCACGGCTGGATGCCAGCGTGCGCTGGCATGACCGCGGGGAGAGGCGGCGCCCCTAACTGCGATAATCGGCGTTGATGCTGATGTAGCCATGCGTCAGGTCGCACGTCCAAACCCGCGCGCGGCCCGGCCCGAGCCCGATCTCCACCCCGATCGACACCTCGGACCCCGCCAGATGCGCCGCCACCGGCGCCTCATCATAGCCCGGCACCACCGCACCCTCGCTCGCCACCAGCGTCGTGCCGAAGCGGATGCCGAGGCGGTCGCGGTCGGCGGGCTCTCCCGCCTTGCCGACCGCCATCACCACCCGCCCCCAATTGGCGTCGCCGCCGGCGATCGCCGTCTTGACCAGCGGCGAATTGGCGATGCTCATCGCGATGCGATGCGCCGAGGCGTCGGAGGCGGCGCCGGTCACTTCGATCTCGATCAGCCTGGTCGCGCCCTCGCCGTCGCGCACCACCGCCCGCGCCAACTGGCTGCAGAGATCGGCAAGCGCCGCGGCGAAGGCGTCGGCGCCCGGCGACTGCCAGTTCGCCAGCGGCGCATTGCCGGCGGCGCCGGTGGCGAAGGCGAGAACGGTATCCGACGTCGAGGTATCGCCATCGACGGTGATGCAGTTGAAGGTCTTCGCCGTCGCCGCGGTCAGCGCCTCCTGGAGGAACAGCGGGTCGACCGCGGCATCGGTGAAGAGAAAGCCGAGCATCGTCGCCATGTCGGGGGCGATCATCCCCGAGCCCTTGACGATGCCGGTGAGCGTCACCCGTGTGTCGCCGAGCATCGCCGCGGTCGTCGCCGCCTTGGGGAAGGTGTCGGTGGTGCCAATGGCGAGCGTCGCCGCGTGGAAGTCTCCCTGGCCGAGCGCCGCGAACGCCGCCGCGGCGCCGGCCAGCGCAAGCGCCTCGGGCAGAGGCACGCCGATAACGCCGGTCGACGCCTGGAAGACCTCGCCGACGCCGCAGCCGAGCAGTTCGGCAACACGCACCCCCTGCGCCTCGGCGGCGGCGCGCCCGGCGGCGCCGGTGAAGGCATTGCTGTTGCCGGCGTTGACGACCAGCGCCCGCGCCCGCCCGCCCATCAGCCGCGCCGCGCACAGCTCGACCTCGGGCGACGGGCAGCGCGACCGCGTCAGCACGCCCGCCACCGTGGTGCCGGGGGCAAGCTCGACAAGCGTCACATCATCGGCGGTCCGCCCGGCCTTGTAGCCGGTGCGCGCCGTGCCGATGCGCACGCCGGCGATGGGGGCGAGATCGGGAAAGGGCAAAGCGAGCGGCGAAACGGTCATCCCGGCGTCATGCCGGCGGCGCCGCGACGAGTCGAGAGGGCGGCGCCCGGTGACGACGAGATTGACTCAGGGCCCCGCCTCGCCTAAGCGGCGCGGCTTGAATTCGGGGCCTGCGCCCCAGCCGCAGGAACAATCCCATGAAGCGTACCTTTCAGCCCAGCAAGATCGTCCGCGCCCGCCGTCACGGCTTCCGCGCCCGCATGGCGACCGTCGGTGGCCGCAATGTCATCCGCAACCGTCGCGCCCAGGGCCGCAAGAAGCTTTCTGCCTGAGGCTGCTGGCGTAGCGGCGGGGCCGCCCGCGCGAATCGCCACCATCGCGCGGCGCGCCGATTTCCTCGCCGCCAACAACGCCCGCCGCGTCGTCACCCCGGGCTTCATCCTGCTGGTCCGTGATCGCGCCGACGGCAATGCCGCGATGCGCGCCGGCTACACCGTCACCAGGAAGATCGGCAATGCCGTGGTGCGCAACCGTATGAAGCGGCGCTTCCGTGAACTTGCCCGCGCGCTTCTGCCCGAACACGGCCTCGCCGGCGCCGACCATATTCTCATCGGCCGCGACACCGGCGTCGAGCGCGACTTTGCCATGCTGCATGACGAGCTGATTACCGCGCTCGCCCGCGCCCGGCAGCCGGCGCGTCCCCGCGAGAACCGCCGCCCGCCCCCGGCGCCGCCATGAACCCGCTCGCCCGCCTGCTGATCGCGCCGATCCGCGTCTATCAACTCGCCATTTCGCCCTGGCTGCCGGCGTCGTGCCGCTTCCGCCCGACCTGCTCGCACTATGCCATCGAAGCGCTTGCAAAGCATGGTCCGCTCAGGGGCGGCTGGCTGGCGGCGCGGCGGATCGCCCGCTGCCACCCCTGGGGGGGTTCGGGCTATGACCCGGTGCCCTGACCGGCTATAGCGCGCCGATTGCGCGGCCCGCGCCGCGTCTCCATCTTGCCTTTTCAGCTGCCAGAGATCCCCTTGTCCCAGGATAATCGCAACCTCGCGCTCGCCTTCATCCTGTCGGCGCTGATCCTCATCGGCTGGGGGCTGGTCAGCGAGCGCTTCTTCCCGACGCCGCCGCCACCCGCTGCGACCGCCCCCGCCGCCGGCGGCCCGGCGCCGGCGGGCACGCCGGCCACCGCTGTCGCCGGCGGTGTTCCGGGTGTCGCCGGCCCCGCGACCCTCGCCGATCGCACCCGCGTCCTCGCATCCTCGCCGCGCCTCATCGTCGAAACCCCCAAGGTCCGCGGTTCGATCAACCTCAAGGGCGCGCGCTTCGACGATCTGGTGCTCGAGGATTATCGCGAGACGGTGGCGAAAACCTCGCCCGCCGTGCGCATGCTCAGCCCCTCGGGCACCGCCGACGCCTATTTCGGCCAGTTCGGCTGGACCGGCCCCGGCGCGCCCCCCGCCGACGCGCTCTGGACCGCCAGCGCGCCCAAGCTCACCCCCGCGGCGCCCGTCACCCTGAGCTGGACGTCCCCGCAAGGCGCTACCTTCGAGCAGGTCATCGCCATCGACAAGGATTACATGTTCACCGTCCGGCAGCGTGTGACCAACCGCGCCGCGGTCCCGCTGGCGCTGCGCCCCTGGGGTCTCGTCTCGCGCCGCGGCGAGGGGCCCAACCCGACGACCTACACCCTCCACACCGGCCCCGTCGGCGTCATAGATGGCACGCTCCACGATACCGAGCTCGAATACGAGAAGCTGCGCAGCGACGGCGCCAGGCAGTTCACCACCACCGGCGGCTGGTTCGGCCTGACCGATATCTACTGGCTCGCCGCCCTGATCCCCGACCAGAAGACCCGCGTCGAAGCGCGCTACGCCTATGCCGGCGCCGAGCAGTTCCAGGCCGACTTTCTCGCCCCCGCCATCCGCGTCGCCCCCGGCGCCACGGCAGAAACCACCCAGCATTTCTTCGCCGGCGCCAAGGAGGTCAACACGCTCGACCGCTACATGGCCGAGCTCAACATCCCGCATTTCGATCTCGCCGTCAGCTGGGGTTGGTTCATCATCCTGGCGAAACCGATCTTCCACCTGCTCGACTGGCTGTTCAAGCTGACCGGCAATTTCGGCATTGCCATCATCGGCCTGACCTTGATCGTCCGCCTGGCGCTGTTCCCGATCGCCAACAAGCAATATGAGGCGATGGCCAAGATGCGCCTTGTCGGCCCGCGCATGAAGGCCATCCAGGAACGCTGGAAGGACGACAAGGTCCGCCAGAACCAGGAGATGATGGCGCTCTACAAGACCGAGAAGGTCAACCCGGTCAGCGGCTGCCTGCCGATTTTCCTGCAGATCCCGATCTTCTTCTCGCTCTACAAGACGTTGCTCGTCGCCATCGAGATGCGCCACCAGCCCTTCGTGCTGTGGCTGAAGGACCTCTCCGCCCCCGATCCGCTGACGCCGGTCAACCTCTTCGGTCTCATCCCCTGGTCGCCGCCGGCGGCGATCGCCATCGGCGTGCTGCCGATCCTGCTCGGGGTGACGATGTACGTCCAGCAGAAGCTCAACCCGCCGCCGGCCGACCCGGTGCAGGCGCAGGTCTTCGCCGTCATGCCCTGGGTGTTCATGTTCATCATGGCGCCCTTCGCGGCGGGCCTGCAGCTCTACTGGACGATCAACAATTTGGCCTCGATCGCCCAGCAGGCCTATATGCTGCGCAAATTCCCGACGCCGGCGACCCCGCCAGCAGCGGAAACGATCGACGTGACGCCGACCCCGGCGCCCGCGCCGACCCGGCCGACGACGCCGCCGCCCCGCCGCGTCACCCGCGGCGCCACCGGCAAGTCGCGGCGATGACCGACAGTTTCGAAGCCGATCGCCAGGCCGAGGAAGCCCGCATTGCCGAAGCGCAGCGCATCGATAGCGTGCGCGCGGCGCGCTCGCACGCCTGGCTCGTCGAAGCGGCGCGCAAGCGCTTCGCCGGGCCCGTCGAGTTCCTGCTCTCGGCGCCGCAGCTCGAATTCCTCCCCAAGCCGAGCGTGCCGGAAATCGCCTTCTCCGGCCGCAGCAACGTCGGCAAATCGTCGCTGCTGAACGCCCTCACCGGCCGCCAGGGCCTGGCGCGCGCCTCGACGACCCCCGGCCGCACCCAGGAACTCAACGTCTTCGACGTCGGCGCGCCCTTGGCGTTCCGCCTCATCGACATGCCCGGCTATGGCTATGCCGAGGCGCCCAAGGATCTCGTCCGCCAGTGGAAGGCGCTGATCTGGGACTATCTGCGCGGCCGCCAGGTCCTCCACCGCGTCCTGCTGCTCGTCGATTGCCGGCATGGCCTGAAGGATGTCGACCACGAGATCATGACGATGCTCGACCAGGCCGCGGTCAGCTACCAGATCGTCCTGACCAAAGGCGACAAGATCAAACCGACCGCGCTGGCAGCGACGCTCGAGACGGTGACCGCCGGCACCCTGCGCCACCCGGCAGCTTACCCGCAAGTGCTGGCGACGTCGGCGGAGACCGGGGTGGGGATTCCGGACCTGCGCGCGGCGGTGCTGGCGGCGGTCGATCCCTCGTTGGCGGAGCGGTAGGAGAGCCTCCGGCGGTAAGGGGCTAACCTCTTGGCCTCTTTTGTTGGGGCCATCGCAGGTGGGCTGGGATCGGGCGCTGGCGGCTTCAACGCTCCATCGCCCGCGTCACCGATACACCATCTTGCCCCGGAACGCCTCAACTTCCCCCAGAACTCCAGCCAAAACGCGCGCCGCGCTTTCGGCGCGGCGCCGCATCTCGGCGGCGGCACCACGACCGCCCTAAAGCAGGAAGTCTCCGCCCGCCAACGCCACGTCCCCGGCCAGCCTGATGACAAGGTCGGCCTTGCCGTCGCCATTGGTGTCGCCGAGCACCTGGGTCACGCCGCCGCTGGTGTCGATGCGCAACTGCCCGGCGACCTTGGTGAAGGCACCGGAGCCGATGAAGTCGAAGGCCTGGTTGCCGGTGACCCTGGTGTTGGCGTCAATGTCGAGCAGGTCGATGACGTCGGTGCCGGCCTGGAAGTCGGTGATCATGTCGCTGCCGGCAAGGGTGCTTTGCGACGCCGCGTCATAATCGACGATGTCGGCACCGGCGCCACCGGTGATGGTATCGGCGTTGCTGCCGCCCTCGATCCGGTCGGCGCCGGCCGAGCCGATAATGATATCGCTGCCGGCGCCAGCGTCGATGCGGGCGATGCCGATCAGCGTCACCGCGGAAAGGTCGATGGTCTCGGCGGCGCTGGTGCCGAGCAACACGACATTGCCGAACCCGCCGGCGTCGATGACTTCGACATTGCTGAAGCTGGCGACGGCGATCTGGGTCGCCGCCGCCGTGGCGCGGATGGTGTCGGTTCCGGCGCCGCCGTCGAAGCGGTCGAGCGTGACATTGCCGCTGACGATGAAGCTGTCGTTGCCGTTGCCGCCAGCCAGGCTGTCGTTGCCGGCCTCGCCCAGGATGGTGTCGTCGCCAGCGGAGCCGATAATCGTGTCGTTGCCGGCACCGCCCTTGATGGCGGTGATGCCGTCGAGTTCGACGCCCGACAGATCGAGCGTATCGGCGGCGTTGGTGAGCGCGATGCCGACGCCGGCGTGGCCATTGGCGCTAATCCGCTCGACATTGGCCAGCGACGCAAGGCCGATCTGGGCATTGGCGACCAGCGCGCGGAGCTCGTCGAAGCCGGCGCCGCCATCGATGCTGTTGCGATCGCCGGACGCCCCGGCGATATCGAAGATGATGAAGTCGTCGCCGCCACCGGCGTTGATGGTGTCGTTGCCCCAGCCGCCGATGATCGTATCACTGCCACCGGAGGTCGTGATGTTGTCGGCGCCGGCACGGCCATCGACCGTCCAGCGGTCATTGGGGTCATCGGGCGCGACGAACACATTCCCGCCGGCGGTGCCGAGGAAGATCCGCGCATCGGATACCGGCGTGATTGTCAGAGTGAAAGTGTCGCTGGCCGCCAGCCCATTGGCGCTGGCGGTGACCTTGAGCTCGATATCGCCATGGAAATCGAGCGGCGGCGTGCCGCTGAAGGTGCGGGTAGCGGCATCGAAGGACAGCCATGCCGGCAGCGGGCTGCCATCGGCGAGGCTGGCGCCGTAGTTCAGCGGATCCTCGTTGGGGTCATTGAAGCTGCCCGCAGGAACGGTGAACGACCAAAGCCCGTCTTCGAGCGATGATTGGTCGGCAATCGGCGTCGCGAGCTCTGGACCAACGTCGCCGAAACCGGCGCTACCGAACAGAATATAGGCCTTGCCTGCAGAATCGCTTTCTGCGGGCGCGCCGACGATGAGGTCGTCAAAGCCATCGCCATTGACATCGCCGGCGCCGGAAACGTCCAACCCGGCATAGCCGAACACAGCGCTGCCGGCGATCTTGGCGCCATCGGCGTTGGCGAGATCGGCCAGATCGATGGCACTGCGGGTTGGACCTGACCTGCCGAAGATCACGAAGGCGCTGCCGGCACGGTTGACGTTCGAACTGTCGCCGGGAGCACCGACGATCAGATCGTCGAGGCCGTCGCCATTGATGTCACCGGCGCCCGAGATGCTGAAGCCTGCCAAACTGGCACTGCGCCCGTCGATCTGAAAGCCATCGGTGGCCGCAAGGCTGGCCAGGTCGATATCGCCGCGCGCCCCCGCTGCCGTACCGAAGATGACATAGGCCCGGCCCGCCCCGCTATCCGCATAAGGCGCACTGATGACCAGATCGTCGATGCCGTCGCCGTTGACATCACCAACCCCCGAGACGCCGCGGCCGAAGCCTTGATCGCCAGGACCGCCGGCAATCCTGAAACCGTCGCCAGCGCCGAGGTTTTCCAGATCGACATCGGTCCGGCTTGGCCCGGTCTTGCCGAAGATCACATAGACGGCGCTGGCGAAGCCGCTGCGGCCGGGCGCAGAGACGATGAGATCGTCGACCCCGTCGCCGTTCAGGTCGCCGCCACTGGCGACGCCGACGCCGGCTGCGGAACCGGAACTACCCTTGATCCGGAAACCAACATCGCCCGACACGGAAGCGGGCACGAGATCGCCCCGGAACGCGCCGGCCTTGCCGAATACCACATAGGCTGCGTTGTCGACAGGGTTTCCGACAATCAGGTCGTCGATCCCGTCGCCGTTGACATCGCCGGCGCCGGAGACGCTTGCCACAACCGAGTCCAGCCTGAAGCCGTCAGCGTTCGGAAAGTCGGCGGTTGCGACTGCCGCCCGTGTCCCCGCCGTGCCGTAGACGATATACACAGCTGTCGTGCCGGCAGCGACGACGAAATCGCCGAGGCCATCGCCGTTGATGTCACCGGCGCCCGAAAGCTCGCGGCCAAGCGCAATTCCACTGCTGGGCAGGACGCCGAACCCATCGCCGGCGGCCAGAGCAGCGAGGTCGATGTCGGGCCTCGCCCCGCCGGCCCGGCCGAAAACCACATAGGCGGCGCCGGCAAAAGCGTTTGCGAAGGGCGTGCCGACCAGTAAATCGTCGAAGCCATCGCCGTTGACGTCGCCGGCACCGGCGACGCTGTAGCCTGTGAAACCAAACGGGGCGCCGTTTATGACAAAGCCATCCGAATCGCCAAGCGTCGCGAGATCAATCAACAGTATGCCAGACCCCCGTCCTACCGCGCGCGATCACATGGAGTCGTTACAATATCGTGACTAATATGTGAAGAATGCGCCTGCTCCGAGTCGTGCGCCCTGCCATATACCGAGCCGCCGTGCCAGGCGATCGGCCGCGCCGCTTGACGAATGACGGGCGAGCGTCGAGCAACCCCAGGCAAGCCTCGCAGCATGCCGGGCAGGGACGCGCCAGACGATGACCATTGCCGATGCTGCCGCGACCCGCGAACGGCCGGAATTGTTCGCGGTCACCACCTCCCGGCACTTCCCACAATGGCTCGCCTCCACCGGCGCTGCCCTCGCCTTCACCACCTATCGCGCCGGCAAATTGTTCCTGCTCGGCGTCAAGCCCGATGGCCGGCTGTCGGTGTTCGAGCGCAGCTTTCCGCGTTGCATGGGGCTCGGCGTCAGTGGCGATGGCCGCAGTCTGCTGCTGGCCAGCGAGTTCCAGATTCACCGGCTCGACAATGTCCTGGCCCCCGGCGCCAGCGCGCCCGATGGCAGCGACGCGCTCTATGTGCCGCACCAGAGCTGGATCACCGGCGATCTCGACATCCACGACATCGGCTTCGACACCGCCGGCCGGCCCGTGTTCGTCAATACCCTGTTCAATTGCCTTGGCACGGTCAGCGAAGGCCATAGTTTCAAGCCGCTGTGGCAGCCGCCCTGCATCTCGCGCCTTGCCGCCGAGGATCGCTGCCATATGAACGGCCTGGCGATGGCGGATGGCGTGCCGGCAGTGGTGACCGCGGTCTCACGCTCCGATGTCGCCGATGGCTGGCGCGACCGGCGCGTCGATGGCGGCGTGCTGGTGCGCGTCGGCGACGATGCGGTGCTGGCGGAGGGCCTGTCGATGCCGCATTCGCCGCGCCTCCATGCCGGCGCCATCTGGCTGCTCAATTCCGGCACCGGCGAGTTCGGCCGGGTGCCGCTTGCCGGCGGCCACTTCGAGGCCGTCGCTTTCCTGCCGGGCTTTGCCCGCGGCCTCGCCTTTGTTGCCGGCCATGCCGTGATCGGCCTGTCGCTGCCTCGCGAAAGCCGCACCTTTTCCGGCCTTCCGATCGACGCCGCGCTGGCGGCGCGCGACAGCGAACCCCGTTGCGGCCTTGCCGTCATCGATCTGGCCAGTGGCGACATGGTGCACTGGTTGCGGATCGAGGGCGTTGTGCGCGAGCTCTACGACGTCGGCGTCCTGCCCGGCGTCCGTCAGCCGGCGGCGATCGGCTTCAAGACCGACGAGATCAAGCATCTGATCTCGGTCGACGCCTGACTCCATCGGAAGCGCGCCGCCAGTGGCGAGCCGAGCCGGCACGCCGCCCAGGCAAGGGGGCCACCCGCTCCTTGCCGCCCCCCAAACCCCTGCTACAAAGCCCCCATAAAACTGCTCATCGGCAATCGCGCCTTTTCGAGCTGGTCGCTGCGCGGCTGGCTGGCGGCGAAGCAATCGGGGCTGCCCTTCGATTCCGAGCTGGTGGCGATTGCCCCCTCCGAATGGCTGTCGGGTCCGGCCAAGCGCGAGATGCCGTCGGGCACCGGTCCGGCGCTTTGGGACCATGGCACGCCTGTCTGATGCGATGACAATCGCCGCGCCGTCGGGCTTCGCGAATTTTTTGTGACACGCCGCAGATCGGGAACAGCCGCGTCGGCGTCACGTTTCCCGGCCAGCCGCACGGAAGAGACGGCGTTAATCGTTGCGTTGCGTTCAGGAGTTGCCGATGTCGCGGGCGTTGTCGAACGGTCGGGTTACGACCAATGGAATTTTGAGCCGGCCGCGCCGGTTGCGATCGGCGCTCATGGTCGGCGCGCTGTTCGGCCCGCTGCTCGGCCTTGCCGCCTGTGACGGCGCCACCAACATCGCCAGCCCCGGCGAAGGCACCATCGTCACCCCGCCGACAACGACCCCGCCGACGACGACCCCGCCAGGCACCACGCCGCCCGGCACGCCCGCCGCCGATTGCCCCGCCGGTACCACCAATGTCGGCGTCATCGCCAACCAGCGCAATTGCCAGATCTCGGGCACCATCACCGGCGGGCTGACCCTGCGCAATCTCGCCGGCGTCATCTATTCGCTCGCCGGGCGCGTCAATGTCGGCACCGATCTCGGCGGCGACCCCGGCGCGCCCGCCGCCGGTGGCCAGGTCGGCACGCTGACCATCGAGCCCGGCGTCGTCGTCTTCGGCTCGGCCGGCGCCGACGCGCTCGTCGTCAACCGCGGTTCGCAGCTGTTCGCCGAAGGCACCGCGACGCGGCCGATCATCTTCACCAGCCGGTCGAACATCGAAGGCACCGTCAACGAAAACTCGATCGGCCAATGGGGCGGGATCGTCATCCTCGGCCGCGCCCCGATCAACGTCTGCATCGGCGCCGGTGCGACGCCGGGCAGCACCGGCTGCCAGTCGGCGGTCGAAGGCCTGACCGGCGCCTTCTATGGCGGCGCCTCGCCCGCCGACAATTCCGGCCGCATCCGCTATGTCCAGGTCCGCTTCCCCGGCTTCGAGGTTTCGGCGGGCAATGAATTGAACGGCATCACCTTGGCGGGCGTCGGCTCGGGCACCAACTTCGAGCGCATCCAGGTGGTCAATTCGTCAGATGACGGCATCGAATGGTTCGGTGGCCGGGTGAACGGCCGCTATCTGGTGCTGACCGGCAACGACGACGACAACATCGATACCGACAATGGCTACAAGGGCTTCCTGCAGTTCGTGCTGGTCATCCAGCGCACCGCCGGCGGCGACCGCGTCATCGAGGCCGATACCGCCGGCAACGAGCTGCGCACGCCCCGGTCGAACGTCCGGATCAGCAACTTCACCTTCATCGGCAACCGTCCGTCGGACCCGGTGCTGCTGCGCGGCGGCACCGACTATACGCTGCTGAACGGCATCATCACGACGAGCGCGGCGCAATTCTGCCTCGATATCGACGGCGCCCAGACCGTTGCCCCCGCCGATGCGGCGCTCGACGATGTCGGCCCGCCGATCTTCCGCTCGGTGCAGTTCGCCTGCCCGTCGGGGGCGGTGCGCGACGAAACCGACGTTCCCGCGGCGCAGATCACCCCGCTGATCACCGGCAACAACAACAATCCGAGCTTCACCACGTCGTTCGGCAATGTCTTCCTGCCCGGCAGCAACGAAACCGCCGCGATCGCCACCGATCCAATTGCCTTCAACAGCGCCTTTGTCGCCGGCAATTTCGTCGGCGCTTTCCAGAACGCCGCGGATACCTGGTACACCGGCTGGACCTGCGGCATCGGCGCCGGCGCGCCCTCGTGCCTCGCCTCCCCCCCCAACACCGGCAGCTGACGCGTGATGACGCCCGACGGGGGCCGGTTTGCAGGAGGGGCGACGATGCGCGCGGGAATGATGGGCGCGATGCGCCGAACGATGGTATTGCTGCTCGCCGGCAGCGCGCACGCCGCGCTGGCGCAGAGCGCGCCGACGCCGGCCGGCAGCGGCCCCGCGACCCCGCCACCGCCGGCGACGCCGGCGACGCCGGAAACGTCG
>LJHX01000068.1 GCA_001295935.1 alpha proteobacterium AAP81b
GGCATGAGCGGTTTTGGTCGATGGAGAAGGGCGATGACCAGCGACAATGATCACGGCACCGACTTCACCATCCGCCTCGCGACCACGCAGGACCGCCCCAAACTCGAAGCGCTCATGGCCCGCGCAATCAACGAGTTGCAGGCGCCCTTTCTCACGCCCGATCAACTCGCCGCCAGCGCGACGATGATGGGCCTCGATCAGCAGCTGATCGACGACGGCACCTACCATATCGCCGTCATCGACGGCCGCATCGCCGGCGGCGGCGGCTGGAGCCGGCGTGCCACCCTCTATGGCGGCAGTGCCTCGCCCGGCCGCGACGCCCGCCTGCTCGACCCCAAGACCGAGCCCACCCGCATCCGCGCCATGTACACCCACCCCGATTTCACCCGCCGCGGCGTCGGCCGCGCCATCCTCGCCGCCTGCGAGGCGGCGGCACGCGCCGCGGGCTTCACCCGCGCCGAGCTGATGGGGACGCTCGCCGGCCAGCCGCTCTACCTGAGCGCCGGCTATACAGTGCTCGACCAGGTCATCGACACCAACGGCGCGGCGCCCGTGCCGATGGCGCGGATGGGCAAGGCGTTGTAGGGCGGCGCGATGCTCATCGACAGCCATTGCCACCTCAATTACCCCGGGTTGATCGAGGACCAGGCCGGCGCCATCGCCCGCGCCCGCGCCGCCGGGGTCGGCGGGATGCTCGCCATTTCGACGCGCGCCAGCGAATGGCCCGAGGTCATCGCCATCGCCGACAGCGCGCCCGACATCTGGGCGACGGTCGGCATTCACCCGCACGAGGCCGACCTTCACCCCGACACCGATACGGCGACTTTGGTCGCGGCGACGGCGCATCCGAAGGTGATCGGCATCGGCGAGACGGGCCTCGACTATTATTACGACAAGAGCGACCGCGACCGGCAGAAAGCGAGCTTCCGCGCCCATATCGCCGCGGCGCGGGCGACCGGCCTGCCGCTGATCGTCCACACCCGCGATGCCGAGGCCGATACGCTCGAGCTGCTGCGCGAACCGGGCGACGGCGAACTGCGCGGCGTTATCCACTGCTTCACCGCCAGCCAGGCCTTTGCTGATCAGGCGCTTGCCTTGGGTTTTTACATCTCGCTGTCAGGTATCCTGACCTTCAGGAACGCCCGCGATCTCCAGGCGACCGCGGCGACGATCCCCGCCGATCGCCTGCTCGTCGAAACTGACTCGCCCTTTCTGGCGCCGGTGCCGATGCGCGGGCGCCCGTGCGAGCCGGCCTTTGTCGCCCATACCGCACGCTTCCTCGCCGGGCTGCGCGGCGTCAGCGAGGCTGATCTCGCGGCAACGACGACCGCCAATTTCTTCGCGCTGTTCGGCAAAGCCAAGCTGCCGGCATGAGAGTGACGATCCTCGGCAGCGGCACGTCGTCGGGTGTACCGCGGATCGGCGGCGCCGATGGGGCAGGGGATTGGGGCCTGTGCGACCCCAAAGAACCGCGCAACCGCCGCCGCCGGGTGGCGCTGCTCGTCGAGCATGATGGCGCCACCATCCTCATCGACACCGGCCCGGACCTTCGCGAGCAGCTGCTTGCCGCGCGGGTGATGCGGCTCGATGCCGTGCTGCTCACCCATGATCACGCCGACCACGCCCATGGCATCGACGATCTGCGTCAGGTCTTCCACGCCATGCAGCGTCCGGTCGATGTCTGGGCGAGCTCGGCGACCTGGGCGGTGCTGCGGCCGCGCTTCACCTATGTCTTCGAAGGCACTGAATTCTATCCGCCGACGTGCACGGCGCAAGTCCTCGATGACGTGCTGACGGTCGGCGCGATGACGGTGACGCCCTTTGCCCAGAACCATGGCAACATCGATTCGACCGGCTTCCGCATCGAGGCGGCGGGCAGGGCGGTCGCCTATTCGACCGACGTCAAGGCGCTCTATCCGGGCAGTCCGCTGCACGGGCTCGATCTCTGGGTCGTCGACGCGCTGCGGCGCAACCCGCACCCGACGCACAGCCATCTCGATCAGACTTTGGGCTGGATCGCCGAACACCGCCCGGCGCGCGCCGTGCTGACGCACATGGACCAGTCGATGGATTATCGCACGTTGTTCGCCGAACTGCCGGCCGGGGTCGAGCCGGGGTATGACGGCCAGGTCATCGACCTGCCGTCTCAGCCGATGCGCCCCCAGGCATAGGTAAGCGCCAGCACGAACGACGCCGCCGATGCCGCGCCGACGACAAACAGGGGCTTCGGCCCCGATTTGAGGATTTCGCCCAGTGGCGAGCGGATCGCCGTCGCCGCGACCGCTACCGCCAGCAGCCAGGTGGCGATATCGGCGGCACCGGTCGCCAGCGCCCTGGGGACGATGCCGGTCGAGTTGACCGCGGCGACGATGAAGAAGCCGGCGACAAACCAGGGCAGCACCGGCACCTTGCCCTTGGCGTTGGATTCGCCCGGAAACAGCATCGCCACCCCGGCGAGCACCGGCGCCAGCATGGCGACGCGGGCGAGCTTGATGACGATCGCCGTGTCGCCCGCCGGTGCCGACCAGCTGTAGCCGGCACCGACCGTCTGGGCGACGTCATGAATCGCGGCGCCGAGGAAGAAGCCCGCCTGGGCGTCGCTGAAGCCGAGCAGGTGCGCGGCACCCGGATAGAGCACCATGGCAAGGCTGCTCGCCGTCGAAATGCCGACGAGCACCAGGGTCAGACTGGCCTGGGGCACGCGGCGCTCGCCGAGCGTCGCCGAAATCGCCAACGCCGCCGAACCGCCGCAGATCGCGACGGCGCCGCCGGCGAGCACCCCGAAGGGCGCCTTCAGCCCGAGCGCGCGCGCCGCGGCGACGCCGGCGAGGATGGTCAGACCGACGGTGGCCACCAGGACGGCCAGCGCCTCGGGGCCGATGGCGACGATCTGGCCGAGCGTCACCCGCGCGCCAACGAGCACGATCGCCCAACGCAGCAGCTCGCGCGCCGCAAGGCCGAGGCCAGGCGTCAGCCGGCGGTCGGCCGACAGGAAGTTGAGCGCCAGGCCGATGAGCAGCGCCATCAGGGTCAGCGGCGCGCCATAGCGATCCGCCAGGCTGGCGGCAGCGAGCGTCGCCAGCACGGCGACGGTCAACCCGGGCAGATAATCGCGCGGCCGGGCCTTGGGCGTCGCTTCGATATCGCCGTAAAGGTCGGCCGCCTGGGGGATTGCGTGGATCGCCATGGCGGCGGCTTAGCGGGGTCACGCCGGGGACGGAACGCTTTTCATCGACCAGATCGACCAAGAATTATACATAATATATATTATCGGTATTATCTCCGATGTCGGTTTGCCCCCCGCGCCCAGAAAACCCGTGGTGGTCGATGATCCCACATCGCCACTGCCGGCGCATCGGCCATCAGGACTAGTCCCGATGGCCGGTTGCCCGGCGCGCCGTGGCCACGCAAAATGCGACAATGAGCCGGCCAGCCCCCTCCGTCCTGCCGTCGCAATCGCTGGGTATGGTTGCCGTTGTCGGCATGGAGGCGGCGGCGCAATGGCAATTGGCACCCGACACGCCCTTCTGGGTGCGGGCCGCCGCTTGGGCCATCGTCGCGGCACTGCTGCTGGTCTTCGCCTGGCGCATCCCCGCCGTCATCGCCGCGACCGCCGCCGGCGATACCGCCAGGATCGACGCCCATGTCCATGCCGTGCTGGCCTTCGGCAGCTATGGCACCATCGGCCAGGTCTTCCTGCTGTTTCCCTGGCTCGATACCGAGATGCGGATGATCGTCGTGATTTTCTGTGTCGCCACGGCGGCGATCATCGCGATGTCCAGTATCGAGCGCCTGCCACCCGAAATGCGCGCCGACCTGACCCCGGCGATCATTCCGATCGGCGTGATCGCCTGGTATTTGCTCCACCCCTCCTGGCCGCATCTGCTTGTCGCCGGTGTCGTAGCGCTGCTGTCGCTGATCATGCTGCAATTGCGGGCGCGGCTGCTGGCGCAGGTCGACCGCACCCGCGAAGCGCTTCTGGAAGCCGAAACCGCCCGCGCTCGGCTGCTCGCCGAGCGCGAGGCGAAGAGCCGCTTCATCGCTTCCGCGTGGCACGATCTCGGCCAGCCGATTCAGGCGGCGCGGCTGTTTTCTGATCAAGCGCGGCGCAGCCCCAGCCCGGCGGCGCGCGCGACGGCGGCGCGCGATGCGGACACCGCCTTTGCCGCCGTCGAGCGCCAGCTGCGCGAGATGCTCGATCATCTGCGGCTCGAAGCCGGCACCATCGCCCCGGCGATCGCCACGCTCGCCGCGGGTCCGCTCATCGCCGACGCCGCGGCGCTGCATGCCGCCGCGGCCCGTCACGCCGGGGTCCGCTTGCGTGCCCTGCCCTCGCGCCTGCTGTTGCGCGGTGACGGCTATCTCGCGGCGCGTGCGCTGTCGAACCTCATCGACAACGCCCTGCGCCACGCCGGTGCGCGGCGCGTGCTGGTGGCGGCGCGGCGGCGGCAGGCGACGATCGAGCTCTGGGTGATCGACGATGGTATCGGTATTGCGCCGGCGCTGGCGCCGACGTTGTTCGACGATTTCACCCAAGGCGCCGCGACCGTTGCCGGCGGCTTCGGGTTGGGCTTGGGCAGCGCCCGGCGTTGCGCCCGGCTGCTCGGCGGCGAGCTCACTTTGTCGCTGCGCTGGTGCGGCGGCGCGGCCTTCTGCCTGGCACTGCCGGCGGCATGAAAATCCTGATCGCCGACGATCACGCGCTGATGCAGGCAGCGCTTGCCGGCATGGTGGCAATGATCGCACCCGAGGCCTGTACCACGCGCGTCGGCGATTTTCCCGCCGCCTGGGCCGCGGCACCCGGGCAGGATCTGATCCTCGCCGATCTGGTGATGCCGGGGGCGGCGCCGGTCGAAGGCATTCGCGCCTTGCGGGCGGCCGCGCCGGCGACGCCGCTGCTGGTGGTGACCGGTACCGAGGAGGATGCAATGCTGCTCACCCTGCTGGCGCTGGGCATCGCCGGCTTCGTTCCGAAAAGCGTCAGTGGCCCGGTGCTGGAAGCGGCGATCCGGCTGGTGATGGCCGGCGGCATCTATCTGCCGGCGCGGCTGGCGGCGCTGGCGCTGGCACGCGGCGAGCTGCCGCCGGGGGCCTGGGCGCCGGGCGCTGCCCCCCCGGCAGCGCAGACCGCGCCGGCCATCCGGTCTGCGGCACCATCGCCCGCCGTGGCCGAGCTGACGCCGCGCCAGCTGGCGGTGCTGGCGGCGATCGGCGACGGCCTCAACACCAAGGAAATCGCGACGCGGCTGGCGATCGCCCCGGCGACGGTCAAGGCGCATACGGCGGCGATCCTCGACCTGCTGGGTGCCAGCAACCGCGCCCATGCCATCGCCATCGCGCGGGCGCGGGCGCTGATCTAACCGGTGCCCCACGCCGCCGCCGTGCTCAGCCTGCCAGCGCCGTTTCGAACAGCGCCAGCGTCGCCGCGGCGAAGGCGATCATGTTGCCGAGGCGATCGCCGACCCCGGTTTCGAGCGTCTGCGCCATGGGCATCGCGCCGGCGACGGCGAGCGCCGCATGGCCGGCGGGATGGCCATAGGGATTGCCCGTCGGCCCGGCGGCGCCGGTTTCGGCGAGACCCCAATCGGCGCCGAGCTGGCGGCGGATATGCGCCGCCATCAGCGCCGCGAAAGGCTCGGTTGCCGAGGTGAAGCCCTGGACATCGTCGCGCGTCAGCCCGAGCAGGCGATGCCGGGCGCGCGGGGTGTAGATGACGCCGCCGCCGAGGAAATAGGCGGACGCGCCCGGCACCGCGAGCAGCGCCGCGGCGATCAACCCACCCGCCGAGCCTTCGGCGACCGCCACAGTCTCGCGGCGTGCCACCAGCCGCGCCGCCACCGCCTCGCCGCGAGCGAAAAGCGCCGCCATCGTCGTCCCGGTCGCCTGGTCCATGATCGTCTCCCTCTAGCCCGCCGCATTCCGCGTCGCGGTCGCCGCCACCGTGACAGTCGGCGCGCTATCGGGCAAACACGCCGCGATGTCCGACATCTCCCGCCTCCTCGCCATCATGGCGCGCCTGCGCGACCCGGCGGCGGGTTGCCCCTGGGATCTCGCCCAGGACTTCGCCTCGATCGCCCCCTATACGATCGAGGAGGCTTATGAGGTTGCCGACGCCATCGAGCGCGGCGATCTGGCCGACCTGAAGGGCGAGCTCGGCGATTTGCTGCTCCAGGTCGTCTTTCACGCCCGCATGGCCGAGGAGGCCGGGCAGTTCGGTTTCGGCGATGTCGTCACCAGCATCTGCGACAAGATGGAGCGCCGCCATCCGCACATTTTCGGCGATGTCGCTGCCGACTGCGCCGCCGCGGTCAAGGCCAATTGGGAAGCGATCAAGGCCGCCGAGCGGGCCGCCGTTGCCGGGGCCGCGGGGTCGGCGCTCGACGGGGTGGCGACCGCCCTGCCCGCGCTGATGCGTGCCGAAAAGCTCCAGTCGCGCGCCGCCCGCGTCGGCTTCGACTGGCCCGATGTCGCCGGCGTCGCCGCCAAGGTCAAGGAGGAACTCGCCGAACTCGCCGCTGCCACCGACACCGCGCACCGCGCCGAGGAAGCCGGCGACCTGCTGTTTGCCGTCGTCAACCTCTGCCGCCATCACGGCATCGACCCCGAGGCGGCACTGCGCGCCGGCAACGCCAAGTTCGAGCGGCGTTTCCGCGCCATGGAAGCGCGTGCCGACGATTTCGCCGCGCTTAGCCTCGCCGACAAGGAAGCACTATGGCAGTCGGTCAAGGTTGGTGAAGCGACCTAAATCGCCGCGAAGCGCGCGCGGTCGATGTCGCTCAGTCGCACCTCGACCGCCATGGTCTCGCCGTCGCTGGCCTCGCCGAGCACCTCGCCATGCTCGTGCAGCCAGGCCAGGCGCCGGCCGTCGCTGGCGGCGAGGCGAAATTGATGCGTCTTGGCCTCGACGCGGAGCAGGTCGGCGATGCGGCGGCGCAGCACGTCGATCCCCTCCCCGCCCAGCGCCGAAACCGCGACAGTGGCTTCGTCGCCGCGCGCCAGCACCGCGGCACGCGCGTCGGACTCAAGGGCGTCGATCTTGTTGAGCACGGTCAGCAACGGGGCGGTTTCAGCGATGCCGAGATCGCCGAGCACGCTCGTCACATCGGCGGCCTGGGCGTCGCTGTCGGGATGGGCGACGTCGCGGACATGGACGATGAGATCGGCTTCGAGAACTTCCTCGAGCGTCGCGCGGAAGGCGGCGACGAGCTGCGTCGGCAGATCGGAGACGAAGCCGACGGTATCGGAAAGCACCACCTTGTCGAAGCCCGGCAGGGTGATGGCGCGCATTGTCGGGTCGAGCGTCGCGAACAGCAGGTCCTGGGCGAAAACATCGGCGCCGGTCAGGCGGTTGAACAAGGTCGATTTGCCGGCGTTGGTATAGCCGACGAGCGCGACGATCGGCCAGGGCGCTTTCTGGCGCTGGCGGCGGTGCAGCCCGCGGGTGCGGCGGACTTCCTCGAGTTCCTTCTTCAGCCGGCTGATGCGGTCGCGGATCAGCCGGCGGTCGGTTTCAATCTGCGATTCACCCGGGCCGCCGAGGAAGCCGAAGCCGCCGCGCTGGCGCTCGAGGTGAGTCCAGGAGCGCACAAGGCGGCTTGCCTGATATTGCAGATGGGCGAGCTCGACCTGGAGGGTACCTTCGCGCGTCGAAGCGCGCTCGCCGAAGATTTCGAGGATCAGCCCGGTGCGGTCGATGACCTTGGCGCCAAGGCCCTTTTCGAGATTGCGCTGCTGGATCGGACTGACGATGCCATCGATGATGACGACTTCGGCCTCGTGCGCTGCCACCGTGGCGGCAAGCCGCTCGATCTGGCCCTTGCCGAACAGGCTCGAAGCGCTGACTGCGCGCAGTCGCACCGCCTCCTGATGGACGACATCGAGGGCAATAGCGCACGCCAACCCCGCCGCCTCGGCGAGGCGGGCACCGGGGGAGCGCAGCGACTTCTCCTGGGAATCGTCGCGCACGGGCAGCACGACGACGGCGGCCGAGCCGAGGCGAATACCGCGCTCGGCGTCCCAACCATTGGGCTTGCCGTTGCCTTTTGCGTGCTCCGGGCCCGGCCCGGCGCTCATGCCGTCATCGTCGGTCGGTATTTGGCTCAATCGCCGGTCTCTTCGATCTTTTCGGCGTCGAACAATTGCACCGGCTGCAGCGGCATCACCGTCGAAATGGCGTGCTTGTAGACGAGCTGGCTATGGCCATCGCGGCGCAGCAGCACCGAGAAATTGTCGAACCAGGTAATGACCCCCTGCAGCTTGACGCCGTTCACCAGGAACATCGTCACCGGGGTCTTGGTCTTGCGGACCGTGTTCAGGAAAACATCCTGAAGGTTGTTGGACTTATCGGCCATGGGCCCCGATCCCAATCTCGTTGCCGGGGGGTCGCCCGCCCCGTCGCCACGTTGCCCGGCGTCGGCCACGGCACGTCGGTACCGCTTGTTACAGCTAGTGCAGCGCAGCATGAATCTCAATGGCGCGACCGGCCATCAGACGCTGCGCGCGTGTTGCTCCGACAGCCCCAAACGCTTGCGCAGGCGAAAGGTTCAGCCGCCCGGCACGTCCTCGACATCCGAATCGCCAGTGGATTCGCCCAGTCCGAGCGCCTTCAGCTTGCGATGCAGCGCCGATCGCTCCATCCCGATAAATGCAGCCGTTTTGGAGATATTTCCCGAAAAGCGCCGGATTTGGGCGCGCAGATACTCGCGCTCAAAGGCCTCGCGCGCCTCGCGGAGCGGCGTCCCCATGATCGATCGCACCGCCTGCGCCGGCACCAGCCGCGCCGGTTCGGCGGTGATCTCGGGGGGCAGCATGTCGATATCGATGCGTTCCATGTTCTCGGGCGGCGCCAGGATCAGCGTCCGCTCGACGACATTGCGCAGCTGACGGACGTTGCCCGGCCAGTCATAGGTCTGCAGCGCGGCGAGCGCGTCCTCGGTCAGCGACGGCGGCGAGACGCGGCGCTCGGCGGAGTAGCGTGCCAGAAAATAATTGACGAGCTCGCCGACATCCTCGCGGCGCTCGGCGAGCGCCGGCAGCTTCACCGGCACGACGTTGAGGCGGTAATAAAGGTCCTCGCGGAAGCGCCCGCCGGCGATCTCGGCGACGAGATCGCGCGATGTCGCGCTGATCACCCGGACGTCGACGCGTACCCAGCGCGCGCCCCCTACCCGCTGGAAGATCTGCTCGGTCAGTACCCGCAGGATCTTGGCCTGCGCCGGGAGCGGCATGTCGGCGACATCGTCGAGAAACAACGTGCCACCATGCGCCTGTTCGAGCAGCCCCGAGCGGACGAGATGCCCGCCCTCCTCGACGCCGAACAGCGCTTCCTCGACGGTTTCCGGCGTCATGCGCGCCGCCGAAACCACGACGAAAGGCGCCGGCCCGCGCGCGCTCCACTGGTGCAGCAACCGCGCCGCGACTTCCTTGCCCGATCCCGCCGGGCCCGAGATCAGCACCCGGCTGCCGGTGGCGGCGACGCGCTTCAAGGTGGCACGCACGGCGTTGATCTGCGGGCTCGAGCCCGTAAGCTCGGTATCGAAGCCAACGCGTTCCTTCAGCGCCTCATACTCGCGCTTCAGCCGCTCGGTCTCGGTGGCGCGGCGCACTACCAGCAGCAATTGTTCGGCCTGGAAGGGCTTTTCAATGAAGTCGTAAGCGCCGCGCTTGATCGCCGCGACCGCCGTCTCGATATTGCCGTGCCCCGAAATGACGATCACCGGCAGCAGCGGCTCGCGGCGCTTGATCTCCTCCAGCAGCTCGATGCCGTCGAGACGCGACCCGGTCAGCCAGACGTCGAGGATGACCAGCGACGGCCGGCGTTCGGCGAGCGCCGCCAGCGCGCCATCGCTGTCCCCGGCGACGCGCGTGTCATAGCCTTCGTCGCCGAGGACGCCGGCGACAAGATCGCGGATATCGGCTTCATCGTCGACGACAAGGATATCAAGGGCCATCAGGCAATCATCCTGCGTTGCGCCGGCGCTTCGCCGGCAACGAGATCGGGGTCGGCATTGACGGTGTCGGTATCGCCGGCGACGCGGCGGCTCAGGCGGACGACGACGCGCGTACCGCCGCCGGGGGCATCGCGCAGGTCGAGGCTGCCGCCATGATCCTCGACGATCTTCTTGACGATGGCGAGGCCGAGCCCGGTGCCGCGTGCCCGCGTCGTCACATAGGGTTCGGTCAGCCGATCGCGGCCTTCGGCTGGCAGGCCGACGCCGTTATCGACAACCGCCAGCGTGACGCAATCGGCGCCATCGGCAATCGACACCGTCACGGCACCGGTTGGCGACGCCTCGCCGGCCGCTAGGTCGCGCTCGCGCCGCGCCATCACCGCCTCGGCGGCGTTCTTGAGCAAATTGGTCAGCACCCGGGCGAGCTGCTGGCGATCGCAGGCCAGCGGTGGGGCGCCGCCTTCGGCACGGAAGACGATCGCCGGAAACGCCACTTCCTGCAGCACCAAGGCTTGGGCGACGATATCGCCGACGACCTCCTGGGCGAACACCGGCCGCGGCAGCCGGGCGAAATCCGAGAATTCATCGACCATTCGGCGCAGATCGCCGACCTGGCGGACGATGGTGCCGGTCAGCGTCGCGAAGGTCGCGGGGTCCTCGCTGATCTGGCGGCCGAACTTGCGTTGCAGGCGCTCGGCGGCAAGCTGGATCGGCGTCAGCGGGTTCTTGATCTCATGGGCGATGCGGCGCGCCACATCGGCCCAGGCGGCGCGGCGCTGGTCGGCGAGCTGCGCGGTGATATCGTCGAACGTTAACACATAGCCGCCGCCCTGCTGGGCGATGCGCACCGCCAGCGTCTGGGTTTCGGCGTCGCGGGCGATGCGCACCTGCCCCGCCGCGGCGCCGCTCGTCGCTGCCTCGTCGAGCAGCGCCGCCAGCGCGGGCACCGCCTGGCGCAGCGCTGTGCCGACGAGAAAGGCTTCATCGGTCTGCAGGAGTTCCGCCGCCGAACGGTTGGCGACACGAATGAAGCCATCGGCGGCGATCGACAGTACGCCCGCCGACACGCCGGTCAGGACGGCTTCGGTGAACTGGCGGCGCGCGTCGAGCTGACCATTGGCGCCGACCAGCGCTTGCTGCTGGGTGCGCAGCTGGCCGGTCATGCGGTTGAAGGCGCGCGTCAGCACGGCGATCTCGTCGGCGCCGCCATCCTGGCGAACCCGGACGTCGAGATCGCCGGCGCCGACGCGCTGTGCCGCCTGCGCCAGCCGCGCCACCGGCGCCACCAGGCGGTTGGCGAGCGCCAGCGCGAACCACACCGCCACCGCCAGGGTGATCAGCGACACCGCCATCAGCACCAGGTTGAAGCGCAGCTGCATCGTCCGCGAGCGCTCGATCAGCGAGCGATATTCATCGAGCGCGCCCGCCGCCCGCGCGGCGCGCGCCAGCACGGCGGGATCGACCTTGCGGCTGACATAGAGGTAATTGTTGCCGCCCAGCGCCAGCACCGCTTCGATGCGGTCCTGCCCCCGTGCCGCGACTTCGGCGACGCCGGCGCGGGCGTGGCTGATGTCGATCGCCGCCAGCCGCCGCGGCACTTCGATCGGCGCGATGCCGCTGCTCGCCAGCGGCGCGCGCTGGCTGGCGCCCGGCCCGCGCGTGAAGACGATCGCTTCCGAAAGATTGCGCGCCGCCACCTGGAACTGGAGTCCGCGCACGAACAGCGCGCTGCCGGTGCCGAAGTCGCGCGAGTAATTGGCGACGTCGGTCGACATGGCGACGATGTCGTCGGCAACGCGCTGGCGGTTTTCCTCGACATAGGCCTGCGCCACCTGGTTCGAACTGTCGAGCACCGTCCGCACCCGATCCGAGAACCAGAATTGCACGCCATATTGGAACAACAGCGAGGCGAAGATGACGACGAGCAGGGTCGGCACCGCGGCGATGCCGGCGAACAGCGCCACCAGCCGGATATGGAGATGCGCGCCGGCCAGCCCGCGACGACGATTGGCGAGCAATATCGCGATCCGCCGCGCGATCAGCACGACGAGCGTCATCAGCGGCAGCAGATTGGCGACAACCAGCCCGGTGACGAGTTCGGGACGCACCCCGGTCGCCGGCGCCGAGCGCCCGGCAAGCAGCGCATAGCTCGACCAGCCGAGCACCAGGGTGAGCAGAACGGCACCGACCTCGAGCCGCGGATACAGCTCCGACCGGCTGACCCAGCGGTTGAAGCGCCGCCGCAAGCCGCGCCAGCGGCGCGCCTGACGAACGCCGGGCCGTGGAACAGCGAGCGGACTGCGCATGGCGGAAGTCGCCGACTCTGACATCGCGACAAGTCTATAGCAACATCGTGGCGCAGGAAACACAGTTGCGTTGCCGCGTTGCGACAGACCGCGTGGCGCTGCGCCGACGCGGTCGGTCAGCGCCGCAAGGTTCCGACATCGACGCCGAGATCGTCGAGCTTCTTGCGCAGGGTGTTGCGGTTGATGCCGAGCAGCTTGGCGGCTTTCAGCTGGTTGCCGCCGGTGGCATCGAGGCAGGCGATGATCAGCGGGCGTTCGACCTCGGCGAGCAGGCGATCATAGATGCCATCGGGGGGCAGCTGCGGGCCAAAGCCGGCAAAATAGCGCGCGATATGCTGGGCGGCGGCCGAGCCCAGGGTCTCGGCGGTTTCAGGCAGTGCGGCGCGCCCGCCCTGCCCCAGCACGCCGGTCACTGCCGCGACACCGATGACATCGCCGCGTTCGAGAACAGCCAGCCGCCGCATCAGATTTTCAAGCTCGCGGACATTGCCCGGCCAGCCATGACCGCGCAGCGCGTCGAGTGCCGCGGTATCAAGGGTCTTGCGCGGCAGGCCATCGGCGGCGGCGGCCTCGAGAAAGTGCCGGGCGAGCGCGGCGATGTCCTCGGGGCGGGCGCGCAGCGGCGGCAGGCTGAGCGGCACGACATTGAGGCGGTAATAGAGGTCCTCGCGGAAACGCCCGGCTTCGGTCAGCGCCAGCAGGTCCTGGTTGGTCGCCGAAACGATGCGGACATCGGCCTGCTGCGCCCGCGCCCCGCCGACGGTGGTGAACTCGCCCGATTGCAGCACGCGCAGCAGCCGCGTCTGGGCTTCCAAGGGCATGTCGCCGATTTCATCGAGGAACAGCGTGCCGCCCTGCGCCTGTTCAAACTTGCCGGCGGTGCGCGCCGCGGCGCCGGTGAAGGCGCCGCGTTCATGGCCGAAGAGCTCGCTCTCGATCAGCTCGCGCGGGATCGCCGCCATGTTGAGCGCGACAAAGGGTTTGCGGCGGCGGGACCCAAGATCGTGGATGGCGCGCGCGACAAGCTCCTTGCCGGTGCCGCTTTCGCCGAGGATCATCACGGTGAGGTCGTTGGGGACGACGCGCGCGATGATGCGATAGACTTCCTGCATCGCCGCCGACCGCCCGATCAGCGGGGAATCGTCGCCGAGTTCAGGGGTCGCCACCTCGCCGCTGCCCGAATCGGCAAGCGCTGCTGCCACGGCGCGGACGAGTTCGTCGAGGTCGAAGGGCTTGGGGAGATAGTCGAAGGCGCCATTTTCGGTGGCGCGCACGGCGGTCGACAGGGTGTTCTGCGCGCTGATGACGATGATCCTGAGGCCCGGCCGCAGCGCCAGCAGCCGCGGCACGGTATCGAGGCCGTCGCCATCGGGCAGGATGACATCGGTGACGACGACATCGCCGCGGCCTTCCTCGACCAGCTTGACGAGCCCTGCCGCGGTCTCGGTGAGCTTGACCTGATAGCCGGCGCGGGTCAGCGCCTGGCGGACGACGGTGCGGATCGCGGCATCGTCATCGGCGACGATCACGGTGGCGGTCATCCGCGCGTCTCCCGCGCCACCGGCAGCAGTACGCGGAACACGGTTTCGCCGGTTTCGACAAGGCGCTCATGCTCGACGACGCCGCCATGATCGGCGACGATCTTGGCGACGAGCGCCAGCCCCAGCCCCGAGCCGCCGCGCTTGCTGGTGACGAAGGGCTCGAAAACATGATCGCCGAGTTCGGGCGGCACGCCGGGGCCATTGTCGATGATGCGGACTTCGAGCGGCAGCGAAACGGGCTTCGCGGCCGCAGCGCCGCGGACTTTCAACCCCGGCCGGAAAGCGGTGGTGATGCGGATTTTGCCTTCCGGGCCTGCGGCTTCGGCGGCGTTCTTGAGAAGATTCAGAAAGATCTGCACCAGCGCATCGCGGTTGCCGGCGACGGGCGGCAATGACGGATCGTAGCGTTCCTGGATGCCCAGCCCCGAGGCAAAACCCTGTTCGGCAACCCGGCGGACATGGCCGAGGATCTCATGGATATTCTCGGGGCGCAGCTTCAGCGGCCGGGTGTCGGTGAAGCTTTCCATCCGGTCGACCAGCTTGGCGATGCGGTCGACCTCGGTGACGATCAGGTCGGTCAGCTCGCGCTCCTCGTCGCCGCAGGCGCGGCGCAGCAATTGCGCCGCGCCGCGAATGCCCGATAGCGGGTTCTTGATCTCATGCGCCAGCATCGCCGCGACGCCTACCGCTGAGCGTGCCGCGCCCTTCTGCAGCGACTGGCGTTCGACCAAGGTCGCCACCGAGCGGGTCTGGAAGGCGACGGTCAGCCATTCGGGCGCTTCGCCGACGGGCGACACCAGGACATCGGCACGCGCCTGGCGGCCGCCGGGGAAGCCGAGGGTCAGGTCGAAGGCGGCGCAGCCGCCGCCCTCGCGCCGCGCCCGCGCAACGAGGCGCTCGACGTCGCTGTCGGCACCGAAGGCGGCACTCCAGCCCTTTTCGCCAAGCGCCTGCTGGCTGGCGTTGAGGAAATTCTCGGCGGCAAGATTGGCCTGGACCGGCATCCCGTCGGGGGCGACGAGCACCGCCGGCACGGCGAGCCCGGCGAGCAGCTCGGCGGCGCCGGCCATCACGCCGCCCTCATGCGGCGAGCGCGGTCGGCGACGGCAGTGCCAGCTGGCGTTCGTAGAAGGCGTCGATCATCGCCAGCACCGTCGCCGGATCGGCGATGCGGTTGACATCGTTGCGGAAAGTGGCGCTGTCGTGGAGGCCCTTGGTGTACCAACCGAGGTGCTTGCGCGCGAGATTGACCCCGGTCAGGTCGCCGTAAAGCGCCATCATCATTTCATAATGCTCGCGGATCAGGGCGTGCTGCTCGGCAAGGCTCGGATCGGCGGGCACCGAGCGGCCGGTCAGCGCCGCCATCACCTGGGCGATCAGCCAAGGGCGGCCATAGGCACCGCGGCCGATCATTACGCCATCGGCGCCCGATTGCGCCAGCGCGGTGCGGGCATCGTCGATCGAGCAGATGTCGCCATTCACGATTACAGGGACTTTGACGGCGTCCTTGACACGTCGAACGAAAGCCCAATCGGCGCTGCCGGAATACATCTGGCAGCGCGTGCGGCCATGGACGGTGATCAGCCGGACACCAAGATCCTCGGCGACGCGGGCGAGTTCGGGGGCGTTGAGGCTGGCATGGTCCCAGCCCATCCGCATCTTCAGCGTGACGGGCACCTTGACCGCCTTGACGGTCGCCTCGATCAGCCGGCGGGCGCGCTCGGGCTCGCGCATCAACGCCGAGCCGGCATGGCCGCCGACGACCTTCTTGACCGGGCAACCCATGTTGATGTCGATGATCGCGGCGCCCATCCCTTCGTTGAGCTTGGCGGCCTCGGCCAAGCGCTCGGGATCGCAGCCGGCGAGCTGCATCGAGACGGGCTCTTCGGAGGCATCCCAGGCCGCCTTCTGCAACGATTGCCGCGTCTCGCGGATCATCGCTTCGGAGGCGATCATCTCGGTAACGGTCAGCCCGGCGCCGAAGCGCTTGACGAGGACACGGAACGGCCGATCGGTGACGCCGGTCATCGGCGCGAGGATCACCGGCGTCTCGATGCGGACGGGGCCGATCTGCAGGGGTTGCAACAAGGGACATTGCCTCAAAAACAGGCAGTCGCCTTATCGGCTTTGCGGCTCAGCGGCAAGCTGCGGCCGGCTAGAACGCCGCCGCCACCGCTTCGACACAGCGCTTCAGCACCGCCGCCCATTCGGCGATACCCACGTCGGATCGCAAGCCATCGTTGCGAACTTCAAAGCCGATATAAGGAATCTCATTGGCTTCGGCATGCCGGTTCATCGTGTAGTTGAGGTCGCGCCCCGAATAGGGCTGGTTGTCGCCGACCATCAGCCCCTGCCCCGCCAGCCAGTCGATGGCGCGCACCGCAGCGCGGTCGTCGTGGTTGTGGAGGATGCCGATCGGCCAGGGCCGCGCCTGGGCGGGCTTGGTGGCGAGCTGCGGCGTGAAGCTGTGCAGGCTGACGATCAGCCGCGGCTGCACCGCGGCGATCACCGCTTCGATCTTGCGATGATAGGGCGCATGAATCGCATCGATGCGCAGCGAGCGTTCGAGCGGCCCGAGCGCCATGTTGCCGGGGATGAGGTGGCCGTCGCTCGCCACCGGCACGACATCGGCAGCCTCGGGCTCGCGGTTGCAGTCGATGACCAGCCGCGAGACGCTGGCGATGATCGCCTCGGCGTCGAGCGCCAGCGCCAGTTGCTCGGTGAGCGGCGCGGTGCCGATGTCGACGGCGATGTGGAGATCCATGACGCTGGCATCGACGCCGAGATCGACCCCCGGCGGCACGGCGTTCGAGGCGTGATCGGCGATCAGCAGCAGCGGCCGCGCGCCGGTCAGGTGACGCGGCGCCGTCATGCGCCGAACCGCGGCGCGCGCTTGGCGAGGAAGGCGGCGACCCCCTCGGCGAAATCGGCGCCGGTAAACGCGGCGTCGAAGCCCGCCGCCGACGCCGCGTCGTCGTCGGTCGCGCCGGCAAGGATGCGCGCCACGATCGCCTTGGTGGCGCGCTGGGTCGAGGGCGCCGCGGCGAGCAACGCCTCGGCATAGGCAGCGACGGTGGCGTCGAGGTCGTCGGAGACCTGCTCGACCAGCCCGATGCGCAGCGCCTCGCCGGCGTCGATCAGCATCGCCGAATAGAGCAGCCGCTTGGCCTGCCCCGGCCCGACGAGATCGACCAGTAATCGTGTGTCATGAAGCGGATAGACGAGGCCGAGCCTGGCCGGGGTGATGCCGAAGCGCGCGCCGGGCACGGCGATACGCAGGTCGCAGGCGAGTGCGATGCCGCAGCCGCCGCCGATGCAATCGCCGGCGATGGCAGCCAATGTCGGTTTGGGCGCGCGTGCCAGCGTCACCTGCGTCGCGCGGATCGCCGCCTGGTTGCGCGCCCGCCACTCGGCGTCGCCCGCGGCGCTGGCGAATTCGGCGATATCGGCACCGGCGCAGAACATCCCCGGCGCCGCCGAGCCGACGATCAGCAGCCGTACCGCCGGGTCGGCCATTGCCCGATCGACGAGGCGGGGAAACTCGTCCCACATTGCTTGGGTACAGGCGTTGCGCCGGGCCGGGCGGTCGAGCAGCAGGCGGGCGATGCCGGCATGGGTTTCAAGGCGGAGCATATTGACGTTCTAGCCGCTCGGCGGCGCGATGCCAGGTCCGTTTGAAGACGGCCATTCCCTCCCCCGACCGCTGGCGCTGCGCGCCGTCTTCGACTCCCCGCAAGCGGGAGGGGAGCGGATGAATTGACGCCCCGCGGCGATCGGCGCTAGCGGACCGCCATGGGGATCCTCGGCAATCTGATCGACCGTTTCGCGGTGCGCCTGGCGCGCGGCGGCCAATATGAAAGCCTGTGGCTGCGCAAGCGCTTCCGCGAGAAGCACGATCTCGACATCGGCCTCTACACCTTCGGCGCCTTCGATCGCTGGCGTTTCCCGCGTGGCACCAGCATCGGCCGCTATTGCTCGATCGCCACCAACGCCCGTGTCGTCGAGGCCGATCACCCGGTCGGCGCGCTGACCACCCACCCCTATATGTACGAGGGCGCCTTCACCCTCGTCGACGGCAACCGCCTGCCCGAAAATCGTCAGCAGATCGGCGACGACGTCTGGCTCGGCCACAATGTCGTCGTCCTGCCCGGCTGCACGCGCATCGGCCGCGGCGCGGTGATCGGCGCCGGCGCGGTGGTGACGCGCGATGTGCCGCCCTATGCGGTGATGGTCGGCATTCCCGCCAAGCAGGTACGGCTGCGCTTCGCCCCCGAGGTCATCGCGGCGATCGAGGCGACCCGCTGGTGGGAACTCGACCGCGACACGCTGCGCCGGGGCCTCAAGGCTGCCGCCGATTTTGCGACGGCGCCGAGCATCGATGGCGCGCGGCGCTTCCACCGCGCCGTGCACGGCGGTGAGCTGACCATCAGCTGATCGCGGTCACGAAAAAGGGGCCCGCTCGCGCGGACCCCCCAGTCGTTGGCATCCTGTGGGGCAGGATGGAGGAAGTTCGAAAGTCTTACTGCGCGGTCGGCGCGGCGCTGGTCAGCGACGCCATGTCGGTGCCGAGCGCCTTGGCGGCGATCGAGAACTTCTTGCCGGCTTCGAAGTCGGCGCCTTCGGCGCAGAGCTTCTCGCCGAGCGCGACGTTGACCAGCACCTTGCGCTGGGCGTCGGCCTGGGCGGTGGCGGCGGCGCTGCGCAGCTGCGTCGGGGCGGTGGCGCAGACCTTGGCGTCACGCGCCATGGCGGGGGTGGTGGCGACGCCGAGGAAGGTCAGGCTGAGCGCGGCGGCGACGGGGACGAGGAGGAAGCGGTTGGTCATGGGAGGTCTCCTTGGCTTTGTGGGCGGGGGCTGCCCGGGGTTGAGTTCCACTCAGTTCAACTGAGTGCCGCTTTAAGTCACACTCAGAAGTGCGTCAAGCGGGAAATTGAGCGCCAATCAGAAATTTTCGATTGCTGCGCTGCGAGACAGGCTTTTCGAGGTTCCACCAAGGCGCATGGCCTTCGGGGCGCCGCACAATGCTGCGCCGCACCATCGAAATAGCAGCGATGTTGAGCTAGCGCAATATCGTCGCAGCCTGCCACCAGCCCTGCGAGCGAATCGCCGCCGCCGCCGCGTCGCGCGCGGTGCGGTCGGGGTAGAGCGCGAAGCACGTCGCCCCCGATCCGCTCATCCGGACGAGGCTCGCCCCCCCTGCCCGCTCCAGCGCGCCAAGCACGTCACCGATCACCGGGGCGATGCCGACCGCCGCTGCGGTCATGTCGTTGCGCAGCGCCGCCAACGGCGCGCCCGGCGCGATGCCGCCGCAATCCACCTGGTCCCAAGCGGCGAACACCGGCCCCGTCGGTACTGCCATGCGCGGGTTGACCAACAGCACCGGCGTTCCGGAGACGTCCCCAGGCCAATCGCTCAGCGCTTCGCCGCGCCCGCTGCCAAAACAGGTCCGCGAGGCGACACAGGCGGGAACGTCGCTGCCGAGCCCCGCGGCAAGTGCCACCAGCGCCGCCTCGCCAAGCCCCAGCTCCCAGAAGCGGTTGAGCAGCCGCAGCGCCGCGCCGGCATCGGCCGAGCCGCCGCCGAGCCCCGCCGCCACGGGAATCCGCTTGTCGAGCGTCAACGCGGCATGGGCGCGCACCCCGGCGGCGGCGGCGAGTGCCCGCGCCGCGCGCAGCACCAGATTGTCCCCGCCGGCGCCGGCGGCTTCGGCATAGTCGCCGCTGACCGCCAGGCTGAGGCCATCGCCTGGCGCCACCGTCAGCGTGTCGCCGAAGTCGGTAAAGGCGAACACCGTCTCGAGGTCGTGATAACCGTCGTCGCGCCGGCGGCGCAGGTGCAGCGCGAGGTTGAGCTTCGCGGGGGCGGATTCGGTGAACATGGCGCGCTTCTGCCAGCCCGCCGGCGCGATGCAACTATTGTGACGCGCGCGCCCCGGTTGCGGCCATCGCCAGCGCCGCATCAAGGCCATAGTCGAGCTTGGCCATGAGCGCCTTGCGTTCGGCCGGCGTCGGATCGAGATCGAGTGCGGCGCGCCAGCGGAAGCGCGCTTCGATACGGCGGCCAACCTGCCATAGCGCATCCCCCAGATGCCCGGTGATCGTCGCGTCCTCGGGCACCAGGGTCGCTGCCTTTTCTAGACTGGCGACCGCCTCGGCGAAGCGGCCGCGGCGATAGAGGCTCCAACCAAGCGAATCGGTGATGCCACCGTCATTCGGACGCAGAGCCGCGGCGCGTTCAATCAGCGCGCCAGCCTCGTCGAGGCGCTCGCCGCGGTCGAGCAGCGAATAGCCGAGATAGTTGAGGATGGTCGGCTCGGACGGCGCCTTGGCGAGCGCAGCGCGCAGATCGGCCTCGGCGCCCGGCCAGTGACCAGCCCGCTCGCGCATGCTGCCACGCAGGAAATAGAGCGGCCATGCCGCGGCGGCACCGGCGCGGTCGATCGCCCGGCCATAGGCGGCGGCGGCGTCGGCAAAGCGCTCGCCGCGGCGGTGCCAGTCGCCGAGCTGCGTCCAGGCGTCGGCGCCGGTCTGGGGCGAGGCGGTAGCGGCGAGCAGCAGCCGCCCGGCCTCGGCGTCGCGCCCCGCGGCGATCAGCAGTTCGGTGCGCCGCGTCGCCACCGCGCCGGCGAGGGCGTCGTCGCCGGGGATGGCGGCCCAGGCGGCGAGTGCCGCGTCGCGCTGGCCGAGGCGGGCGAGCATGTCGCCGGTGACCAGCCAGCTCGCCGGCAGGTCGGGGGCGAGAAAGCTGCTGACCCGCGCGAACAGCAGTGCCAGCGGGATCGGGCGTTCGCGCGACAGGTCGGTGGCGAGGCGCGCCGCCATCCAGGCGATGGCGCGGCGCGGATCGGGCGCCAGCGCGCCGATGCGCTTGCCCGCCGCCAGCCGCGCGCGCGCCGGCGCGACGGTTGCATCGTCGGCGGGCAGCAGCGCCAGCGCCGCGGCGCGATCGCCGGCCATCGCCAGCGCATCGGCCTCGCCCTGGCGGG
>LJHX01000069.1 GCA_001295935.1 alpha proteobacterium AAP81b
CGAGCCGCCGATCGCGCAGTGCGACGCGCAGATTGGCAAGGCTCGGCAGGCGGTCGCTGGCGGCGCGCTCGTCGGCAAGGAGGTTGCGTCGCCACCAGAAGGCCAGCGCCAGTGCGGCGATCGCGACCGCGCAGGCGAGGAATAGCCCGCCGACTCCGGCATCGGACGGGGCGCGGCCATCGGCGCCGGCGAGCAGCAGCGGCGCCGCCACCAGCGGGCCCAGCACGGTGCCGAGGGCGTTGAAGCCCTGGAGCAGGGTCAGCCGCGCGGCGCCGCCACCAGCCGGGCCGACGATGGTGACGACGGTGTTGGCGGCGATCTGCAGGAAGGTGGCGCCGAGCGAGAGCAGCAGCAGCGCGGCAAGGATGAGCAGATAGTCGAGTGCAGTGTTGGCGGCGGCAAAAGCGACGCACCCCGCGGCCATCACCAGCAGCCCGGCGGCGATGGCGCGCATATAGCCAGTGCGGACGATGGCGAAGGTGATCGGCACGGCGAAGAGCAGATAGCTGGCGTGGTTGGCGAGCTGGACGAGCAGCGCTGCGGCATAGCCGAGATCGAGCTGCGCCTTGAAGCGCGGCACCAACAGGCTGACGACCGCCATCAGGAAGCCGCCGATGAAGAAGATGCCGATGGACAGCCGGAACAGCTGGCGCGTCGCGGCGGCGCCGGGCGCGGTGCCCGGGTCGTCGCGGAGGGCTGCATCGATCATCCGCCTGCCTTAGCGGCGAAAGCGGTGGCCGAAAAGCTGTCGCACCGAAAATTCCGACATCGCTGTCAAAGCCCAACTGACAACGCTGCCATGACGGCGGAAACAGGCAACAAGGCCAGGTGGATGGTAAATGGGAGGAGTTACCGATGTCTTATCGTCCAGTCATGGTGTCGTTCGTCGCGTCGCTGCTCGCCGGCACCTCGGCGCTGGCGCAAAGCCCGCCACCCGCCCCCGAGGCGGCCCGCACCGCGGCGGCCGATATCGCCGCCGATGACGACATCATCGTCACCGCCACCCGCCGCGAGAGCAGCCTGCAGAAGACCCCGATCGCCATTTCGGCGTTCAGCCAGGCGACGCTCGACCGCCAGCAGGTCCGCGACGTCACCGACCTTGCGCGCTTCGTCCCCAGCCTGCAGTTCAGCCAGCAGGGCGACCAGTCGGCCGTCGTGCTGACCCTGCGCGGCATCGGCAACGACAGCGCCTATACCGAAGTCGCCGACCCCGAGGTCGCCATCTACATCAACGGCGTCTACAGCCCGCGCTCGCAGGGTGCTTCGGTGCTCGCCTATGACCTTGAGCGCATCGAAGTGCTGCGCGGCCCGCAGGGCACGCTGTTCGGCCGCAACGCCACTGTCGGCGCGCTGAGTTTCATCACTGCCAAGCCCAATTTCGACGGCGTTTCGGGCTATGCCGAAGCGATCGCCGGCAATTACGACCGCTTCGGCAGCCGCGGCGCCATCAACCTGCCGCTGACCGACACGCTGGCGGTGCGCTTTGCCTTCGTCACCGAACGCAACGACGGCTATGCCGATTTCCAGCCGGCGCCCAACGTCCCGGGCATCGACCCCGCGGCTTTCGTCACCTCGGGCAAGAAATATTATGCCCGCGACCAGCAATCGGCGCGCGTCAGCCTGTTGTGGAAGCCGAGCGACCGCCTGACCTGGGACCTGAGCTTCGAAGGCTTCCTCGACAAGGGCGCGCCGGTCATCGCCCTGCTGCAGACGCCCCGCCCCGGCACCAAGCGCTGGTCGACGCTCAGCGACACCGCGCCCGAGACCGACCGCTACTCGGTCGCGGTGCGCAGCAACATCGACTACAGGATCACCGACAACATCACCGCGACCTATATCGCCGGCTTCTCGCGCATCGGCGGCAGCACCCAGACCGACGCCGACGCCGGCGCGCTGCCGCCGACCGGCGGCGTCGATGCCGACGGCAAGCTGCTGTTTCTCGGCGGCTTCGGCCAGAACGCCACGATCGCCTCGCGCTTCGATTTCACCAGCCACGAGTTTCAGCTGAAATCGGCCGGCGAGAACCGCTTCGACTGGATCGCCGGCGTCTATTACAGCCATGAAAACAACTATATCCGCTTCGACGTCGACCAGCGCGACGGCTATCGCAACAGCCCGACGCGCGCCTTTGTCGGCAGCTTCATCCAGGCCAAGCGGCTGATCGACTCGCTCGCCGGCTTTGGCCAGGTGACCTGGCACGTCAACGACGCCATCCGGCTGACCGGCGGGCTGCGCTATACCCATGACAGCAAGGAGGATGTCGGCGGCCGCAACGTCACCGCCTTCGGCTGCCCGGCGACCGGCCCGTGCAATGTCAATATCTTCGGCCAGTTCCCCGGCGCCACCGCCGCCGAGCTGGTGGCGCTGCTCAACGCCCAGGGCGGCAATTTCGCCATCTCCAACAACGATGTGAAGGGCAGCTGGGGCAAGCTGACCTGGCTGGCGCGCGTCGACGCCGATCTCTGGCAGGACACGCTCGGCTATGCCAGCGTCAGCACCGGCTTCAAGGGCGGCAATATCCAGGACGGCGGCGAGACCACTGACCCCGAGACGATCACCAACTATGAAGTCGGCCTCAAGACGCGGCTGTTCGATCGCCGGCTGACGCTCAACCTCGCTGCCTATTATTCGGATTTCGAGGGCTATCAGGTCAACCAGGTCCGCAACACCCGCGACGCCCAGGGCAATGTCATCGCCTCGCAGATCGTCACCGAAAACGCCCGCGGCGCGACGGCCTATGGCTTCGAACTCGAGGCGGTCGCCAACATCACCGACAACGACCGGCTCCAGGTCGCCGCCACCGTCCAGAAGACCGAATTGAAGACGCTCATCACCGTCGACGGCCGCTTCGACGATGCCGGCAACATCCTCAACCAGCGCGACTTGAAGGGCAACGAGCTCGCCCATGCACCGCGCTTCTCGATGACCGCGACCTATGAGCACGACTTCAATCTCGCCAATGGCGGCAAGATCACCCCGCGCGCCACGGTTCACTATGAAACGCGCAGCTGGCTGACCTTCTTCAACGGCGACCGCAGCAATCGCGTCGTCGGCGGGGTGCCGGTCTTCTACGGCACCGATTTCGACAAGCAAAAGGCCTATACGCGCAGCGATCTGGCGCTGCGCTACACCGCGCCCGCCGACAAATGGCTCGCCGAGGTCTTTGTCCAGAACGTCGAGGATGGTGCGATCCGCACCAACGCCTCGACCTTCGGGCCGACGCGCTATGCGCCGGTGTTCCTGTCAAACCTGCAACCACCGCGCACTTTCGGCGGGCGCGTGCGGGTGAATTTCTGAACCATCGCCAGCGGCGTTTCCCGATGATGTCACCCACCCCCCCGACATCGTCGCACCTGGCGGCGGCGCCCTGGCGAAGCGCGCCGCCGCCGACCTTGCGCCTGGCCGGACGGCAAGGGAGGCCATCATGGCGCTGACGCCCACAACCGACGCCGGCCATGGCCAGCCCGCCACAGGCGTCGCCGACCTGCGCATCTTCATTTTCGGGCTGTTCTTCATCTTCGGCGGCATCACCAGCCTCAACGATGTCCTGATCCCCAAGCTCAAGCATCTCTTCGAGCTCAGCTACGCCGAGGTAATGCTCGTCCAGTCGGCGTTCTTCCTCGGCTATTTCCTCATCTCGCTGCCCGCCGCGGCGCTGGTGCGGCGGCTCGGTTTCATGCGGACGACGGTGGTCGGGCTGTTGACGATGACAACGGGCTGCCTGTTGTTCATCCCGGCGTCGTCGTCGGGGATGTTCGTCGCCTTCCTCGGCGCGCTGTTCGTCCTCGCGTCCGGCATCACCATCGTCCAGGTTGTCGCCAACCCGCTGATTTCGCTGCTCGGCACCCCGGCGTCGGCGCCGGCGCGGCTGACCTTCGCGCAAGGCTTCAACTCGCTCGGCACGACGGTCTTCCCGTTCTTCGGCGCCATGCTGATCCTGGGCGCGCTGCCCAAGGTCGACGAGGCGGGGCCGACCGGCGCGGCGCTCGCCGCCTTCCGCGCCCAGGAGACGCAGGTCATCGACCGCACCTATCTCGGGCTGGCGGTGGCGCTGGGCATCGTCGCGGCACTGGTCTGGGCGCGCCGCAACCGCCTGCGCGAAACCCGGCCGGAGGGCGGCGGCAACATCCTCGAGGCCTTCGGCCTGCTCCGGCAGCCGCGCTTTGCCTTCGGCACGCTCGGCATCTTCCTCTATGTCGGCGCCGAGGTCGCGATCGGCTCGATGCTGGTCAATTATCTGATGCAGGCCGACACGATGGCCTTGACCGCGCAGGGGGCCGGCGAGCGTGTCGCGCTCTATTGGGGCGGCGCGATGGTCGGGCGTTTCCTCGGCGCCGCGTTGATGCGGCGCATCGCCCCGCCGACGGTACTGCTTGGCGCCGCGCTGGCGACGATTGCCCTGCTGGCGGTGGCGGGGGGGACCAGTGGCGCGCTGTCGGGCGCGGCGCTGATCGCCGTCGGGCTGTGCAATTCGATCATGTTCCCGACGATCTTCAGCCTGGCGTCGGCGGGGCTCGGCACGCGCGCCGCGGAAGGCTCGGGGGTCATCTGCATGGCGATCGTCGGCGGCGCCATCGTGCCGCTACTGACCGGCATCACCGCCGACGCGACGTCGCTGCGCGGCGCCCTGCTTGTCCCGGCGCTCTGCTACGCCGGCATCGCTCTGTTCGCGCGCTACTGCCGTTCCCATCCGGTCGCCGACGCCCCCGTCGCGGCGCCGATAACCGCCTGAATCGGAGAATTTCGATGCGTATCCTGGTCGTCGCCGCGCTGTCGCTCGGCGCGCTGCCGCTTGTTGCCGCGGCGCCGGCGCTGTCGCCGGTCGCCAATCCGGCGCTGTGGCCGCAGGTCGCGGTGCGGCCGGTGCGCGACGCGCGGATCGAGGCACGGATCGATGCGCTGCTCGCCGCCATGTCGATCGAGGACAAGGTCGGCCAGATCATCCAGGTCGACATCGGCAGCATCACGCCTGCCGATCTCGTCACCTACAAGCTCGGCTCGGTGCTCAACGGCGGCAATTCCGATCCCAACAGCGACCCGCTGGCGCCGCCGATCGAGTGGTTGAAGCTTGCCGACAAATTCTACGACGCCTCGATGACGCGCAGCGATGGCCGCCCGAAAATCCCGGTGATCTGGGGCACCGACGCCGTCCATGGCAACAACAACATCTTCGGCGCGACGCTGTTTCCCCACAATATCGGACTGGGCGCGGCGCGCGACCCGGCGCTGCTGAAGCGCATCGGCGAGGTCACGGCGCGCGAAACCGCCGCCGCCGGGCTCGACTGGACCTTCGCGCCGACCCTCGCCGTCGTCCAGGACGACCGCTGGGGCCGCACCTATGAAAGCTATTCGGAAGAGCCCGAGCTGCTCGCCGACTATGCCACGGCGATGATCGAGGGGCTGCAGGGCAAGGTCGGCACGCCCGACTTCCTCGACAGCTATCATGTGCTGGCAACGACCAAGCATTTCCTCGGCGACGGCGGCACCGGCGGCCGCGACCAGGGCGACACCAGGCTGCCCGAAGCGGCCTTCCGCGACATCCACCTCGGCGGCTATCCCGCCGCCATCGCCGCCGGCACGCAATCGGTGATGGCGTCCTTCTCGAGCTGGAACGGCGTCAAGATGAGCGGCAACAAGAGCCTGCTCACCGATGTGCTCAAGCGCCGCATGGGCTTCGACGGCTTCGTCGTCGGCGACTGGAACAGCCATGGCCAGGTGCCGGGGTGCAGCAACGAGGATTGCCCGGCGGCGATCAACGCCGGGCTCGACATGTTCATGTATTCGGGGCCCGACTGGAAGAAGCTTTACGCCAACACCCTCGCCGAGGCGCGCGCCGGCACGATTGCGGCGGCGCGCCTCGACGATGCGGTGCGGCGTATCCTGCGCGCCAAGATCCGCGCCGGGCTGTTCGAAAAGGGCCGGCCGTCGTCGCGACCGCTCGCCGGCAAGATGGCGCTGATCGGCGCGCCGGCGCATCGCGAGGTGGCACGCGAAGCGGTGCGCGCCTCGCTGGTGCTGCTCAAGAACGAGAAGGGCATTCTGCCGCTGGCGCCCAGGGCCGAAATCCTTGTCGCCGGCGCCGGGGCCGACAGCCTGTCGCAACAGGCCGGTGGCTGGTCGCTGACCTGGCAGGGCGAGGGGCTGCCCAACAGCAGCTTCCCCAATGGCCGGTCGATCTGGACGGGCATAAGCGAGACTGTCGCCGCTGCCGGCGGGCGCGCGACGCTGTCGCCCGACGGCCGCTTCACCGCGAGGCCCAGCGCCGCCATCGTCGTTTTCGGCGAGCCACCCTATGCCGAGTTCAAGGGCGATCGGCCGACGCTCGACTATCGCGACAAGGCCGACCTCGCGTTGCTGCGCAAGCTCAAGGCCGCCGGCATCCCCGTCGTCGCGGTGTTCCTCTCGGGCCGGCCTTTGTGGGTCAATGCCGAGATCAACGCGTCGGATGCCTTTGTCGCCGCCTTCCTGCCGGGCAGCGAGGGCGGCGCCATCGCCGATGTGCTGTTCCGCAAGGCCGATGGCGCGGTCAACCATGACTTCCGCGGGCGCCTGAGCTTTTCCTGGCCGAAGCGCCCCGACCAATATGCCCTCAACCGCCGCGACAAGCCCTATGACCCGCTGTTCGCTTACGGCTATGGCCTCAGCTATGCCCGCCCCGGCGCGGTGCCGCGCCTCGACGAGACGCGCCCGGCGGGCCTCGCTGGCGATGCCGGCGGCCTGTTGTTCGGCAAGGGCGCGGCGCCGCAGGGCTGGCAGGTCGCGGTCGCCGAAGGCGATGGCGCGGCGACACCGCTCGCCGGGGCGGCAGGCCGCTTGGCGAGCGGCGGCCTGGTCGTCGCCGCCATCGACCGCGACGCCCAGGAGGATGCCCGCCGACTGACCTGGACCGGCGCCGCCGAATGGCGATTGCTGCCGCCGGCGCCGCTCGACCTCAGCCGTGAGACCAATGGCGAGATCAGCCTTGTCGTCGCGCTGCGGATCGATCGCCCGGGGCCGCTGTCGGTGGCGATGACCGATGCCGCCGGCCGCACGGCGCGAATCGCGCTGACCGCGACGGTCGCCGCGGCGCGGCCGGGCGAATGGTTCCAGCTGGCGATCCCGCTGCAATGCTTCGCCCCGCAGGGCCTGGCGATGGCGAGCGTGACGTCACCCTTCATCCTGGCGGCATCGGGGGCGGCGACAGTGTCGGTGTCGGAAATCCGCCACGACTATGTCAACCTGCCGATGACCGCCTGCGTGTGCTGAGCGCGGCGGCGCGGGGGATATGTCGGGAAAATTGGTGCGCCCGGAACGATTCGAACGTCCGACCCTCAGATTCGTAGTCTGATGCTCTATCCAGCTGAGCTACGGGCGCGGGAAGGCGGCTCATAGGCGAGGCGCGCCGCCTTGGCAACAGCGCAATCGCAGCCGATCGCCGCCGGCTTGCGTCGCCGGCGAGCGGACCCTAGCAGGACGCGATGCGCGCTCGCCTGCCGATCCTTGCCGCCCTGCTGCTTGTCGCCGGCTGCGCCCGCGATACCGGTGGCGACTGGCCGTCGCTGGCGCCGCGGCCGGGCGAAAGCGCCCCGATGGTGCCGCGCCCGGCGCTGGGCTGCGCCGGCTGCACCGACGATGACGCGGCGCCGCCCGTGACGCCGGCACCGCCGCCGGCCGCTCCCGCCGACG
>LJHX01000007.1 GCA_001295935.1 alpha proteobacterium AAP81b
GCCTCGCCCTGGCGGGCGAAGTTGATCCCCGGCGGCGAGCCGACGCGGATCTCGGCATAGAGTTTCGCCGCTTCCGGCCAGCGGCCGATCGCGGCGAGCATATGGGCGCGCTGCTCGGCGACATAGCCGCGCGGGAAGCCGGTGAAATTGGCCGGATCGAGCCGCGCCAGCGCGCCGTCGCGGTCGCCGCGGCCGAAGCGCGCCCAGGCTTCGACGACCGGCGCGACGACGACGACGAAGCCGGCATCCTTCAGCCCGCCCCGCGCCACGTCAACCGCCGGCCAGTCGCGGCGCAGCACGGCATCGACGAGGGTGATCATCGCCACTTCCGGCCCGGCCTTGCCCGACGCCGCGGCGTTCAGCTCGGCGGCGAGCGCGGTGGCGCGTGGCCGGTCGCCGGCGGCGACGGCAAGATCGAAGGCGCGGCGGCGCAGCGCCGGGGCCGCGGGGTCGCGGCGCTGCGCGTCGTCGAACAGCCGCGAGGCGAGGCCAAGCTGGTCATCGCTGGCGGCATAGCGGCCGAGGACATAATCGTGGCGGGCGCTGTGACCGCCGGTCGGCGCACTCGCCGCCGCTGCGGCCGGCAAACCAAGGGCGAGAAAGGCGAGCAACACACGCATGGCCATTCCCTTGGCTGGCGTCGGCGCGCCTGTCCAGCCGCACCCTATCACATATTGGGGTAGTTGGGGCCGCCGCCGCCTTCGGGCACCACCCAGTTGATGTTCTGGCTGGGGTCCTTGATGTCGCAGGTCTTGCAGTGGACGCAGTTCTGGGCGTTGATCTGGAAGCGCGGCTCGCCGGTATCGGCACCGACGACTTCATAGACGCCGGCGGGGCAATAGCGCTGCGCCGGCTCGTCATACATCGCCAGATTGACCTTGATCGGGACCTCGGGGTCCTTCAGCGTCAGGTGGATCGGCTGGTCTTCCTCGTGATTGGTGTTCGAAAGAAACACCGAGGTCAGCTTGTCGAAGGTGATGACGCCATCGGGCTTGGGATAGGCGATCGGCTTGGCCTCGCCCTTGCGCTTCATGTATTTGTAATCGGGCTTGAGCTTCATCGTCCAGGGCAGCTGGTAGCCGAGATATTCCATCCACATCTCGACGCCGCCCATGATCGTGCCGACGAAATTGCCGTATTTCTCAACTGCCGGCAGGACATTGCGCACCATCTTCAGCTCTTCGCTGACCCAGCTCTTCCTGTAGGCGGCGCCATAGGCGACCAGCTCGTCGCTCTGGCGCTGGCCGAGGATCGCCTCGACCGCGGCCTCGGCGGCCATCATGCCGGTCTTCATCGCGGTATGGCTGCCCTTGATGCGCGGCACGTTGACGAAGCCTGCCGAGCAGCCGATCAGCGCGCCGCCGGGGAAGGTCAGCTTCGGCACCGCTTGCCAGCCGCCGTCGTTGATGGCGCGCGCGCCGTACGCCACACGCCGGCCGCCCTCGAGGATTTCGCGGATGGCGGGATGCGTCTTCCAGCGCTGCATCTCGTCGAAGGGCGACAGATAGGGATTGTCGTAATTGAGCCAGGTGACGAAGCCCAAAGCGACCTGGTTGTTGGCCTGGTGATAAAGGAAGCCGCCGCCATTGGCGTCGTCAAGCGGCCAGCCCTGGGTGTGGATGACGCGCCCGGGCACATGCTTGGCCGGATCGATGTCCCACAGCTCCTTGATGCCGATGCCATAGATCTGCGGCTGGCTGTCCTTGGCGAGATCGAAATGCCGGATCAGCTGCTTCGAGAGATGGCCGCGGACGCCCTCGGCGAAGAAGGTATATTTGGCATGGAGTTCGAGCCCCGGCTGCCACGACGGCTTGCGGCTGCCGTCGCGGGCGATGCCCATGTCGCCCGTCGCCACGCCCTTGACCGAGCCATCGTCGTTCCACAGCACCTCGGCGGCGGCGAACCCCGGGAAGATCTCGACGCCGAGCGCCTCGGCCTGGCCGGCGAGCCAGCGGCAGAGGTTGCCGAGGCTGACGGTATAGGTGCCCTTGTTGTTCATGAAGGGCGGGGTCAGCCAGTGCGGGAATTCGCGCTTGCCGTCATGGGTCAGGATCCAGTGATGGTTCTCGGTGACCGCCACCGTCATCGGGCTGTCGAGGTCGCGCCAATTGGGGATCAGTTCATCGAGCGCGCGCGGATCGACCACCGCCCCCGACAGGATGTGCGCGCCGATCTCCGAGCCCTTTTCGAGGATGCACACCGAAAGCTCGAGCCCCTTGTCGGCCGCTGCCTGTTTGGCGCGGATCGCCGCCGCCAGCCCCGCCGGGCCACCGCCGACGATGACCAGATCATAGGGCATCGATTCACGTTCGCTCATGCGCTTGCCTTCTTGCTCCCTCGCCGATCTGAACGGTCGGTCAACGACACGTCGCGGCTTTGCCATCACTCGTCAGATACCGGTGGCAAGCCGCATTGACCAGTGGGGGTGCGGCGTCATGGTGCACCCATGCTTGAGGCAGGGGACAGCGCCATCGGCGCCGATGCGGCAATGCTCGACTGGCTGGTGACGGCGGGCAATGATGTCGCCGTGCGCGACCGGCCGCGCAGCTGGCTGGCGCCGATTGCGGCGCGTGCCGAGGCGAGGCCTAGCGAGGCTGCGGCGCCGGTTTTGACACGCCCTCAGGCGGCACGCGCTATGGCTCCGGCCGCCCCTGCCCTGGTTTCCAATGTCGATCCCGCCGGCGCGCCAGACCTTGCCGCGCTCGACGCGCTGCTCGCGGGCCTCGCGCATCCGCTGCGCCGCGCCGGGGTGGCGCCGCAACTGCTCGTCGGCGCCACCACCGGCGCGACGCTCGTCCTCGCCGACCAGCCCGACCCCGACGACAGTCCGGCGGCGCGGCTGCTCGGCCGAATGCTCGCCGCCATCGGCCTCGACGCCGCGACGACCCCGCGCGGCCATCTGCTGCCCTGGGCGACCGCCGGCGGTCGCGCGCCGCGCGACGAGGAAGTCGCCACCTTTGCCCCCTGGCTGGCGCGCGGCCTCGCCATCGCGCCGCCGGCGCGCATTCTCGCCTTCGGCGATCGCGCCGCGGCGCTCGGCGGTGTCGCCGGCACCGTGTCGCGGCTGCGCGGGCGGTGGCTGGCGCACCGCGTCGGCGACCGCGACGTGCCGCTGCTGGCGACTTTCCACCCGCGCACGCTGGTCAACCAACCCGAGTTGAAGGCCCTGGCCTGGGCCGATCTCCAGACCTTCGCCGAAAGCCTCGCATGATCCGCCCGCTGCTCGTCCTGGCGCTTGCCGCGCTGCCCGCCGTCGCCGCCCGCGCCGCCGATGTCGCGACCGCCGCCGACGCTGCTGGCGACGCCAGCGCCATCACCGTCACCGCCGATCGCCCCGGCATTACCGCCCGCCAGCGCGCCGTGCCGCCGCAACTGACCCTCGCCGAGCGCGCCGCCTATCGCGCCATCTTCCTCAATATCGACGCCGGGCGCTTCGCCGCCGCCGAGGCAGGACTTGAAGCACTCGGACCAGGCCTGCTCAGCGAAACCGCCCGCGCCCAGTTGATGATTGCCCGCGGCACCGGCAAGCTCGCCCGGCCGCAGCTCGCCGCCTGGCTCGCCGCCAATGCCGACCTGCCGCAGGCGCCGCGCATCGCCCAGCTCGCCGCGCGCCTGCCCGGCGATACCGCGCCGCTGCCACTGCTGCCGACGGCACGCCCCTTCCGCACCGTCACCTACGCCCCGGCGCAGGTCGAACCGGGCGAAGCCGATGCCGCCTGTGCCGCAGCATTGAAGGCGCTGCTCGCCGAGGATCGCAACGCCGACGCCGAGGCGCGCTGGGCGCAGGATGCCGCCAGCCTGTCGCCGCAGGCGCGCAGCCAATGGGCGCAGCGCATCGCCTGGTCGAGCTACGGCGCCAACGACAACGACGCGGCGCTGCGCCTCGGTGCCGAGGCCGCCAAGGGGCCGCCCGGGCAATATGCCGCGCTCGGCGCCTGGACGGCGGGGCTGGCGGCGTGGCGCCTTGGCGAGTTCGCCGCCGCCGCCGGGCATTTCGACGCGGTGGCGGCGCTCGCACCGCCCGCCGACCTCGCCGCCGGCGCCGCCTATTGGGCGAGCCGCGCGCATCTTGCCGCCGGCCGCGCCGAACTCGTCGCGCCGCGCCTCGAAGTCGCCGCCAAGGCAAGCAACAGCTTTTACGGCCTGCTCGCCCGCCGCATGCTTGGCCTGGCGCCGACGCTCGACTGGCGCGAGCCCGACTTCATCACCGCCGACTGGAACCATCTCAAGGACCTGCCCGGCGCCCGCCGCGCCGCGGCGCTGATCGAGATCGGCCAGATCGGCCTCGGCGACCGCGAACTCCGCTATCTCGCCCAGACCGTCGCACCCGACGATTATCCGGCCCTGCTGCGGCTGGCAGCGCGCCTCAACCTGCCGGCGACGCAATACAGCCTCGCCGTCCGCCCGCCGGTCGGCATCGAGGCGCCACTGTCGGCGCGCTATCCGGCGCCCGACTGGCAGCCGGCGCGCGGCTGGCGCGTCGAGCGCGCGCTGGTTTTCGCCCATGCCCTGCAGGAATCGACCTTCGTCACCACCGCGACGTCGCGCGCCGGCGCCAAGGGGATCATGCAGCTGATGCCGGCGACCGCGCGCCAGGTGAAGGCGCAGATGGATGCGGCAATGGTTACCGGTGCTGCGCCGTCAACAAGCGGCGACCTCGCCGACCCTGCCTTCAACATCGAAGTCGGCCAGACCTATCTGGAAGCGCTGCGCGACAGCCAGCATACCCAGGGCCTGCTGCCCAAGGTCATCGCCGCCTATAATGCCGGTCCGGGGTCGGTGGCGCGCTGGAACGCCAGCCTCGACGATCGCGGCGATCCGCTGCTGTTCATCGAATCGATCCCCTTCAAGGAAACCCGCCACTATGTCGAAGTGGTGATGCGCAATCTGTGGATGTACCAGCTCCGCGACGGCACCGTGCCGGCAAGCATGGAAGCGATCGCCACCGGGCTGTGGCCACACTTCCCCGGCATGCCCGGCGCGGCGGGGATCAAGCTCGAACCGCGGCCAGTTCAGACGTTGCCGGCGCCGGCCAGCACCGGCGTCAGCGTCACCGCCAGCAACTGAGGCGCGTCAGCCGACCTGGTTCAAGCTCAGGCAATTGCCGTCGGGATCGTTGAACCAGGCGACTTTCGCGCCGCCATCGGGCGCCGCCCAGATGCCGAGCTCGTCCTGCCCCATGCCGGGATAGACCGTCAGCGCCACCCCCTTCGCCGCCAGCGCGCGGGCGGTGGCGGCGATATCGCCGACCTGCCAGCCGAACACCGGGAAGCCATTGCCCTTGTGGTCGGCGATCATCGTCATTCGCAGCCGCGCGGCGCCGAGCCGAAAGAAATCGCCGAAGTCATCCGACGCCACGAGCTCAAGCCCGAGGACATCGCGGTAAAAGGCCAGCCCCGCCGCGCGATCGCTGACATTGACGAACGCCACCGCCACTGCATCCGCACCGAACATCGCTGCCCTCCCTGCCTGCATTGGCAGCCTAGCATAGCCGCGCATCGATGCCAGCCGCCGCCCGAGCGCCGGGCACCTCACGAAGGTGACGGCGCGACTTCGATGCAATAGTGTCGCTGCGTCCGCCGGGGGGTAACGATGCCGAAACCCAATGACTTTCAACTGGGGGTGATCGAGGTCTTCTCGATCCTGCTGCCGGGCGCGCTTTTGGTGGCGGCGCTGCTGATCGTTTTCGGCTTGCCGCCGGCTTTTGCGACCTTCCTTGCCGCACCGGGATCGGCCTGGATCGCCTTCGGCCTTGCCGCCTATGCCGCCGGCCATATCGTCTTTTATCTGGCCGCATCGCTCGACGACCGTTTCTACGACCGCTACCGCAAGAAGAAATGGCCGCCCATCCGCGACCGCGCCTATATCGCCGCGTCCGCGCTTCGCTTTGATGCCCTGCCGCCGCCAAACCCATGGGCGTTCGACGACCCGATGAACACCTTCGCCTGGGCCAAGGCCGCGCTGATGTTCCGCGCGCCCGCCGCCTATGCCGATGTGCTGCGCTACGAGGCCGATTCGAAGTTCTTCCGCTCGCTCGTCGTCGTGCTGCCGATCGTCGGCCTGCTGCTGTTCCGCGGCATGGTGCTGGCGCTGCCGATCCTGTCCTGTCTCGGTTATGCCTGCTTTTTCCGCTATGCCGAGCGGCGCTACAAGAGCACCGAATGGGCATATCGCTACGTCATCGTGCTCGGCACCGTGAAGCCCGCCGCAGCGCCATCGAAAGACCCCGAGCCTGATGCCGATTGACGAAACCCTGCCCTTCACCCCCGTCCGCATCGCCGTGCTGACCGTCTCGGACACGCGCACCGCCGCCGACGACCGCTCGGGCGACACGCTGGTGGCGCTGCTCGGCGACGCCGGCCACGAGATGGCGGCGCGCGCGATCGTCAAGGACGACGTGCCCGCACTGGTCGCGCAACTCACCGCCTGGATCGACGACCCGCAGGTCGATTGCATCATCAGCACCGGCGGCACCGGCGTCACCGGCCGCGACGTCACCCCCGAGGCACTCGACCAGGTCGCCGAAAAGCTCATTCCCGGCTTCGGCGAGCTGTTCCGCTGGCTGAGCTACGCCACCATCGGCACCTCGACCGTCCAGTCGCGCGCCTGCGCCGGCGTCGCGCGCGGCACCTATATCTTCTGCCTGCCGGGCTCGACGGGGGCAGTGAAGGACGGCTGGAACGGCATCCTCAAGGACCAGCTCGACAGCCGCCACCGCCCCTGCAACTTCGTCGAACTGATGCCGCGCCTGCGCGAACGTTGAGCCAGGGTCCGATCGCGACAGCTCTCGCAATTCCGTCGATTCGAACCCGTAGGCTCAATGGCTGCTTCCGTCCCAACCCGGCCGCTCGCTGCCTTCTTCCCTAGAGCCGAAAGCAGCCGTACCATAAGGTGTGAACCTTTCTCATTCCATCCTCATGCTATGCATCATCGTGGTTGGTTGCGACAGTCTATCTGGCATCAGCACCGACGCAGAGCTAACGAAGATGGTTGACTATCAGTGTGTCGATCGAGCTATTCGGTCGGTCAACGGAGTAGGCGAAGTTGCTCGTCGCGAGGAGCAAGACAAGCGCTTTCAGCTCACTCCCTATCGAGGAGAAGTGATCTACAAGAGACATCTTTGGCAGTACGGACCAGACCAGACGGCGGCGCTTCAAATAACGGATGATGGGCAGACACGATCATACACAAATGGTATGATGAAGATGGGCGAACCATGGCCAGCTTCTCGCTTGGAGGCTTTCACGGCTTTAATGAAGCGGGTTAATGCTGCCGTCGAGGATGACTGTGGTCTGCCTGTCAGCGTCAACGGCAAGATAACGCGGAATTGATGGCGGGTCGCACCGGATCGCGCCTATAAGCGGACCGTCGCAAATCCACAGGAAGCGGCTACAAATTGGCTCGCGATCGACCCTCAGCGCCACATCGACCGGGTCCGGCCCTACCCCGGCGACGCCGCCGACCCGGCGAGCAGGCCACCGTCGATGTCGAACTCCGACCCCGTCACATAACCCGCCTCGTCCGACGCCAGATAGGCGACCATCGCCGCGACTTCCTCGGGCGTGCCGAAACGCCGCAGCGGCGTATCGCGGACCAGCGCCGCCATCTTCGCCTCGCGCTCGCCCGAGTCGTCGCCGAGCATCGCTTCCCAGATCGGCGTCAGGATCGCTGCCGAGTGGACCGTGTTGCAGCGGATCGCCAGCCCCTGCTGGGCGCACCACAGCGCCACCGTCTTGCTGTGGTTGCGCACCGCCGCCTTGGACGACGCATAGGCGGCCGCCCCCGGAATGCCGACCAGCCCCGACCGCGACGAGATGTTGACGATGGCGCCCCCACCCCGCGCCCGCATCGCGGTGATGCCATGCTTGCAGCCGAGAAAGACGCCATCGAGGTTGACGGCATGGACGGCGCGCCAGTCGGCCAGGCTGACATGCTCGGGGTCCTGCGGCCCGGCCCCCGCGCCATGGCCCGTAATGCCGGCATTGTTGACCAGCACGTCGAGCCCGCCGTTGCGCGCCGCCACCGCCGCCAGCGCCGCCACCCACACCGCTTCGTCGCGAACATCGAGCAGCAGCGGCCTTGCCGCGGGCCCGATCGCTTCGGCAAGCGCTTCGGCCGCCGCCATATCGCAGTCTCTCACCCATACCGCCGCGCCCTCGTCGGCGAGCTGCCGGCAGATCGCCGCGCCGATCCCGCGCCCGGCGCCGGTGACCAGCGCCACCTTGCCCTCGAACCGTTGCATCGTCTTTTCCCTTGTGAGCCGCCGAAAGCCCTGCCGCTCGAACGCGCGACGTGTAAGGTCGGGCCATGTCCCTGCCGATCGCTTCCGCCGGCTTCCAGGATCTCGTCGTCGTCCTCGGCGCCGCGGGCTTGGTCATTCCGGCCTTTGCGGCGCTGCGCATCTCGCCGGTTGTCGGCTTCATCCTCGTCGGCGTCCTCGTCGGCCCGCACGGGCTCGGCGCTCTTGCCGAGCGCTGGCCCTGGCTCGACACGCTGACCATTTCAAACGCCGAGGTGCTGGCGACACCTGCCGAAATGGGCATCACCCTGCTGCTTTTCGCGCTCGGCCTCGAACTGTCGGTCGAGCGGTTGCGGACGATGCGCAGCCTCGTCTTCGGCCTCGGCCCGGTGCAACTCGGCGGCGCGGCGCTGCTGCTCGGGCTGGCGATGCTGCCCTTCCAGCTGCCGCTCGCCATCACCGTCACCCTGGCCTTGGCGCTGGCACTGTCCTCCACCGCGGTCGGCCTGCAGATGCTCAGCGCCAGCGGCCGCATGGGCAGCGCCGCCGGGCGCACCGCCTTCGGCATCCTGCTGTTCCAGGATATTGCCATCGCGCCGCTGCTGCTCCTCCTGAGCGCCGGATCGGCCGCCGGCGGTTTCGTCGCGACGCTCGCCAAGGGCCTCGCCGTCATCGCCGCCATCGCACTCGCCGGGCGGCTGATCGTCCCGGCGCTCTTCCTCCAGGCGGCGCGCACCCGGCGGCCCGAGCTGTTCCTGGCGGCGGCCCTCGTCGTCCTGATCCTCAGCGCGGCGGCCACCGTCAGCGTCGGGCTGTCGCCGGCGATCGGCGCGCTCGTCGCCGGCGTCATGCTCGCCGAGACCGATTATCGCCGCCAGGTCGAAGCGGCCATCGCTCCCTTCGAGGGGCTGCTGCTCGGCGTCTTTCTGATCTGGGTCGGCATGACCCTCGATCTCGGCGCCGTCGCGGCGCGGCCGGGGCTGGTCTTTGGTCTCGTCGCCGCCGTCGCCGCGATCAAGGGCCTCAGCCTCTATCTCGCGCTGCGCCTGTCGGGGCGCGGCCGCGGCGTCGCGGCGCATGTCGCGGCGCTGCTCGCCGCGCCCGGCGAGACCAGCCTGATCCTGATCGGCGTCGCCGGCACGATGATGGCCGGAGACGCCGCCGACCTGGCGCTGATCGTCACCGGCCTCAGCCTGGCGCTGGCGCCCTTCCTCGGGCTCGCCGGCCAGCGCCTCGAAGCCGCGCTCGGCCACCCCGAGGCCGAAACCGCCGCGCCGCGCGCCGAGGCCGGCCGCACCGTCATCATCGGCTTCGGCCGCGTCGGGCGCCTCGTCGCGTCGATGCTCGAAGCCCATGGCCAGCCCTATCTGGCGGTCGATGCCGACCCCGACGAAGTCGCCCGCCACCGCCGCGACGGCCGCGCGGTGATCTATGGCGACGCCCGCCGCCCCGAATTGCTCGACAAGCTCGGCCTCGGCGAGGCGCGCGCCGTCGTGCTGACCATCGACGCCGTCGCCAGCCTCGACACGCTGGTGCGGCTGATCCGCGAGCGCCACCCCGATCTCTGCCTCGTCGTCCGGGCTCGCGACGCCGATCACGCCACCGCGCTCTACGCCCAGGGGGTGACCGACGCCGTTCCCGAAACCATCGAATCGAGCCTGCAACTCGCCGAAGCGCTGCTTGTCGATCTCGGCGTGCCGATGGGGCGGGTGATCGCCTCGATCCACGAAAAGCGCGCCGAGCTGCGCGCCCGCATCCAGGCCGATGGCGCGCCGGTGCGCAGCCGGCTGGCGGTGCGGCGCATGAAGCGCGACGACCCCGCCGCGCCGCCGCACGATCCCGAGGCCGCGCCCGCCGCCGGCGACTGAGCCCTTGCCAGCGCCGCCCCGGCCGGGCGACACGCGAGCATGAGCACCGACCCGCCTTCCGCCGACCGCCTGTGCCTCGACGCCGCGGGCCTCAACGCCTTCCTGCGCGACGCCTTCCCCCATGCCGAGCGCCCCGATGGCGTCGTGCTGGCGGTGCCCGGCCATGTCCGCATCGCGCTCGAACCCGACGCGAGCCAGCTCCGCCCCGGCGGCATCGTCTCCGGCCCGACCCTGATGGGCCTCGCCGATCGCGCCGCCTATGCGCTGGTGCTGGCGCACATCGGCCCGGTGGCGATGGCGGTGACGAGCAGCCTCAACTACCAGTTCCTGCGCGCCTGCTCCTTCCGCACCGTCCACGCCGACGCCCGCCTGCTCCGCCTCGGCCGCCGGCTCGTGGTCACCGACGTCCGCCTGTGGAGTGACGACGAAGCGACGCCGGTGGGCCAGGCGGCGGTTACCTATGCGCTGCCGGCGGATTGAGCGCCGCCCCGGCGCAGAAGTTCACCGAAGTACAGTCTCCGACGATGAGAAAGAGCCAATCGGCTTTCGTCAAAAGCAACAATTCAAGTCCCGCCCCTTATAGCCTGTTTGGTGCGTGTAGGACAGCCGCGTCGTGTTGCCGCCGCCGCTGATCGAGGCGAGCCGCCCGAGCGGATCATAGGCCAGCGCCGCCTGCTCGGTGCCCGCGGTGGCGCAGTTCGCCGTGAAAGCGCGCTTGCTTACCAGGCGGTTCTCGGTGTCATAGACCAGACACATGGTGCCATCGCTGGTGAGATTGCCATTGGCGTCATAGCCGAACAAGCTCGATTGCGATCCCGACACCGCCGACTGATATTGGTTGAGGCCGTTCACCGTGTAACGCCGCGCCACATCCACCGTGCCGTTGAAGACATAGGCACCGTTCGACCGGCTGCGGGTGACGATCTGATTGGCGGGGTTGTAGGCAAAGCTGCTGGTGATGTCGGCAGTGCCACAGGCTGCGTTCACAATTTAGTGCACTGTCACCGTAATTCCATGCCGCACGCACGTGCTTGGGTTTAGAGACCATTCCGATCCCACGAGCGGATCATAGGCCAGCGCCGCTAGCTCGGCGCCCAAGGGGTCGCGGTTCGCCGTGAAGGCGCGCTTGCCCAGCAATCGGTTCTCGGTGTCATAGACCAGACAAATGCTGCCATCGCTGATGAGATTGCCATTGCCGTCATAGCCGAACAAGCTCGATTGCGCTCCCGACAACCAGGCAGCCGTGACGCTTCCCCCCGGCCCAGGGCGCGCGCGAAGCAACCCAAGCTCTGTCCAAAATGGCGCCAATCGGCGAAAAACCCGTTTGCCTTTACCGAACGGAAAGGTGATTTTGCCCCCGCTCCGAAGCGGCATCGCCGTCGCGATCGGACGCAAACCAAGGGGTCGAACATCATGAAGTTGCTTGCAACCGCGCTCGCCGCGGTCGTTCTCGCCATGCCCGCCGCGGCACAGGATTTCCAGGGGCCCTGGGTCGAGGCCCGGCTGGGCTGGGACCAGGTCGAAGGCAGTTCGGGGCTCGTCTATGGCGGCGGCGCCGGCTATGATTTCAAGCTCGGCAAGAGCCTCGTTCTCGGGGTCCAGGGCGGCATCGCCGGCTCGACGATCCGCGAATGCGCGCTCGGCGTCTGCGCCAATGCCGGCCGCGACTTCGAAGTGCTGGCGCGCTTCGGCGGCAAGGTCACCGATACGTCGCTGCTCTACGCCCTGGCCGGCTATGCCAACGGCCGCGTTGCCGCCAACGATGGCTTCACCGCCATCGCCTTCAACCTCGACGGCTATCGCCTCGGCGCCGGCTATGAGCTCGCCTTCAACCGCCATCTCTTCGCCAAGGCCGAATATCGCTACACCGGCTATGATTTCGACGTGGATCGCCACCAGGTGACGGCGTCGATCGGCTATCGCTTCTGATCGCCAGCGCGGGCGGCCGTCGGGCCGCCCGCGACACTCGTTGCCGCCGCCGGCCCCTACCCCCGCGTCACAGCCCAGGAGACGATGACCACCCAGGGCGCCACCGCCGCGGCGCCGAAATGCGCCAGCGCCGAAACCGCGCTGAACCCCCATGGCGCGTCGAGCCGCGCCATCGCGATCGATCGCCCCACCCCCTGTTCGCGCAGCGCGCTGAGCATTTCGATGGCGTCGCCGCGGATGCGCGCGTCCTCCGCCGTCGCCAGGCGCGCCGCCAGCGCCGCCGCCACCGGCAGATTGCCGCGGCCGACGAACGCCCCGACATTGTGCCAGAGCAGTTTTTCGCCGGCAGCCGCATCAGCCGTGCCGCCGGCGGCGTTGCGGGCGACTTCGGCGAGCGTCCACAGCGCCCCCGGCAGCCCCCACCAGCCGAGCAACCCACTCGACAGGCTGGCGCCGAGCGCTGCGGTGCGCGCGCAGGACGCGCACCAGATGCCCTCGACCGGCCGGCGGCCGCAGAACATCGCGATGCTCCACACCCGCTGGAAGCGCAGGTAGCGCGGCTCGATCGTCGTCTTGCGGCAGGCGCCGCAGCGGATCGGTTCGCGTGCATCGCGCGATGCCGCCGCCAGCAGCCCGGTCAGCGGCTTTTCGAGCGCCTTGTCATAGTCCCGCCGGCGGACGGCATCGCCGAGGATCTCATAGGCTTCGGTCAGTTCGCGAAAGCGCCGGCCGTCGTCGCCGCGACGGCCGCTGTCGGGATGCGCCGCCTTGGCGAGGCGGCGATAGGCGGCCTTGATCTCGGCCGGCGTCGCATCGGGGGTGACGCCGAGGCGGGCATAAAGTCCAAGGGCGTCGCGTTGCATCGTTGCGCCCCCTCGCAATGCCGGGGCGCCAAGACAAGCCCTTGCGCGACGATTCTGACAAAATGGTTGCGATAAAGTGACGCCTGCTCAGGCGGCGAGCGCTGCCCTGACCGCGGCGACCGCCTCGGCGGCGCGCGCCCCGTCGGGGCCGCCGGCCTGGGCAAAATCGGGCCTACCGCCGCCGCCCTGGCCGCCCAAGGCCGCCGAGGCGATCCGCACGAAATCGACCGCCGAGCGCGTGCCCTTGAGATCGTCGGTGACGCCGACGGCAACCGAAGCGCGGCCGTCGTTGACCGCGACGAGCACCGCGACGCCCGAGCCGAGGCTGGCCTTGGCGTCGTCGATCAGCCCGCGCAGGCTCTTGGGATCGAGGCCGTCGAGCACCTGGCCGAGGAAGCCGACCCCGCCGACCTGCTCGGGCGCCGCGGCGGCGGTCGCCGGGCCGGCAAGCGCGAGGGCCTTCTTGGCGTCGGCAAGTTCGCGTTCGAGCCGGCGGCGTTCCTCGACCAGCGCTTCGACGCGCGCCGCGACTTCGTCGGGGCGGACACGCAGCGTCACCGCGGCGGCCTTGAGGCGGTTTTCCTGCTCGGTCAGCCAGTCGCGTGCCGCCTCGCCGGTGAGCGCCTCGATGCGACGGACGCCGCTGGCGACGGCGCTTTCGGCGACGATCTTGAACAGCGCGATGTCGCCGAGCGCTTCGACATGGGTGCCGCCGCAGAGTTCGGTCGAATAGATGGCCTCGTCATCGTCGCTGCCGCGGGCGCCCATGCTGAGCACGCGGACTTCGTCGCCGTACTTCTCGCCGAACAATGCCAGCGCGCCGGCTTCGATCGCGGCGTCGGGCGTCATCAGCCGGGTGGTGACGGCGCGGTTGCCGCGGATCTGGGCGTTGACCTCGGCTTCGACGGCGGCGATGTCGTCGGCCGTCAGCGCCTTGTTGTGGCTGAAGTCGAAGCGCAGGCGATCGGGGGCGACGAGCGAGCCCTTCTGGGTGACATGGCCGCCGAGGCGGTGGCGCAGCGCGGCGTGAAGGAGATGCGTCGCCGAATGGTTGGCGCGCAGCCGGGCGCGACGATCGCCATCGACAAGGAAGCGGACGCTGTCACCGACGGCGACGCGCCCGGCGACGACGCGGCCGAGATGGGCGATGACCTTGCCGAGCGGCTTGGCGGTATCCGAAATTTCGATGCGCAGGCCATTGTCCCCCAGGATCACCCCGGCATCGCCCTGTTGCCCCCCCGATTCGCCATAAAAAGGCGTCTGATTGGCCACCAGAGCAATGCTTTCGCCCGCCTCCCCGGCCCCCGCGGCGAGGCCATCCTTGACGATGGCGAGCACCTGGCCCTGGCCCTTGACGGCGGCATAGCCGGTGAATTCGGTGGCGCCATGCGCCTCGGCGATGTCGAACCAGACGCTGTCCGACGCCTTGGCGCCGCTGCCCGTCCAAGCGGCGCGCGCGGCGCGCTTCTGTTCGGCCATCGCGGTATCGAAGCCGGCGCGGTCGACGGCGCGGCCCTGGGCGCGCAGCGCATCCTCGGTCAAATCATAAGGAAAACCAAAGGTATCGTAGAGGCGAAAGGCGATTTCGCCGGGCAGGGTTTCGCCCTGGCCAAGCTTCGACGTCGCTTCGTCGAGCAGGCCGAGACCGCGCTCAAGGGTCTGGCGGAAGCGTGTTTCCTCGAGCTTCAGCGTTTCCTCGATCAGCGGCCGGGCGCGCAGCAGTTCGGGGTAGGCCCCGCCCATTGCAGCGACCAGCGCCGGCACCAGCTGGTGCATCAGCGGCTCCTTGGCGCCAAGCAGATGCGCATGGCGCATGGCGCGGCGCATGATGCGGCGCAGCACATAACCGCGGCCATCATTGGCGGGCAGCACGCCATCGGCGACGAGGAAACCCGCCGAGCGGAGATGGTCGGCGATGACGCGGTGCGAAACGCGGGCGTCGGCCGTCGTCGGCGCGCCGGTGCGATCCTGGCTGGCGGCGATCAGCGCCTTGAAGGTGTCGGTGTCGTAATTGTCGTGGACCCCTTGCAGCACTGCGGCGACGCGTTCGAGCCCCATGCCGGTGTCGATCGACGGCTTGGGCAGGTCGACGCGAGTTTCGGCGTCGACCTGCTCATATTGCATGAACACCAGGTTCCAGATTTCGACGAAGCGATCGCCGTCTTCCTCCGGGCTGCCGGGCGGGCCGCCCCAGATATGATCGCCATGATCGTAGAAGATCTCGCTGCACGGGCCACACGGGCCGGTGTCGCCCATCGACCAGAAATTGTCCTTGGTGGCGATGCGGATGATGCGATGCTCAGGCAGGCCGGCGATCTTGCGCCACAAGTCGAAAGCCTGGTCGTCGGTGTGATAGACGGTGGCGGTCAGGCGATCGGCAGAGAGGCCCCATTCGCGGGTCAACAGGCTCCAGGCATGTTCGATGGCATCGGCCTTGAAATAATCGCCGAAGCTGAAATTGCCGAGCATTTCGAAGAAGGTATGATGGCGGGCGGTATAGCCGACATTGTCGAGGTCATTGTGCTTGCCGCCGGCACGGACGCATTTCTGCGACGAGACCGCGGTCGAATAAGGCCGGCTTTCGAGCCCGGTGAAGACATTCTTGAAGGGCACCATGCCGGCGTTGACGAACATCAAGGTCGGGTCGTTCTGCGGCACCAGCGGCGCCGACGGCACGATGCGGTGACCGGCCTTGCCGAAATGGTCGAGGAACGAGCGGCGGATGTCGTTGCTGGCAATCATGGCCCCGACTTAGGCGACGCCGGGTGCCGCGCCAAGACCGATCAGGCGTGCGCCGTCACCAGCCAGGCCTGCGCCGGCAGCGCGACGCCGCCATCGCTGCGATAAGCCGCAAGCGCTTCGGCGAGGCGGACGCGCGCGATATCGCCGACGCCGGCGTCGCGAACCGCGCGAGCCGCGGGGCCGATGCGCAGCGAGAAGGTCACCGCATCGGCGACCGGGTCGTCGCCGCTGCCGGTGAGCATCGCGAAGGGACAGGCATGGAAAGCGACGTCCTGCCACCCGGCGGCGGTGAGGATCGCCGCGACGATCTCGGGGTCGGCAAAGGCAAAGGGCCCCGGCGCACTGGGGTCGATCGGCGGCATGGCGGGGAGCAGATCGGCGAGAACCGCCATCGGCAGCGTCGCCCAGGGGTTGGCGCCGGCGTCCTGCCAACACGCGAAGGCAAGCCGGCCGCCCTCGGCCGTGCGGGCGTGGAGATTGGCGAAGGCGGCAACCGGATCGGCGAAGAACATCACACCGAAGCGCGAGATCAGCAGGTCGAAGCCGGTTTCGTCGGCGAAGGTCGCGGCATCGGCGTTGCGGAATTCGGCGTCGCTGAGCAGTTCGTCGGCACGCTCGCGGGCGCGTGACAGCATCGCATCGGAGATGTCGATGCCGAGCACGGTGCCTTCCTCGCCGACCGCGCCGGCGGTCGCCAGGCTGACTTCCCCCGTGCCGCAGCCGATATCGAGGACATGCTCGCCGGCCTGGGGCGCTGCGATGGCGAGCAGCGCCGCGGTCAACGGCGTGAAGGAGCGGTCGAGCCGTTCCTGCATCCGCGCCCAGGTGTCACCGACCGCCGAGTTCCAGTATTCGATCTGCTCGGCGTTGGCGGCAGGCGGCATATCGGTCATCGGGGGGCCCTTTCGAGCGGCCTTGTCGGGGCAGTCGGTGCCGGCGTCAATCGCCGGCAATTCGCCCCCAGAGCCTAAGGGCAACCCTCCTCGGTCGATCGCTCGCGCGCCGAGCTTGCCTGGGCTTCCTCAAGCGGATTGTTGCGGTTCGGTGGCGCAACGCCCTGGGTGGCCGCGCCCTCACCGGGGTTGTCGGGTTCGGGTGGCGCGCCGGGCGAACCCGGCATCGGCGGCGCCGGCACATCGTCGGCGCCTTCGGCCGGCGCATCGGCCGGGGGAAGGGTTGCGCTACCGGCAGTCGGCAAATCATCGTCTGGGAACATGGCAGCCTCCTGCCCAGCGTAATCCGCGGACGAGAGGCGCGTTCCGCGGCGCCCCGGGGGAAGCGCCGCGGCACCCGGATCACATGTCGTTGCCGTCATCCGCGTCAGGGCCGGCCATCAGCGCTTCCGAGATCCCGGCGGCATTTTCGCGGATGACCTTCTCGATCTTCGCCGCCGTCTCGGGATGCTCGCGCAGATACTTCTTGGCGTTCTCGCGGCCCTGGCCGATGCGCACCGAATCATGGCTGAACCAGGCGCCCGACTTTTCGACGACGCCAGCCTTGACGCCGAGATCGAGGATCTCGCCGATCTTGGAAATGCCCTCGCCGTACATGATGTCGAATTCGACCTGCTTGAACGGCGGCGCCACCTTGTTCTTGACGACCTTGACGCGCGTCGTGTTGCCGGTGACCTCGTCGCGGTCCTTGATCTGGCCGGTACGGCGAATGTCGAGGCGGACCGAGGCGTAGAATTTCAGCGCATTGCCACCGGTCGTCGTCTCGGGATTGCCGTACATCACGCCGATCTTCATGCGCAGCTGGTTGATGAAGATGACGAGGCAACGCGACCGGCTGATCGACCCGGTCAACTTGCGCAGCGACTGGCTCATCAACCGCGCCTGCAGGCCGACATGGCTGTCGCCCATCTCGCCTTCGATTTCGGCGCGCGGCACCAGCGCCGCGACCGAATCGACGACGAGCACATCGACGGCGTTCGACCGCACCAGCGTATCGACGATCTCGAGCGCCTGTTCGCCGGTATCGGGCTGCGAGACGATCAGCTCGTCGATGTTGACGCCAAGCTTCTTGGCATAGGCGGGATCAAGGGCATGTTCGGCGTCGACAAAGGCCGCCGTACCACCGATCTTCTGGGCTTCGGCGATGGCGTGCAGTGCCAGCGTCGTCTTGCCCGAACTCTCGGGGCCGTAAATCTCGATAACGCGGCCGCGCGGCAGCCCGCCGATGCCGAGCGCAAGGTCAAGCCCGAGCGACCCCGTCGAAACGGCTTCGACCTCCATCGTCTCCTTGGCGCCGAGCTTCATCACCGAGCCCTTGCCAAAGGCACGATCGATCTGGGCCAATGCGGCTTCCAGCGCCTTTTGTCTGTCCATTCCCCCGTCCACCACTTTCAATGCTGCGGCCATGATTCAGGACCTTTCGTAGCTGTCTGCCGGACAATTTCAATGGCCGAGTCGTACCGCATTTGTTCGATAAGAACAAGAGCGGAACATCAGGCTGCGGCAGATCGATATTTACAGCCGAAGTCAGTGGGATAGCGCGAACGCCGTGGCAATCGCGCCAACCAGATCGGCCATGGCGAAGGGCTTTGACAGGAACTGCACCCCCTGTGCGTCGGCGGCGCGGTGCAGCGGTGGCTCGGCGAAGCCCGACATCAGCACCACCGCCAGCCCCGGCCGGCCGCGCACCGCCTGCGATGCCAGTTCGACGCCGTCGATGCCCGGCATCATCACATCGGAGACCAGCACATCGATCTCGAGCCCGGCGCCAAGCATTTCCAGCGCCGACTGGCCATCGGCCGCCACCGTCACCTGCAGCCCCTGGTTTTGCAGGCCGCGCTTCAGCACGTTGCGAACCGCCGGCTCATCCTCGACCAACAGGACGCGCAACTCGGCGGGCATCGGGGCATGGGCAGGCGGGACCGCGGCGCGCGGCGCCGACCCCGCCGCGCCGCGCTTGCCGAAGGCGGGCAGATAGACGCTGAACACCGTGCCGCGCGGGCTCGCCGGCCGGGCGAAGATATAGCCGTCGGACTGTTTGACGATGCCATAGACCGTCGAGAGCCCCAGCCCGGTGCCCTCCCCCATCTTCTTCGTCGTGAAAAAGGGCTCGAAGATCTTGCCGGCAATAGCCGCGGGAATGCCGGTGCCGGTATCGGCGACATCGATGACGACATGATCGGCGCGCGGGATGATGCGATGGCCCTGGGCGTCGATGTCGGCGGCAGCGACATCGCGCAGCGTAATGGTCAGCGCCCCCGATCCCGCCATGGCGTCGCGGGCGTTGACGGCGAGGTTGACGATAACCTGCTCGATCTGCCCGGGGTCGGCACGCACGGCGCCGCGCAGCTGGTCGCTGTCGATGGCAAGCGAAATGCCCTTGCCGAGCAACTGCGTCAGCAACGGCTGGAGCCCGACGATCAGGGGCGCGAGATCGAGCAGCTGCTGGCGCTGCGGTTGCTGGCGGGCAAAGGCCAGCAGCTGCTCGATCATCGCCGCGGCACGGCGGCCGTTGCGACGGATTTCATCGAGCGCTTCATGATCATCGTCGCCGGGGCGATGGCGATCGAGCAGCTGATCGGTCAGCGCCAGCACCGCCGTCAGGATATTGTTGAAATCATGCGCAATGCCGCCGGCGAGCTGACCCACCGCCTGCATCCGCGTCGCCGCCGCCGCCTGGGCTTCCAACCGCAGCTGCTCGCGGATGTCGCGCATCGCGAGCACCGCGACAAAGCCGAGGCCGGGCGGCACCGGCGTGATGGTCAGGACCTGGCGTTCCTCCGGCCGGTTGGCGAGCGCCGCGCGGACTTCGACGGTCTCGTTGCCGGCGAGGGCGCGGGCAACGGCGACGGCAACCTGTGCCTCGTCGCCGGCGACCGCCAGTGCCTCGGGGCGGGTGCCCGGCGCGCAACGCTGGCCGACCGTGGCGAAAAAGGCCTCGTTGCCAACGAGGATCCGCCCCTGCGCCGAGAGCAGCGCCATCGCCAGCGGCAGATGGGTGAGCAGCTCGCTGACCCAGCTGTTCTGCGAGCCATCGGCATAGGGCGCCGGCCAACCCGGCGTCTCGGAAAGATCGACGGGCAGCAGCACCTGCAAGGAAGGATCAGCCGTAGCGCTGCTCAAGCCAGGGGTCGCCTTCGTTGTGATAGCCGCGGGTTTCCCAGAAGCCGGGGCGATCGCCGGCGACGACCTCGATGCGCTTCAACCATTTCGCCGATTTCCACAGATACCAGCGCGGCAGGATGGCGCGCACCGGGCCGCCGTGCTCGCGGCCGATGGCGGCGCCGTCGTGGGTGTGCGCCAACAGGCAGTCCTCATCGACAAAGTGATCGAGCTGCACATTGGTCGTGTAGCCGTCGTAACCATGGAGCACGACATGCGTGGCATGCGGATGCGGCTGGGCGAGCGCCATGACATGTGCGGTCGCGACGCCGCGCCAACGGTTGTCGTAGCGCGACCATTGCGTGACGCAGTGAATATCGCTCACATCGTCGATCTGCGGCTGGGCCATCAGCGCCTGCCAATCCCAGTCGAGCCGGTTGACGACAGCGCCATCGACGCTCAGCCGCCAATCGGCGCGCGCCACATCGGGCTGGATGCCGAGATCGAGCACCGGCCAATTGGTGACGAGCCGCTGCCCCGGCGGCAGTCGCATGTCGTGATCGGGGTCGGCCTTGCCGGTCAGCAGCCGCCCGGCGCGCGCCCAGGCCTGCTTCACCGCGACCAGCTTGTCGCGAATGCTGTCGTCCATCGTCAGCCCCTTTCGCGCATGATGCGCGCCTGGTCGCGCTTCCAGTCGCGATCCTTCATCACTTCGCGCTTGTCGTGCAGCTTCTTGCCCTTGCCGAGCGCCAGTTCGACCTTGGCGCGGCCGCGCGGGTTGAAATAGATCGACAGCGGGATCAGCGTCATGCCGTCGCGCGCCACCGCCCCCCACATCTTGTTGATCTGGCGCTCGTGGAGCAGCAGCTTGCGCGGCCGTTTCGGCTCATGGTTGAAGCGGTTGCCATGGCTGAACTCGGGGATGTTGGCGTTGACCAGCCAGACCTGGCCGTCCTTGACCTCGGCAAACGCCTCGGCGATCGACCCCGTGCCCTGGCGCAGCGCCTTGACCTCGGTGCCGGCGAGCGCGATTCCTGCCTCGACGACATCCTCGATGAAATATTCGAAGCGCGCGCGGCGGTTCTCGGCGACGGTCTTGGTCTTGATGCCCTCGGGCGGTTTCGGGCGTACCATCAGGCGAGCCCCGCGTGAACCAGCGCCGCATCGACCGCGGCCCTAGCGGCTTCCGAAGGCTCGGTGATCGGCAGCCGCACGTCGGGCGCCATATGGCCGAGCTTCGCCAGCGCATATTTGGTCGGGCCGGGGCTGGCATCGCTGAACAGCGCCGCGTGCAGCGGTTGCAGGCGATCGTTGATGGCGAGCGCGGTGCGGAAATCGCCCGCCAGCATCGATGCCTGCATCTGCGCGCACAGCTGCGGCGCGACATTGGCGGTGACCGAGATCGCACCGATGCCGCCCTGGGCGTTGAAGCCGACCGCCATGTCGTCGTTTCCCGACAGCTGGATGAAATCGGCGCCGCAGGCGAGGCGCTGTTGCGCGACGCGGGCGATGTTGCCGGTGGCATCCTTGACGCCGACGATATTGGGCAGCCGCGCCAGCACCGCCATGGTCTCGACACTCATGTCGGCGACCGACCGCCCGGGGATGTTGTAGATGACGATCGGCAGCCGCGTCGCCTCGGCCAGCGCGGTGAAATGCGCGATCAGCCCCGCCTGGCTCGGCTTGTTGTAATAGGGCACGACGACGAGCGCACCATCGGCGCCAACCCTTTCGGCATGGGCAAGATGTGCCAGCGCCGTCGCGGTATCGTTGCTGCCGCAGCCGGCGATCACCGGCACGCGCTTCGCCGCGACCTCGACGACCTGGGTGATGACCGCATAATGTTCGGCATGGGTCAGCGTCGGGCTTTCGCCCGTCGTGCCGACCGGGACCAGGCCATGACTGCCCTGGGCGATCTGCCATTCGACAAAGGCCTCGAGCGCCACCGTATCGATCGCACCGTCACGGAACGGCGTCACCAATGCCGGGATCGATCCCTGAAACATGCTCTTCACCCGGGTTCGCCAACCCGTATAGCGGGGGGGCAGTGTTGGGAGAGTGATATGGACCGCAAAGCCGGCTTGGCAAGCGAAGTCTTCGGCGAAGTGTCGGGGGATTGCCGCGGCAGTCGCCCTCGCCGCCGTGGCGGGTCGCGGGTGGCGGCAGTCGTTATCGGGCTGTTGTTCGGCTGCGCCCCGGCGGGTGCCGAGCTCCCCGAGGCCACCCGCAGCCTCTACAGCCAGCGCCTTGCCGACAATGCCGCCGGGCGCTTCGGCGGCATCGCGGCATCGCCGCTGGTCGGCGTCGCGGGCGTGCCCGTCCTCGATGACGTCGTCATCTGGGATCGGCTGCGCCGCGAGACCTATCGTGGCAGCTTCGCCGAATATGCGGCGTTTCTGAAGGCCCATCCCGACTGGCCGCAAGCAACGCTGCTGCGCCGCCTCGCCGAGCGCGCCATCGACGACAGCGTACCCGCCGACGCGCGCCTTGACTTCTTCCGCCAGTTCCCGCCGCTTTCCGCCACCGCCAAGCTGCGAATGGCCGAGGCGCTGAAGGCCAGCGGCCGTGCCGCCGAAGCGGTGACGATGGCGCGCGATGCCTGGGACTCGGCGGGACTCGACGCCCTGCAGGAAACCTTTCTTTTCACATTGTTCGGCAACGATCTTCAGCCCGGCGATCATCTGTCGCGCGCCGATCGGCTGCTCTGGTCGGGCCAGTCGAGCGCCGCTTCGCGGCTGCTGCCGCGCCTCGATGTCGATCACCGCCTGTGGCTGCTGGCGCGGCTGGCGTTGAAGGCCAACTCGCCCGATGCCGAGGTGCGCCTCGCCGCGGTGCCGGCGGCGCTGCGCGACGAACCCGGGCTGATCCTCGATCGCGCGCAATGGCTGCGGCGGCGCGGCGATCTCGCCGGGGCGCGGGCGCTACTGGCGACGACGGCGCTGGCGCCGGGGCGCGTCGTCGATCCCGAGGCCTGGCTCAAGGCGCGCCTCGACTTCGCCCGCGCCGCCTGGCGCGCCGGCGATTCTGAAACCGCCTATCGCATCGCCGCTACGCACCAGGCCTTGCCGCCCGGGCGGGGCCTCGGCGAACATCCGCTCGGCGCGCGCCAGCAGTTCGTCGAGACCGAGTTTCTCGCCGGCTGGCTGGCGCTGCGCAAGCTCGCCCGCCCCGCCGACGCGCTGCGCCACTTCCAGAATTTGCGCGCCGCGTCGCTGACGCCGCTCAGCCAGGCGCGCGGCGATTACTGGATCGGCCGCGCCGCCGATGCCGCGGGCGACCGCGATGCGGCGCGCATTGCCTGGGAAGCCGCAGCGGCGCATTTCGACACCTTCTACGGCCAGCTCGCCACCGAACGCCTCGGCCGCGTGGTGGCGCTGCGGCGTACGCCGGCGCCGACGCTGGCGCCCTGGCAGGCCGATACCTTCCGTGCCGAAAGCCTGGTCCGCGCCGCCTTCGCGCTCGGCGACCTTGGCGACCGCGGCCGCCAGACGCTGTTCCTCAAGACCCTTGCCGAACGCAGCGACGACCCCACGGCGACGGCGCTCGTCGCCGGGCTGGCGGCGCCGCTCGGGCGCCCCGATCTCGGCGTTCTCGCCGGCAAGAACGCCCGCGGCCAGGGCGAGCTTTCGGCGCTCGACGCCGCCTTCCCGCAGCTCGCCCTGCCCGACAGCCTGGCCGACAGCGCGACGATGATCCACGCCATCAGCCGCCAGGAAAGCCAGTTCGACCGCGCCGCGCTGTCCCCGGCCGGGGCGCGCGGGCTGATGCAGCTGCTGCCCGGCACCGCCGCCGAACAGGCGGGCAAACTCGCCCTCCCCGCCGCGACCGATCGGCTGACCAGCGATCCCGTCTATAACGTCACCCTCGGCGCCGGCTATTTCAACCGTTTGCTCGGTGCCTATGGCCGCAATCATGTGCTCGCGGTGGCGGCCTACAACGCCGGTCCGGGCAATGTCCGCAAGATCGTCGCGGCGATCGGCGACCCGCGCGACGGCGATACGATCGACTGGATCGAAGCCATCCCGATCGCCGAGACGCGCAACTATGTCCAGCGCGTGCTTGAAAATGCTGTGGTTTATGAACTGCTCCGGGGTCGCCCGGCGCGGCTTGGGCACTATCTTGGCAAATGATTCGACTGGCGTCAGACGTATTGGACGAAGGTTCGTATGTCATTCGCGCCCGCGATAAAGGCGAAATTAGGCAATGTCATCGCCATAGTCGCGAGGTTAAGCTGCCCCGTTGTTTGTCGCGTCACGTTGTAGAACCAGATATCGACAACCAGGTCCGTAGCATTGAACGCAGCGGTCGTGAGATTGGCCATTCCAGGTACAAGCCCACCGGCGGTCGACAATATCAGGAAATAATGATCACCCCGACCGCATATCCAGATGCTGAAACCATGTGCGATATGAAAATTAGCGCCATGAAGAACCCGGGCAGCATAGGCCGCACAGCCGTGGCAACGCGCTACCTTGTATTGTGCTACGGCGAGGCCAAGATTTCTCCAGAATTGCAATTGCGTATCGGCGTTTAGAATGCCTGCTCCGGCATTTTGATACAATTGTACGGCTCTGGCGTCCGCAGGCAGGAAATTATATCCACCGATTTGCCCGGCGTTCATCACCGGAATGTCAGTGACGGTAACAAAGTCATGGACAAAAGTTGGATGGATACGACCCGGCATGATCCAAGACTCCAAAATCTTCAGGCTGAGCATAAGCTGTTTCGGACGCGATTCGCAACCGCGGTTCGACAGCCCGCCGCTGCTTCGGCGCGACAGCAGCGAGCCACAAAGTCAGCAGCTATGGAGGCGGCCTACTTCCGCTATCGCAGCCTTACGGAATTCTTAACTCATGCGAGCGGCAGCGGCGGGTCGGCGAGCTTGAGCAACTGCTTGCCGAAATTCTTGCCCTCGAACAGCCGGCGCAGCGTTGCCGGGCAATTCTCGAAGCCGTGCGCCACATCCTCGGCGGTCTTGAGCTTGCCTTCGGCCCTCAGCGCCGCCAGCGCCTGAACACCCTCGGCGAACCGCGGCGCATAATCGAGGACAATGAAGCCTTCGACGCGCGCCCGCATCACCGTGATGTTCATGTAGTTGCGCAGCCCCGGCGAGCGATCCTCGGCGGTGTCGTTGTAAGACGAGATGCCGCCGCACAGCACCACCCGCGCCCGCAATGCCAGATTGGCGAGCGCCGCGTCGAAGATCTCGCCGCCGACATTTTCGAAGACGACATTGACACCCTTGGGCGCCTCGGCGCGGATCGCCGCGGCAACGCCGCCGGCGCGGTAATCGATGCACGCATCGGCGCCGGCGACATCACGCACCCAGGCACATTTCTCGGGGCCGCCGGCGATGCCGATGACCTTGCAGCCCATCGCCTTGGCGACCTGGACGACGACCGAACCCGTCGCCCCCGCCGCCCCCGACACGACGACCGTATCGCCGGGCTGGGGCTTGCCGAGGTCGGTCAGTCCGAACCACGCCGTCAGCCCGGTGATGCCGAAGATGCCGAGCGCCTGTTCGGGCGTGATGCCGGGATGAACGGCGCTGACCGGCCCCGTTTCGGTCATGCCGTTCGAAACGACATATTCCTGCCAGCCGAACGTCCCCTGGACGAGCTGGCCGGGGCGGAATTTCGGATGGTTGCTGGCGATCACCTGGCCGATGGCGCCGGCGCGCACCGGATCGCCAATCCGCACCGCCGGCAGATAGGTGTCACCACCGAGCCAGCCGCGCTGCGTCGGATCGAAGCTGAGATGGGTGACGCGGACAAGGAACTCGCCCTCACCGGGCGTCGGGATGTCCGTTTCGACGAGATCGAAATCGCTGTCCTTGATGGCGCCTTGCGGCCGGCTTTTGAGCAGCCAGCGGCGGTTGGTATCGGTCATCGATCCTCTCCCCAAATCGTCTTTGACGGCAGGATAGGGCGCCTGCCCCGGCCTGTCACCCCGGCGAGCCGCCCGGATACCAACCGAGCGGCGCCAGGGTAAAGCCGGCGAAATCGAACCCCGGGGCAACGACGCAGCTGACCAGGGCCCAACCGCCGACGACGACCGCTGCTTGCCAATGACCGGCTGGAACGATCGCCTGCGGGGTCTCGCCGGCGGCGATGCCGGCGCCGAGACGGACCTCGCTGACCGGCCCGGCGTCGCCATCGGCCAAGCGCAGGCAGAGCGGCGCGCCGGCGTGCCAGCACCAGATCTCGGCGGCATCGACGCGGTGCCAGTGCGAAGTTTCGCCGGCGGCGAGCAGGAACAGGATCGCCGTCACCCGTGACCGTCCATCGGCGCCGGGGCCGTCGCGGAAGGTTTCGCGATACCAGCCGCCCTCGGGGTGAGGCGCCAGCCCGAGCGCGGCGATGATTGCGCCTGCGTCATTCGGGTCGCGCATCGTCACCTCCAGATGTGTCCTGCAGGCAACAGTGCCGCGCTGCATCCATGGCGCAGCGCAACGTATCGCCGGCTGCCGCGTATCGCCGCCAGTCCCTGTGTCAATGAGGTTGTGTTCATGTTGCGTACCCTTACCATTGTTGTTCTCGCTGCGGCCCCCGCCGCCGCCCAGACCGTGACCCCGGTCGCTGATTTCGCCGTCACGCCAAGCCAGCTGGCCGTCGGCAGCGCCATCGATACCGCCGTCACCACAGCGTCGGTCACCGTCGCGCGCACCAGCCTGGCCGGGCTGCCGACTGCCGACCGCAGCCGTGCGCTGGCGAGCTTCACCCCCGCCGGTTTCGCCGTCCTCCCCGACATCGCGCTGCGTACCTCGGAATTCCACGAGCAGGGCATCCGCCGCTACCTGCGCGACTTCCGCGCCGGTGGCACCGGCGTCGAAGGCCGCGTCGAGGAAGCCAAGCCGTCGAGCCGGGTGTTCGGCAGCTTCGCGCAGGTCCAGGCGACCACCGGCAACTTCGACGCCACGGCCGATCGCGCCCGCACGCGCTTCGATACCCAGGGTGCCATGGGCGGCATCGATCTGCGCTTCGGCGGCCGTAGCCTGATCGGCATTTACGGCGGCTATCAGAACCTCGATTTCGCGCTGAGCGACAACGTCCGCAAAAGCAACAGCGAAGCCTGGTTCGCCGGCGGCTATGGCACGTTCGGCCTCGGTCCCGTCTATATCGATCTGTTCGGCTCCTATGGCGAAGCCGAGTATGATTTCCGTCGCGGCGTGCGCTTCGGAAGCGATCCCCTCACCTCCGGCTTTGCCAATGATCTTGGCTTCGACAGCCGCGGCAAAAGCCGCACCTGGCTCGGCGGCGGCACCCTCGGGCTCAGCTTCAACTTCGGCGGGTTCGAATTCGAACCCTTCGCCGGCGCGCGCTACAGCAATCTGCGCCTCGGCGTCATCGACGAAGGCTCGAACTTCGGCGCGTTGCGCCTCGAACGTCGCACCTATGAATCGCTGCTGACCAATATCGGGCTTCGCGTCGGCGGCGCCTTCGAGGTCGGCGGCGCGACGGTCCGCCCCGAAGTTCGCGGCGGCTGGCGGCGCGAGTGGTTGAACGACAATGATCGCGGCTTCGGCTATCGTTTCGCTACCGGTACCGGTGGGTCGACGCCGTTGGCTTTCACGCAAAGCTCGCCCCTCGGCGGCGATTATGCCACCGTCGGCGCCGGCTTCACTGTCAGCGGACCGGGCAGCCCGCTGTCCCTGGTGATCGACTATAACGGCGAATTCGACAGCGACCGCGAGGTGCATGGCATTACTGGCGGTCTTCGACTGACGTTCTGAGCCATTTCGGTCACGCCCGGCGTCGTCGGCGTGACCGGGCCGGCCGCGGGGTTGGCGCGCCCCGCGGCAGGCGCTAAAGCCCAACGGTCGATTTGTGTGGCCGGCCCGTCGCTCACTCGACATCGGAGCCGCCCACACCGCAATGAATATCGCTGCCGCCCTGCCCTCGCGCCTTGTCGGCTTCGCGCGCCGGCATCCCGAGATCCTGCAGAGCCTGGCGGCGTTCGGCGTCAAGCTCGCCGGCGCCGCGGTCAGCTTCCTGTTCAACTTCATGGTCGCCCGCCATTATGGCGCGATCGGTACCGGCAGCTATGCGCTGGCGCTGACGACGACGACGGTCACCGCGACGCTGGCGCTGTTCGGCCTCGATTACATCCTGTTGCGTACCGTTGCCGGCGACCTCAAGGTCGGGGCGCTCGGCGAGGCACGCGGCGCGGTGCGCACCATCGCGCGCACCGTCACCGCGATCGCGCTGGCGGGGGCGCTGATGCTGGCCCTGGTCGGCGCGCCACTGCTGATCGCGCTGCTCGGCCAGCCCGAAAGCACCGGCACCATCCATTATGCCGCCTGGGCGATCGTGCCTTTCGCGCTGCTCCACCTTGCCGCGACGTCGCTGCGCAGCACCGGCGCGGTCGTGCTGGCGCAGTGGTTCTATGGCCCGGTGGCGACGATCGTCAGCCTGGTGGCGCTGCTGATCGGCACCTTCGCGCTTGGCGGAGTCAGCATCGATGCGCTGTTCCTCGTCTATATCGGCGCGCTGGTGGCCGGCGCGGTCGTCGCCTGGGGCGTTTATGCCTGGCGCGCCCGCGATTGGCCCGCCGCGGTCGACGTGCCGCTGCGCCCGATGCTGCGCCAAAGCTGGAAAATCAGCCTTGTCGTGCTGTCGATGCTGCTCGCCGATTGGGTCATCCTGCTGATGCTCGGCGCCAATTTCACCACGGCGCAAATCGGTCAGTTCCGCATCGCCTGGCAGATCACCAGCCTTGTCGGCCTGATCGTCGTCACTTTCGATACCGTTGCCGGCCCGCGCGTTGCCGCGGCGCACCGCGTCGGCGAAACTGCCGGAATCTACCGCACCTGGCGGCAGTCGGTGCTAGTGATGTCGGCGATGTCGGCGCCGCTGCTGCTCGTCTGCATCCTTTTCCCGAGCTGGCTGCTGCATCTGTTCGGCAGCGACTTTGTCGCGGCAGCGCCGGCGCTGCAGATTCTGGCCCTTGGCCAGGTCGTCAATATCGTCAGCGGGCCGGTCGGCTCGATCCTGGTGATGACCGGCCGCGAGGGATCGTCGCTCAAAATCTCGGCCGGCGCGCTGGTCATCCTTGTCGGCCTCGGCCTGACGCTGATCCCGACGATGGGCATCGTCGGCGCCGCCTGGACGACCAGCCTGACGATGATGTTCCGCAACAGCATCGCCTGCGTGCTGGTGCTGCAGGGCCTGCGCAAGCGCTGACCGCGGACATGAAAATGCCGGCGCCGCGATCCCGCGACGCCGGCATTGTCATTCCGTAACGAGGATCAGGCGGCCTTGTCGGTCATAAGCAGCCGCATCGGCTGCTTGATTCCGGCGACGACATCGCGGTCGACCTGGACCTCCTCGACGCCTTCCAGCCCCGGCAGTTCGAACATGGTGTCGAGCAGGATCGATTCCATGATCGAGCGCAGCCCGCGTGCGCCGGTCTTGCGCTCGATGGCACGCTTGGCAATCGCCGCCAGCGCGTCGCTGGTGAAGCTCAGCTTCATCCCCTCCATCTCGAACAGCCGGGCATATTGCTTGCTCAGCGCATTCTTGGGCTCGGTGAGGATCTTGATCAGCGCTGCCTCGTCGAGGTCTTCGAGCGTTGCAATCACCGGCAGGCGGCCGATGAATTCAGGGATCAGCCCGAAACGCAACAGATCCTCGGGCTCGCACTGGCGCAGCAGATCGCCGACGCGGCGCTCGTCGGGCGCCGCGACATGCGCGCCGAAGCCGATCGACTTGCCCTGCAGGCGGTCGCCGATGATGCGATCGAGCCCCGAAAAGGCGCCGCCGCAGATGAACAGGATGTTGGTGGTATCGACCTGGAGGAATTCCTGCTGCGGATGCTTGCGCCCGCCCTGCGGCGGCACCGAGGCCGTGGTGCCTTCCATGATCTTGAGCAGTGCCTGCTGGACGCCCTCGCCCGAGACATCGCGGGTGATCGACGGATTGTCGGCCTTGCGGCTGATCTTGTCGATCTCGTCGATATAGACGATGCCGCGCTGCGCCCGCTCGACGTTATAGTCGCTCGCCTGGAGGAGCTTGAGGATGATGTTCTCGACATCCTCGCCGACATAGCCAGCCTCGGTCAGCGTCGTCGCGTCGGACATGGTGAAGGGCACGTCGAGGATACGCGCCAGCGTCTGGGCGAGCAAAGTCTTGCCGCAACCGGTCGGCCCGACGAGCAGGATGTTCGACTTTGCGAGCTCAATCTCGCTGCCCTTGCCGCCGTGGTTGAGGCGCTTGTAGTGATTGTGCACGGCGACCGACAGCACGCGCTTGGCATGCGCCTGGCCGATGACATAATCGTCGAGGACCTTGCAGATTTCGCGCGGCGTCGGCACGTCGCCGGCCTTCTTGACCAGCGCCGTCTTGGTTTCTTCCCGGATGATGTCGTTGCACAGTTCGACGCATTCATCGCAGATGAACACCGTCGGTCCGGCAATGAGCTTGCGTACCTCGTGCTGGCTCTTCCCGCAGAAGCTGCAGTAGAGCGTGCTCTTGGAATCGCCGCCGCTCAGCTTGGTCATGGCTTCCCTTTCTCGCGCGGATGCGAGTGTAGCGGTGAAAATAGGCGCGCGGCAAGGCCGCGTCCACCCAGCTACGTCACATTAACGCAATCAATGCCGCGGCGCTCCCGGCGCGGGTTCGCCGCGGGGGGCACCGTCAGGCGGCCTTGAGCGCGTCGCCCTCGGTCGGCAGCGGCCGCTTGTCGGCGACGTCGTCGATCAGCCCAAAGACCTTGGCTTCCTCGGCCGACATGAACTTGTCGCGCTCCATGGCGCGCTCGATGGTGTCAATGTCCTGGCCGGTGTGCTTGACGTAGAGCTCGTTCATGATCGTGCGGACGCGCAGGATCTCGCGCGCCTGGATTTCGATGTCGGTGGCCTGGCCCTGGGCGCCGCCCGACGGCTGGTGGACCATGATGCGGGCGTTCTTCAGCGCGACGCGCATGCCGGGTTCGCCAGCGGCGAGCAGGAAGCTGCCCATCGACGCAGCCTGGCCGACACAGACCGTGCCGACCTTGGGACGGATATACTGCATCGTGTCGTAGATCGCCATGCCGGCGGTAATCACCCCGCCCGGCGAGTTGATGTACATGTAGATGTCCTTCTTCGGGTTCTCCGACTCGAGGAAGAGCAGCTGGGCGACGATGACCGAGGCCATGTGATCCTCGATCGCGCCGGTGATGAAGACGATCCGCTCGCGCAGCAGCCGAGAATAGATGTCGAACGAGCGCTCGCCGCGGTTCGAGCTTTCGATGACGATGGGGATCAGGCCGGCGTGGATGTCCATGAGGGAACCTTTGGTTTGGACGCCCAAGGTCGGACGTTTCGCCGCGAAGTCAAGAGGCCGGTGATGCGCGCCGGCGACGCGCTGCCGCACGCCGCCGGCGCCCGGGTTATTCGGCGTCGATCTTGCGGGCGCGGCGCGGCTTGGCGGCGGTTTCAGCTTCGTCGCCCGTTGCCTCGGCGGACACCTCGGCCGGTGCCTCGGCGGCAGCGTCGGCCTTGGCCTTGGCGCGCGGCTTCTTCGGCGCCGGCGCTGCGTCGGCGGCATCGGCTTCCGATGCGGCGGCAACCGCCTCGCTGTCGTCGGCCTTGGCCTTGGCCTTGCGCTTCGCCTTGGTGGCGCCGGCGTCGGCGGTCACCGCGGCCTCACCGGCGTCGGCGGGCGTTGCGTCGCCGGGGTCGCCGGCAGCGTGGTCGTGGCCGTGGTGATCATGGCCATGGTGATCGTGGCCATGGTGATCGTGGCCACAATCGGGGCCATGGACATGGCCGTCCTCATCGGCCTCGATCGCCGCTTCGAGCTCGGCGCGCGTCACTTCGCGCTCGGTCAGTTCGGCCTTGCCGAGCAGGAAATCGACGACCTTGTCCTCATAGAGCGGGGCGCGCAGCTGCGCCGCCGCCATGGCATTCTCCTGGAAGAACTTGACGACCTTGGCCTGTTCGCCGGGATAACGCGCCGCTTCCTGGCCGATCAGCCGGTTCATCTCGGCCTGGCTGACGGTGATGGCGTTGCGCGAGCCGATCTCCGACAGCAGCAGGCCGAGGCGCACCCGGCGCTCGGCGATGCGGCGATAATCCTCACGCTCGGCGTCGAGGGTGGCACGCGCCGCCGCGGGGTCGGCGTCCTGCGCCGCTTCGGCTTCGAGCTGCTGCCAGATCTGGGCGAATTCGGCTTCGACCATCGAGTCGGGCACGGCGAAATCATGGCGCTCGGCGAGCGTATCGAGCAGCTTGCGCTTGAGGTGGGTACGCGTCAGCTGGCTGGTCTCGGCCTCGACCTGGTCCTTGAGGATGTCCTTGAGAGCATCGAGGCTGTCGATGCCGAGGCTTTTGGCAAATTCGTCGTCGATCGCCTGGTCGACCGGCGTCTCGATGCCGCGGACGGTGACGGCGAAGGTCGCAGCGCGCCCCTTGAGATAGGCGACGCTGTAGTCATCGGGGAAACTGACGCTGACGGTGCGGGCTTCGCCGTCGGTGGCGCCGACCAGCTGCGCCTCGAAGCCGGGGATCAGCTGCCCCGAGCCAAGGGTCACCCGCATGTCGGTGCCGGTGCCGCCGTCGAACAGCTCGCCGTCGACCCGGCCTTCGAAATCGATGATCAGCGTGTCGCCATCGGCGGCGACATGGCCCTCGGGCGCCGGCTCGCTGCGGCGCTGCGACGTCGCCAGCCGCGCCACGGCGGCGTCGAGCGCGGCGTCGTCGACCGCGACCACAAGGCGTTCGAGCGCCAGGCCGTCGATCTCGATGTTGTCGACGGTCGGCAAAATTTCGAGCGCGACCTTGAAGCCGACGTCCTCGCCTTCCTGGGGCTCGCCGTCGAGATCGACCGTCGGCTGGGTGGCGGGGCGCAGCTGGCGATCGGCGAGCAGCTTGTTGACGCCTTCGTTAATGGCTTCCTGCAGCGCTTCGCCGCGCAGCGCCGGGCCGTGCATCTTGCGGACGAGATTGAGCGGCACCTTGCCGGGGCGGAAGCCGGGCATGCGGACCTGCTTCGAAACTTCGGCAAGCCGGGCATCGACCCGCGCCGCCAGCTGGGCGGCGGGGATCACCAGCGAAAATTCGCGGCGAAGGCCCTCGTTCAACGTCTCGGCAATCTGCATCGTCATCCCGTTCGCTGCGGCGCCGCGGCGCCCGTTGCTTCACACGCCATGCGGCGTGCCGGGGATGGTGCGGGCGAAGGGACTCGAACCCCCACGTCTTTCGACACTGGAACCTAAATCCAGCGCGTCTACCAATTCCGCCACGCCCGCGTGTGAGCCGTGAAGCGCGGTCCTATAGCAGCGCGGGGACGGGGTGCAAGGCGGCGGCAACGCGCCGTCGTACGCCTGCCCTTCGCGTCACGGCACGAGCATTGCCCGCTGCACGGAAGGACAAGGCCACGAGCGACCCGCGAATTCCGCCGCTGCCTGTCGCGTCAAACCACTCCAAGGCCGCCAAGGGTGCCGCCGAGGCTGAAGGCCGCGACCCCGGCGGCGCCCATCACCACATAGCGCCGCGTGCGGGCATTGCCCATCCAGCGACCGATCAGCGATTCCGGGCGCTTGCCGCCCACCGCCCAGGCCATCAGCGCCAGCCACAGCGCGAAGGAAAACAGCGACAGCAGGTTGAGCCAGGCGATCAGCCGGCGTTCGGGGTGGCGATCGACATAGGCGACACAGGCCGGCAGGAAATTGAAGATAACCAGGAAGATGAAGACCGTGACAATGGCTTGCAGCTGCGTCGATTCGAACACCCACAATCTCCTGACCACGAGTCGCGACGACGGAATGTCCGAGGTCGGCCTTTAAGAAAGGTTAACAGATGTGCCGCGTTCGTTAATCGCCGCCACTATGAACCAATCCATAACTTCAGCGCGCCGGCGACGATGCCAACGGCCACGACACCGCCGCACCACAGGCCAACGAACCACAGCCCGCGTGAAAGCTTGGACGGCTTCCCGCCGTCAGGCTTAAGCGCCACCAAACCCGCCTCAATGATAGCCTTCATGCCCGACCTTGCCGCGGAAGACCCAATAGGCCCAGGCGGTGTAGCCGATGATGATGGGCAGCATGATACCAACCCCGACCAGCATGAAAAGCTGCGACGATCGCGCCGTCGCCGCGGCGTAGAGGGTCACCTCGCCCGGCACGATCCAGGGGTACATCGAGAAGCCAAGCCCGGCGAAGGTCAGCGCGAACAGCCCGAGCGCCAGCAGGAAGGGCCGTAGATGGCGGCGGTCGCGGATCGCCCGCCAGAAGTTCCACGCCGTCAGCAGGACAAGCACCGCGACCAGCAATGCCGCGAAAACGCCCGGGCCGCCGAACCAGCGCCCAAAATAGTCATGACGCAGCATGGGGGTCGCCAGGCTGACGGCGCCGAGCGCGCCAAGCATGCCGGCCCCGGTCCACAGCGCCAGGCGATAGGCACGATCCTGGATGGCGCCTTCGGTGCGATAGATCAGCCAGCACGCCCCGAGCAGCGCATAGCCGACGACGACCGACACGCCCGTAAGCAGCGAGAAGGGTGACAGCCAGTCGAACCAGCCGCCGGCATAGTTGCGGCCGCTCACCTTCACCCCCTGCAGCACGGCGCCGAGGATGATGCCCTGCGCCATGGCGGCAACGATCGAGCCACCGGCGAAGGCGCCGTCCCAGAACCACAGCCGCGTCGTCCGCGCCCGGAACTCGAAGGCGACGCCGCGGAATACCAGCCCGAGCAGCATGGCGATCAGCGGCGCATAGACGGCCGGCATCAGGATGGCATAGGCGAGCGGAAAAGCGGCGAACAAACCGCCGCCACCGAGCACCAGCCAGGTCTCGTTGCCGTCCCACACCGGCGCGATGGTATTGATCGCGGTGTTGCGCTCCTGGCCCTTGCCCAATAGCGGAAAGAGGATCCCGAGGCCGAGGTCGAAGCCGTCCATGACGACATAGGCGAAGACGGCGAAGGCGATAATCGCCGCCCAGATCAGTGCCAGCGTTGCATCGGGAACCATCGCGCCTACTCCGCCGGGATCGCCTGGGCGGGCGCCACCTGCGGTGCCGGGGTGATGCCGGCGGTACGGGTGACGTCCTGCGGGCCCTGTGGCGGGCCCTGCTCGCCCGGCACCGGCTCATGCCCCATCAGCTTCAGGATGAACCAGGTGCCCATGCCGAACACCGCGAAATAGACCAGCACGAACGCCGTCAGCGACGCCGCGATCGCTGGCGCCGCCAACGGCGAAGCGCTGTCGGCGGTGTGCAACAGGCCATAGACGGTGAAGGGCTGGCGGCCGACCTCGGTCGTCACCCAGCCGGCGATGACGGCAACAAAGCCCGACGGCCCCATCAGCAGCGCCAGCCGGTGCAGCCAGGGGGTGTCGAACAGCCGGCCGCGCGCCCGCGCCCACAGGCTCCAGGCGCCCATGGTCAGCATGAGGACGCCGATGCCGACCATGATGCGGAACGACCAGAAGGGGATGAGCGACTTGGGCCGCGCTTCGGCCGGGAAGGCATCGAGGCCCTTGATCGGCGCGTCGGTATCGCCGCCGAGCACCAGCGAGCCGATTTCGGGCACTTCGAGCTTGTAGCGCGTCACCTGGGCGTCGTCGTCGGGCAGCCCGAACAGGATCAGCGGCGCTTCGCCATCAGGATAGCTTTTGTAATGCCCTTCCATCGCAGCGATCTTTGCGGGCTGATACTGGAGCGTGTTGGTGCCATGCTCGTGGCCGGCGAGGATCTGCAGCGGCGCCACCAATGCCGCCATCCACATCGCCATCGAGAACATGATGCGGATGCCTTCGGTCGGCTTCCGGCCGGCAGCACGATCCCTGAGCAGATGGAAGGCCCCTGCCCCGCCGACGACCAGCGCTGTCGTCAGATAGGCAGCGAGCAGCACGTGCACGAGGCGATAGGGCATCGACGGGTTGAAGATGATCGCCAGCCAGTCGGCCGGCACGAACTGGCCCCTGTCATTGACGGCATAGCCCTGCGGCGTCTGCATCCAGCTGTTGACGGCGATGATCCAGAAGGTCGAAATCGCCGTACCCAAGGCCACCATGCCGGTGGCGACGACATGCAGCTGCTTGCCGACACGCTCGAGCCCGAAGAGCATGACGCCGAGGAAGCCGGCTTCGAGGAAGAAGGCGGTGAGCACCTCATAGGCCATGAGGGGGCCGATGACCGGCCCCGCCTTGTCGGAAAACACCGCCCAGTTCGAGCCGAACTGATACGCCATGACGATCCCCGAGACGACGCCCATGCCGAAGGTGATGGCGAAGACTTTCAGCCAGTATTTGAACAGCTGGAGGTAGACGTCCTGCCCCGTCCGCAGCCACAGCAGCTCGAGGACGAACAGGAAGCTCGCCAGCCCGATCGAGAAGCTCGGGAAGATGAAGTGGAACGAGACGGTGAAGGCGAACTGCATCCGGGCGAGGGTCAGGGCAGTCAGCGCGTCGAACATCGTCGGGGGTCCTTGGCGGCGCCGTGCCGCTGTCGCTAAGACGCCCCTATAACCCATGCGGCGCCGATTGGCCGCGTTAGATTGCCACGGGGGCCGACACGAATATGGCGAGCGATATCGAAATTGCACGGGCTGCGACCTTGCAGCCCATCGGCGCGATCGCGGCGAGCCTCGGCCTCGGCGCCGACGATATCGAACCCTATGGCCATCACATCGCCAAGCTGTCGGCGACGGGGCTCGCCGGCCTTGCCGAGCGCCCGCCGGGCAAGCTCGTCCTGGTCACCGCGGTCAACCCGACGCCCGCTGGCGAGGGCAAGACGACGACGACGATCGGCCTTGGCGACGCGCTCAACGCCATCGGCCGCAAGGCGGTGATCGCGCTGCGCGAGCCGAGCCTCGGCCCGGTCTTCGGCCGCAAGGGCGGCGCCACCGGCGGCGGCCAGGCCCAGGTGCTGCCGATGGAGAAGATCAACCTGCACTTCACCGGCGATTTCCACGCCATCACCTCGGCGCACAATCTGCTCGCCGCGCTGATCGACAATGCTGTCCACTACCGCCTGCCGACGCGCACCGGGGCGCCCCTCGATCCGCGGACGATCAGCTGGCGGCGGGTGCTCGACATGAACGACCGGGCGCTGCGCGACATCGTTATCGGCCTTGGGCCCGGCAACGCCCCGGTGCGCGAGACGGGGTTCGACATTACCGTCGCGTCGGAAGTCATGGCGATCCTCTGCCTCGCCGACGATGCCGCCGATCTCGAAGCGCGCCTGGCGCGCATCCGCGTCGGGCGTGACAATGAGGGCCGCGCGGTGACCGCCGGCGATCTCGACGCGTCGGGCGCCATGGCGGCGCTGCTGATCGACGCCCTCCGCCCCAATTTGGTGCAATCGATCGGCGGCAGCGCGGCGCTGATCCATGGCGGGCCGTTCGCCAACATCGCCCATGGCTGCAACAGCGTCATCGCCACCCGCGCCGCACTGGCGCTTGGGCATTTCTGCGTTACCGAGGCCGGCTTCGGCGCCGATCTGGGCGCCGAGAAATTCTGCAACATCAAGTGCCGCGCCGCGGGGCTGACGCCGGCCGTCGCCGTGATCGTCGCGACGGTACGCGCGCTGAAATATCATGGCGGCGCGGCGCTCGCCGACCTCGGCCAGGACGACCCGGCGGCGCTGCACGGCGGGCTTGCCGTGCTGGCCCGCCACATCGACAATATGGCGCGCTTCGGCGTGCCCGCGGTCGTCGCGATCAACGCCTTTACCGCCGACAGCCCCGGCGAACAGGCCGAGATCATCGCTTTCTGCCGTGACCGCGGCGTCGAGGCACACCTCTGCCGGCATTGGGCAGAGGGCGCCGCCGGGGCGATCGACCTGGCCGCCGCCGTCGCGCGTATCGCCGATGCCGGCACAGCCGGCTTCCGAACCCTCTACCCCGACGACCTGCCGCTCTCCGACAAGATCACCCTGGTGGCGCGGACGATCCACCATGCCGCCGACACGGTGTTCAGCCCGGCGGCGGTGCGGCAGTTGAAAGCCTTCACCGACCAGGGCTTCGGCGCCCTTCCGGTGTGCATCGCCAAGACGCCCTACAGCTTCACCGCCGACGAGCGGATTCGCGGCGCCGTCTCAGGCCATATGCTGCCGATCCGCGAGGTGAGACTCGCCGCCGGCGCCGGTTTCGTCGTGGCGCTGGCGGGCGATATCAACACCATGCCCGGCCTGCCGAAGAGCCCGGCCGCGGCGCGAATCGGCATTGGCGCTGACGGCCGGATCACCGGGCTCGATTAATTCTTGCCGCCGAACAGGCCGCTTGCCATCCCGGCGATGTCATCGAGCGGATTGCCGTCGCCGTCGCGGTCGAGCATCTGCGCGATCCCGGCGACCTGGGGGTTGGCGGCGATCAGGCTGGCGAAATTGCCGAGCGCGCCTTCGCCGCCGATGTGTTCGACCATCTGCGCCAGCACGCCCGAATCGATGCCGGTCTGCGCCGCCGCGGTTGCCACGGTATCGCCCGGCTGCGGATGCGCCGCGCCCAGTGCCGCGATGGCCTTTTCGGCGAGCGCCGGATCGAGCCCGACCTTGGCAGCCAGATTGGCAACGTCGACATTCTGGCCGAGCTGGCCAAGCAGTCCGTCGAGCAGGCTCATGAGAGGCACCCTTTGTTGATCTGATCTCCAACCCTTTGCGGTCGCGCCGGGCAAGGCAAGTGAATTGTCCGCGACAAGGCGCTAGGATGCTGCCGCCATCAGACGCTTGCCGACGAGGGAAAAGGTCAGTATCATTGACCTACTTCGCAGTCGCACCATAGGAACGCCAACGCAATGGTCGCCGGTCTCCCGCCTGTCAGCCTCGACGACAAATATCGCTTCACGCAAGGTCGCGTGTTCATGTCGGGGGTGCAGGCGCTGGTGCGGCTGCCACTGGTGCAGAAGGCGCGCGACAAGGCGGCGGGGCTCAATACGGCGGGGTTCATCTCGGGCTACCGCGGTTCGCCGCTCGGCGGCTATGATCAGGAGCTGTGGCGGGCGAAGAAACTGCTCGCCGAGAACGACATCAAGTTCGTCCCCGGCGTCAACGAGGAATTGGGCGCCACCGCCGTCTGGGGCTCGCAGCATGTCGGCATGCGGCCCGGCGCGCGCTTCGATGGCGTCTTCGGCATCTGGTACGGCAAGGGCCCCGGCCTCGATCGCGCCATGGACACCATCAAGCACGGCAATGCCGCCGGCACCTCGCCGCATGGCGGTGTGCTCGCCATCGTCGGCGACGACCATGGCGCCAAGTCGAGCACCCTGCCCCATCAGAGCGACCATAATTTCCAGGCGGCATTCGTGCCCTTCCTGGCGCCGTCGTCGGTGCATGAATTCGTCGAGTACGGCCTGCTCGGCCTCGCCATGAGCCGCTTCGCCGGCACCTGGGTCGGCTTCAAGGCGACCGCTGACACGGTCGAGACCAGCGCCACCATCGACCTTGCCAACGAAGCCCGCGAGATCATCCTGCCGCCCTTCGATTTCCCCGAAGGCGGCGTCCACATCCGCGGCGGCGACATCTGGCGCGAGGAAGACACCCGCCTGCAGCGTTACAAGGGCTTCGCCGCGCTCGCCTTCGCCCGCGCCAACAACATCGATCGCGTCATCTTCGACACCCCCCGCCCGCGCTTCGGCATCGTTTCCACCGGCAAGGCCTTCGCCGACACGATGGAGGCGCTCGCCGAACTCGGCATCGATGCGCGCGTCGCCGCCGATATCGGCCTCCGCGTCTACAAGGTCGGCATGCCCTGGCCGCTCGAGCCCGATGGCATCCGCGCCTTCGCCGAGGGCCTCGAGGAAGTCCTGGTCATCGAGGAGAAGCGCGAGTTCGTCGAGCATCAGCTGAAATGGCAGCTCTACAATTGGCGCGAGGCCGTCCGCCCGCGCGTCGTCGGCAAGCATGACGAGGCCGGCGACTGGCTGCTCAGCCCCGACAATGAACTGTCGCCGGGCGTCATCGCCAATATCATCGCGGCGCGCATCCAGCGCTTCCACGATACCGACAAGATCCGCGCGACTTTGGCCTTTTTCGCCGACCAGTCGAAGAAGTCCGACGCCTTCATCACCCCGATCAAGCGCTCGCCCTATTTCTGCTCAGGGTGTCCGCACAACACCTCGACCAAGCCCCCCGAAGGATCGCGCGCGCTCGCCGGCATCGGCTGCCACATCATGGCGCTGTGGATGGACCGCGCCGAAACCTTCACCCAGATGGGCGGCGAAGGCGTCACCTGGGTCGGCGAGGCGCCGTTTACCGACGAAAAGCATGTCTTCGCCAATCTCGGCGACGGCACCTATTTCCACTCCGGCCTGCTCGCCATTCGCCAGGCGATCGCCGCGGGGGTCAACATTACTTACAAGATCCTTTACAACGACGCCGTCGCGATGACCGGCGGCCAGAAGCATGACGGCGAACTGAGCGTCGACGACCTTGCCCGCCAGATGGTCGCCGAGAATGCCAAAAAGGTCGCGGTGCTGACCGAGGATCTGGCGCGCTACCTCCATGTCAAGCTTCCCGACGGTGTCCGCCTGCTCGACCGCTCGGCGCTGCCGGCGATCCAGGACGAGTTCGCCGCCACCCCCGGCTGCACCGTCATCATCTTCGACCAGACCTGCGCCGCCGAAAAGCGCCGCCGCCGCAAGCGCAAGCAGATGGCCGACCCGACCACCCGCGTCTTCATCAACAGCGCCGTCTGCGAAGGCTGCGGCGATTGCTCGGTGCAGTCGAACTGCGTCTCGGTCGAGCCCTTGGAAACCGAATTCGGCCGCAAGCGCCGCATCAACCAGTCGAGCTGCAACAAGGATTACAGCTGCTTGAAGGGCTTTTGCCCGAGCTTCGTCACCGTCGAAGGCGCCGAAGTAAAGAAGTCCAAGGCCGAATTCGACCTGGCCGGCATCCCCGATCCGGTGATTCCGGCACCGGGCCATGGCTTCAACATCATGGTCACCGGCATCGGCGGCACCGGCGTCCTCACCGTCTCGGCGCTGCTCGGCACCGCCGGGCACATCGAGGGCCTCGCCGCGACCACCGCCGACATGGCCGGCCTCGCCCAGAAGGGCGGCGCCGTCTACAGCCATGTCCGCCTCGGCGGCTCGAACGACGACCTGCTCTCCCCGCGCATCATGGCCGGCGGCGCCGATCTCGTGCTCGCCTGCGACGCCGTCGTCGCCGCCGACAAGCCGACGCAGACGCTGATGATCCCCAACCGTACCGCCGTCGTCGCCAATGCCGACATCGCGCCGACCGCCGACTTCGTCCGCGACCGCGATCTCGATTTCCGCTCGGCGCAGGTCGAAAAGGCGATCCGCGCCGCCGCCAACCCCAACGCCTGCGACTTCATCGCCGCCGATACCGTGGCGACCGCGCTGATGGGCGACGCCATCGCGTCGAACATCCTGCTGATGGGCTATGCCTGGCAGAAAGGGCTGATCCCGCTGAAGCGCGACAGCCTTGAAAAAGCGATCGAACTCAACGGCGTCGCCGTCGACTTCAACAAGCGTGCCTTCGGCCTCGGCCGCCTGCTCGCCACCCGCCCCGAGAAGGTGCTGGCGCTCGTCGAAGCCGCCCGCGGCCCCCAGCCCGAGCCGCCGGCGACGACCCTCGACGAAGTCATCACCCGCCGCGTCGCCGACCTGACCGCCTATCAGGACGCCGCCTATGCCGAGCGCTTCCGCACCCTCGTCACCCGCGCCCGCACCGCCGGCGGCGATGTGTTCGCCGACGCGGTGGCAAGAAGCTACTACAAGCTCTTGGCTTACAAGGACGAATATGAGGTCGGCCGGCTCTATTCCGACGGCCGCTTCCGTGCCGCCTTCGACGCCCAGTTCGCCGGCGGCAAGCCCCGCGTCCAGCTCGCCCCGCCGCTGATCAGCCGCCTCGACCCCGCCACCGGCCGCCCCAAGAAGATCAGCTTCGGCCCGTGGATCTTCACCGGCTTCGGCCTCCTCGCCCGGCTGAAGGGCCTGCGCGGCACCGCCTTCGACATCTTCGGCTACACCGCCGAACGCCGCACCGAACGCGCCGACATCACCGCCTTCGAAACCGAAATCGACCGCCTCCTCACCGGCCTCACCGACCACAATATCGGCCTCGCCATCGCCATCGCGCGGCTGCCGATGGACGTCCGCGGCTTCGGCCCGGTCAAGGATGCGGCGCGTGAAGCTGTGGCCGCACGGCGGGAGAAGCTGTGGGCGAAATGGCCGGGGGAAGCGGCGCGGGTGGCAGCCTGATTTTGGAAGCTTTTACTCCGGCGGCCAGGGGCTGAGCCCCTGGACCTACTTTTGTTGGTTTCGTTATCTTGGATCGGGATGTTTACAGCGTGTTACAATTGTTACGAATGTTTTCGTCTGAAAGCGCGCCGCTGAAGTAACTTTTGGGCCTCGATTGCCGTCGTCTTGGGCTTGTGTCATTGATCTCGCATGAGTGACGAGCCGTTTGTGGAACGAACATTCGAAAGCGGTGACGGCCAGGTCGTTATCCGCTTTCTTCGGCCTGCTTTAGCCCCAGGGGGCGAATTTCAATGTCGGTGGTCGATAGCCTGGCCCGATCGAGTCCGAGAGCGCTACTCATGTGGCCTGGACAGCATTCAGGCGCTGCTATTAGCCATGAAGACGGTTCATTCCGAATTACTTGAAAGCGACCTCTATCGATCGGGCAAGCTGACCTACGTGGGCCAGTATGACTTGGACCTCCCTCCCAGTTGGGGCGACGGCCAGCTCTATGTCCCGCCGGAGCGGAACGACGGGTAACTCGCCGAAGCGGTCGCGCGTTGGCTTGGCTTGACCGGGCCATCTTAACCGATTTGGTTGGTGCAGGACAGACCTGACAGCGTCAGCCCTGCGTCACGAAGCAGGCGCGGCCCGAAAAGGCGAGGCGCGCGCAGGCGTCGCGGGCCGCCTGCTGGTTGGCGAACGGACCCAATTGCAGCTTCACGACGCTGCCATCTACCGCGAAAATCGGCGGTTTTGCACCGATAACGGCCTTTTGCTGGATCTTGACCTCGCTCCATACCGCTTCGGCGGCGGCGCGGCGGGCATAGGCGCCGAGCTGGACGCGCCAGCTGGTCGGCGCTGGCGCCGGTTTGGGTACGGTGGCGCGTACCGGCGCTGCGAGGGCGACCGAGTCGCGCGCGGGCGGGGGGGCGGGCGGGGTCGAAATCGGCGGTAACTGGGCGACTTCGCGGGTCGGCGGGGGTGCTGGCGGGGTGATTGCGGGGGGTGGT
>LJHX01000070.1 GCA_001295935.1 alpha proteobacterium AAP81b
GGCGAAGCGCGCCGTCGTCACCCCGGCCGCGGCCAGCGCTGCCTGCGCCAGGCGCGGCGGCGTCGGCATCGCGAGCGCGGCGGACAGCGGCGTGCGGCGGCCGGACTTCGCCGCGACGGTGCTCGCGGTGAGGGTGCGCGTCGGGGCGGAGGTGGTGACCACGACCAGCGTCGCCGGGGCGCCGGTGACGATACCATCGGCAACAACGGCGGCGGTCGTGGCGGTTGTGGCTTCGGCGCGTGTCGTCACGGCGCGGGGTGGCGCCGGTGTTGCCGCCACGCTCGCTGCGGCGGTGGTCGCCGCGGCAAGCGTTCGGGCGGGCGCCGCCACGGTCAGCGCCGCGTCGTCGCCAAGCCGCGCGACGAGTTCGGCCGAGGCCGGCGCAACGGCTTCGAGGCGGAGTTCGCCGCCACGCGCGACGATGGCAAGCCGCGGCGCGGCAACGGGCGCGACGGGCGTCGGTGTCGGCGGCGCGGCGTTGGCAAGCGCCATGGCCGGTGCGCTGGGGCGCGGCGCCAGCGACGCCAGCGCGGCGTCATGGTCGGCGGCGGCGGCCCGGTCACGCAGGCGGAAGGCGATTTTGGTCAGTAGCCGCTGGCTGAGCGCGGCGATTTCGGCGTCGCTGCCGGCCGCGGCGCGGCGCAACACCGCCGCCGCCGCCAGATCGTTGCCGGCCAGCATCAGCGAGCGCCCGAGGTTGGCGAGCAGCATGGCATCGTCGGGGGCGATTGCCAGCGCCGCTTCATAGCTGCGCCGGGCGAGGTCGTGGCGACCGAGGCCATCGTAACAGGCGCCGATGCCGTTGAGCGCGGCGATCGATCCCGGGGTTTCGACGAGTGCCTGCTGGAAGGCCGACAGCGCGCCGGTCAGGTCGCCCAGGCGCAGCAGCGCCTTGCCGGTGGCTTCGGCGTTGCCGGCGGGCAGCCGCGAACGCGCCAGCAATTGCGCCGCGGCCGGGGTTTCGCGGTTCGCCGCCAGCGCCGCCGGCGCCGCGACAAGCAGGGCGGCGCCAAGCGCCAGCCGCCAGGGGGCGGGATCAGCGGACACTGCTGGCCGCGCTCGTTGCCATGCCGCGCTTCATCCCGATCGCGGCGGGGAGCATCAGCACGGCGATCATCACCGGCAGCAGGAAGCAGACCAGCGGCACCGACAGCAGCACCGGGATGCGGTGCGCCTTTTCCTCGGCGCGCATCTTGCGGCCCTCGCGCATTTCGGCGGCATAGATGCGCAGCGCCTGGGCGATGCTGGCGCCGAGGCGATCCGACTGGATGATCAGCGTCGTGAAGGCGGCGATTTCGGGAACGCCGCTCTTGCGCGCCAGCGTCTTCAGCGCCTGCTCGCGCGAGCGGCCGGCGCGCAGTTCCAGGCTGACATTGGCGAACAGCTGGGCGAGCAGCGGGTGCGATGTGGTGATTTCGGCGCCGATGCGCGCGAAGGTGGCATCAATGCCGAGCCCGGCTTCAATGCAGACCAGCATCAGGTCGAGCGTGTCGGGGAAGCCGTTGAGGATTTCCTTGCGGCGCTCGCCGGCGCGCGAAGAGATGATGAAATTGGGCAGGTAGAGCCCGACGACCGCCGCGAGGATGACATAGAAATAGGTCCAGGTCGGGCTCGGCAAATTGTTGGTCAGCGCCAGAAAGCCGAGCAGGATCAGCGGCAGCGCGACGGTCAGCACGGTGCGCGCCAGCACGAAGGCGCGCACCGCGAAGGGCTGTTCATAGCCCGCGAGCATCAACCGCTCGGCGAGAACGTCGCCCTTGGTATCGGTCAGCGACAGGCCGCGCTTCTCGATCTCGGTGATCAGCCGCGCCCAGACCGACTGCGTCTGGTCGGTGCGCAGCGACGGGCCGCCGCTCTGGTTGATCGCCGGGGTTGGCGTCGTCGTCGAAAGCCGGGCGCGCATGTCGACGTTGCGGGTGAACATCGGCGCCAGCGCCAGGACGACGAGCACCACGGCGACGAAGACGATCGCCAGGACGAGGATGGAGGCAAAGGTATCGCCGACGGAGGTCATGTCATCATACCTTGATCGCGATCATCTGGCGCATCAGCAGGATGCCGGTGGTGTAGAGAAAGGCGACGCCGATGGCGCCCGGCATGAACCAGGGATCGTCGACGACATCGAGATAGAAGGTCGGCCGCGTCACGAACATGAAGCAGAAGGTCATCACGGGCAGCGCCGACAGCAGGATGCCGGTCATCTTGCCTTCCGAAGACAGTGCGCGGACCTTCATCACCATGCTCGAGCGCTCGCGGATGACGCGCGTCAGGCTGTCGAGGATTTCGGCGAGGCTTCCGCCGGTTTCGGACTGGATGGCGACCGAGACGACGAACATCGACATGTCGGCGGTCTGGACGCGATCGGCGAGATTGGCGAGGGCATCGCGCAGCGAATAGCCATAGTTCAGCTCGGCGACGACGATGCCGAATTCGGTGGCGATCGGGTCGGGGGTTTCGGACACCAGCAGTTCGAGCGCGCCGGTCACCGGATAGCCGGCGCGCAGGCCGCGGACGAAGATGTCGAGGGCGATCGGAAACTGCGCTTCGAACTGCTTCATGCGGCGGTTGGCCTGATAGTTGATCGCCAGCAGCGGCAGCACGACGCCGATGGCGACGGCGAAGGTCAGCACGATCATCAGGCCGCCGGCGGTGCGGATCTGGCCGGTGATGCCGCCGACCAGCGGGAAGACGAAGCCGGCGACGGCGGTGACGCCGACCATGATCGACAGCAACCGGTTGGCGGGCATCTTCATTCCGGCCTGCGACAGCCGTGTTTCGAGATAGCGCACCGCCGAGGGCAGCAGGCTTTCCGACGCCTTGGAGGTTTCACGGCGCAGCGACGCCAGGATCTCGGCGTTGGAGGCGCCGGCGTTGACCAATTGCATGCGCCGGCTGATCCGCGCCTGCGGCCCCTTGACGTCGCGCCAGTAGAGGAAGGCGCCTTCGGCGAGCAGCACCACCGCCAGGAAGACGACGCCGAGGAAGATCAGTTGCGGATCGAAATAAGCCGACATGTCAGGCCTCCGCGCGGCGATAGGGATCGAACAGCGCCGGCGACAGGTTGATGCCGCGCGCGTTCAGCACTTCCATGAACTTCGGCCTGATGCCCATCGGCCGCATGCTGCCGATGATCTTACCGTTGCCATCCATGCCCTCGCGGACGAACTTGAAGATCTCCTGCATCAGGATGACCTCGCCTTCCATGCCGGTGACTTCGGCGACGCTGGTCAGCCGCCGCGAGCCGTCGGACAGGCGTTCGAGCTGCAGCACGACCTGGATCGCCGAGGCGATCTGCTGGCGTGCCGACTTCGGGCTGATGTCGATCCCCGACATGCCGATCATCTGCTCGACGCGGCTGAGCGCGTCGCGCGGCGTGTTGGCGTGGACGGTGGTCATCGAGCCATCATGGCCGGTGTTCATCGCCTGCAACATGTCAAAGGCTTCGCCCGAGCGGGTTTCGCCGAGGATGACGCGATCGGGGCGCATGCGCAGGGCGTTCTTCACCAGGTCGCGCTGGGTGACCTCGCCGCGGCCCTCGACGTTCGACGGCCGGGTTTCGAGGCGGACGACATGGCGCTGCTGCAGCTGGAGTTCGGCCGAATCCTCGATGGTGACGATGCGTTCGGATTCGTCGATCGACGCCGACAGCGCGTTGAGCATCGTCGTCTTGCCCGAACCGGTGCCGCCCGAGATCAGCACGTTGCGCCGCGCCTTGATGACGCCGCGCAGCACCTCGGCGCAGTCGGCGGTCATCGAACCGAAGCCGACCAGCTTGTCGAGATCGATCGGCGACTTGGAGAATTTGCGGATCGACAGCACCGGGCCGTCGAGTGCCAGCGGCGGGATGATGGCGTTGATGCGGCTGCCGTCGGGCAGGCGTGCGTCGACCATCGGCGAGCTTTCGTCGACGCGGCGGCCGACGCCCGAGACGATCTTGCCGATGATGCGCAGCAGATGCGCGTCATTGGCGAAGCGCGTGCCGACCTCCTCGATCTTGCCGCGGCGTTCGACGAACACCATCGAGGCCGAATTGACCATGATGTCGGAAATCGTCGGGTCCTTGAGCAAGGGTTCGAGCGGCCCGAGGCCCAGCAGCTCGTCGAGGATGTCCTCGACGAGCTGGCGGCGCTCGCCGAGGTTGAGCGCGTGGTTCACCTCTTTCAGCATCTCGGCGACGATATCGCCGATCTCGCGGCCGACCTGTTCGCGGCTCATGCCATCGAGCGCCGACAGGTTGATCCGCTCGATCAGCTTCTGGTGCATCTGCACCTTGAGGTCGGTATATTGATCGACGCGCCGGGTATCGATCGGCGCGGCGCGGGCAATCGCGACGCCGGGGGCGGCGGGCGTCGACGCTGCCAGGGGCGTTGCCGCGGGAGCCGGCGCGGCGCCGGCGCCACCGGCTGCAGCGCCGCCGAGGGGGCGCTGGCTCGGCCAGATCATAGCGGGCGCTCGATCACAGCATCAGCTCGGCGTCGACATCGGCAAGCACATCGATCAGCGCGCGCACATCGCGTTCGAGGCGCGACTTGACCTTGACGGTCATGATCGGCCGGCCTTCCTCGATCGCCGTCGACATCGTCGCCCAGTCGTTGACGATGGTCGCGGTGATGCGGCGGCGCAGCAGCTTTTCGGGCTCGCTGACATCGACCTTGCCGAACAGCGGGTTGGCGGCGCGGTTGGCAACCAGCCGCAGTCGCGACGCCAGGCCATTGGCATCGAGAAGATCGAGCTGGCGACGCGCCTGGTGGATGCCGGCGACACTCAAAGTGGTCAGCATGACGACGAGATCGGACTTTTGCAGCGCCGACAGCGACCAGCTGACCCAGGCGCTCGGCAGGTCGATGATGACGACGTCATAGGCCTCGGCGGCCATGTCGATCAGCCGGTCGACGAATTCGGGCGTCAGCGCGTCCAATGGCAGGATGTCGGGCGGGCTGGTGATGACGCTCAGCCCCGAAGGGTGGACTTCCGCCACGGAGCGCAGCAGCTCGGCATCGAGACGATCGCCGGCGTCGATGAGGTCGGCGACCGACAATTGGCCGCGAACATTGATGTAGAGCCCGGCATTGCCGAACTGGACGTCGAGATCGATCAGGCAGACGCGCTGGCCTTCGGACCAGAGCAGCGCCGACTGGCAGGCGAGCGCGGTGGTGCCGATGCCGCCAAGCGCGCCGACAAAGGCAATGACCCGCGAACCGCGGCGCGCCGTATCGGGGCGCAGCGCTTCCAGCCGGTCGCGGCCATGGTCGATCGCCTGGAACAGCTCGTCGACCGTGAACGGGATGGGCAGCACGTCGATCGCCTGGGCGCGCAGCATGGTGCGGGTGGTGGCAACGGAAAGGTCGCGGACGGCGCCGATGACCGGCAGGCGGTCGGCATGATCGCGGGCGAAGCGCTCGAACTGTTCGAGGGCGCGCGGGTCGCGGGCGTTGACTTCGACGACGAGAACATCGGTCGAGCGCTGCAGCGGCCCGTTGCCCTGGAAACCGGCGAGGCCCGAGGCGATGATGCGCAGGTTGACCCCTGGCAGCGCCAGCTCGCCGGGATCGAAGAGCAACGCGGTGGCGGCTTCCAGCGCGACCGTGACGCGCAGTTCCTGGGTCGACAGGCCGGGGCCGTCGGAAGAAGGAGCGGGAGGGGGGCCACCAAGCATGGTCATCAGCCTTACAAGAAACGCTCAGGCGAACTACCGACGCGAACTGCCGGGAGCAGCCCGCTATTGCGGCGCCACCGGCGCGCCGTTTTCACCGGGGTTCGAATCCGTCGTCGCCTGCGCGCTGATCCCCGACGAGCGCAGGATGGTCAGCGGCTTGACGGCGCCGCGGCGATAGCGGTTGACGGCGCGCGCGGCGGCAAGGCCGCTGCTGCCCTCCATCGGCACCCCGGCATAGCGCGGGTTCATGTCGACCGCCATCGCGGCGATATTACGATCGGTGACAGCGCTGAGGTCGCGATCGGCGAAACCGGCGAGAAACGGCAGGGTGAGCAGGAGAATCGCAGCGCGCATGGGACTACCTTACAATCGGGCCGGCGTCGCCGTCGATACCACCCGGCGGCGTTGTCGGCAGCTTGGGCAGCGGCACGCGTTTTTCCCACCGGCCGTTCAGGAAAAAGTCGAAATCGCCGGGTTCGCGGACGCGGTCGAGCGGCGTCACCAGCGCGCCGGGCGCCACCGGGCGGACGATGCGTGGCGTCACCATCATGACGAGCTCGCGCTCGGTGCGGTCATAATCCGACGAGCGGAACAGCGTGCCGAAGATCGGCAGGCGGCCCAGCAGCGGGATCTGGCGGACGGTGTCCTGGAAGTCGGACTGGATCAGCCCCGCCATGGCGAAGGCCTGACCGTCGCGCAGTTCGAGCGTCGTTCGGGCGCGGCGGACGCGCAGGCCGGGGATGTTGATCTGCGACAGGGTGATGCCCGCCGACGGATCGAGCTGGCTGACTTCCGGGGCGACGACGAGGTTGATGAGGCCGTCCTCGAGCACCGTCGGCGTGAAGGTCAGGCTGACGCCGAACTGCTTGAACTCGATGGTGACGGTGGTAATGCCGCCGACCTGGTTCGAGGCGACGGGGATGGGAAATTCGCCGCCGGCGAGGAAATAGGCATTCTCGCCCGACAGCGCGATGAGGTTGGGCTGGGCGAGCGTCCGCACCAGGCCCTGTTGTTCAAGGGCATCGAGCTGGAACTGCAGATTGCCGAAGGCGAAGGACCCGGTGAAGACGTCGCGGGTGGTGTTGCCCGGCGGGAAGATGCCGAGCGAATCATTGCCGGCGCCGGTGCTGTAGCGGATGCTGCTGAGGCCGAGTGCCTTGACCGTGCTGCGCGTCATTTCGGCGAAGCGGACTTCGAGGAGCACCTGCTGCGGCGAGCCGACGCGCATCGCGTTGATGATCTTGCCCGGCGCAAAGACCTGGGCGATCGCCGCGACGCGCTCGGCGGCGGCCGCGCTCGATACCTGGCCTTCGAGGATCAGCGAATCACTGGCGATGCTGACGCCGACGGCCTCGGTCGGCAGCAGTTCGGCGAGCTTGCGCTTCAGGCTGTCGGCATCGGGGGTGACGACGACATCGACGACGGCGATCAGGCCGCCGGCGCGATCGAAGATCGACAGGTTGGTGGCGCCCGCGGCCTTGCCGAGCACATAGACCGAGGTCGCCGAAACGGGGACGATGTCGGCGATCTTGTCGCTGCCCAGCGCCATCTTGCCGATCGGCCGGCCGACGCGCAGGGTTTGCGACTTGTTGACGGCGAGCGTCATCACCGCGCCGGTCTGCGCCATGGTTTCGGCGGCGAAAGCCGGCGCGCCGAAGGGCTGCGACCAGGACAGCAACGCCGCGGCCAGCAGCCCCCAGCGCTGGATCAACCCGAAGAGCAGCGCGAGCGACAGTGCCGCCGGTTGCGGCGTGCCCATCGGCGGATTGACGTCTGTCATCATGCTCCGGGGATCGGATAGAGGGTGGGATTGTTGCCGCCGCGGAAGACCTCGACCTGCGGCTTGGGAACTTCCAGGCGCGGCTGCTCCACTGCCGGAGGCGGCGCCGTCTCGCGCCGGCGCGGCAGCATGCGGGTGACGGTGCCGTCGTTCAGATCGTAGATCTGCGCCGTCTGCAGGGCGACCCGGCTTTCATCGAGGATGCTGCGCAGCGCCAGCGACAGCTTGCCGGTGGCCAGCGCCAGCGCCACCTTCTGCGCCTGCTGCGGAGTGACTTCGAGCGTCACCGTCTGGACGACCTCGGGCTTGTCGCGGCCGACATTGGCGTCCTGACCGACGGCGAGGACGCGGACGGCCTGCAGCAGCTGGTCGGTATAGGGCAGCGAATCGTCGGGTTCGCGCGTCACATAGACGTCGACGCGGTCGCCGGCGACGAGGAAGCCGGCAACGCCGGTGGCTTCGGCGATCGGCACGGCGACGGCGCGCATGTCGGGCCCGAGCAGCTTCGACGACGACAGCCGGCTGTCCTTGCCCGACAGCGCCGCGGTGGTGAGAAGTTCATTGGCGGCGATCGGCCGCAGTGCCACCGCATCATTGGCGGTGGCGTCGGTGATGCGCTGGAAACTGCCCTGCGGCAGGCCCTCGGCGGGCCAGCGAACGACCTTGAGCTTGTCGGGCGTCAGCTTCTCGCCAAAGCCGATCGGCTGCGAGGCGACGACGGCGGGCACGGTGACGACGCCGGTATCGACGGCGACCTGGCGCGGCTCGGGAGTCAGCGCGAAGCGCGCCAGAAACACGGCAAGCAAGCCAAGGGCGATCGCTGCGGCGAGCATGATCAGGGACGATCGACGCATCGGCTGGTGGCTTCCCCGCGGCAAGAAACGAAAGCGACGTCAGGCCGGAAAAACCGGCAATGGTCGCCGTAGGAACAGCCGGTCCCGACAGTGAAGCCCATGTGATGCATCTTCAGGCATCGCCTGTGGCATCGCACGACGGGCAGGGGCCCGGGACGGACGAAATGGGTCCGCGGCGGCGAGCGCCGCGGACCCGTGTTCGACCTTAGAAGGTGCCGTCGGCAGCCTTGGTCATGGCCTTGCCGTTGTTGTCCATCGCGGTGTTCAGACCGCCGCCGAAGGCGGTGGCACCGGCGATGACCAGGCCGCCGAGAACGGCGACGATCAGCGCGTATTCGGCGGCCGAAGCGCCGTTGGTGTTCTTGGCGAGCTTGGTGATGAGCTTCATCATTTCCCTGGTCCCTTGTCTGTGGCCGAAGCCGTTTGCGCCGGCATGTGGAGTTACGCTCCATCGCCGGCAGGGGTTTTTGAAAAAAGTTCCCGCCGCAAAATCGCTTTGCCGCGGGTCCCTTTCGGTCCGCCCTGAGTCGACATATCGGTTCGTCGGTAAAGAAACAATATACAGTCGCGGCTTACCGGGTTTTCCTAATGTCCCGACTTACGCCCGCCAGCGTCACGCGAAGCCTGTGAATGTGTTAAAACCGCCACGTAAGTGATTGAATTTCCTCGCAAGCTTCGATCGTGTTGCATAAAGGTAACAGCCCGTCACGGTCTGCATCCCCGGCAAGGAACGTGAAACATTCACAAAGGTAAAATTGACCGTTCAGCCGTCAGGGGTGAACGAGGCGGGAACGTTGCTTCCCACAACCGTGTCAGGACGCGGCAGAAAGCCGCAAAAACGACAATTAATTGGCGAAACTATCGTCGACGTTCGCCGTCAGCGCATTGCTGTTGGCGGCAAAGGCGTTGTTGACGGCGCCGCCAAAGGCCGCAGCACCGGCAAGAACGAAACCGCCGAGCGCCGCCAGGATCAAGGCATATTCCATGGCGGTCGCGCCGCGGCGATCGGCGCACAACCTGGAGATGACTTTCATCCGCTTCATGGTCCTGCCTTTCCTCATCCTCGCGCCAACGCCTTACCGCGACGTCAACGCTCTAGCGTGACCCGAAAGCCTTGTCGCGGGCGAACCGCGCTGTCGAATCATCGAAACGTAAGGATGGCGTCATGCCGCCCCTGTCACGACCATTCCAGCTATCCATGGATCACGGAAGAATCAATCTTTATTTAGGGTTTACGTTATTTTCTTGAGGCGCCGCCTGACCTGCCCGACCGCCCGGCTCCGCAATCTTCCGTAATGACGTCAGGCCGGCCGCGCGGCAGCATGGCAATGGCGATGGCGGCAAGGCGCGATTCAAGTGCGATGAAATCGATCCTGCTTCACCTTCATGGCGATGGCGAGCCCTGGGCGTTGATCGCCGCGGCGCGCGACCTGGCCAGGGCAGTCGCCGGCCATGTCGCGTGTGTCGAGGTGCCCGCCGATCCCCGCGCCGGACAAGTCGCTGCCGATCCGCCCGGGCACGGCGCCCATCCCGTGCCGGTCGCCGGCGACTCGGCGCTGCGCCGCCGGCGCCAGGCGGCCGAACAGCTGCTGCAGGCCGCCGGCATCGACTCCGTCTGGCGATGCTTCGCCGCCGGCGTCGTCGAAACCCTGCTCGCCGAATCGCGCCTCGCCGATGTCGTCGTCATCGGCCAGCCGCTGGTGCCGCGCAGTGGCCATGATCGCGCCCTGGCGAACGTTGCCGACCTGCTGCAGCATATCCGCGTGCCCGTCCTGCTGGTGCCGCCGCTGAGCGACGGGCTCGCCTTCGCCGGCGACGCGATGCTCGCCTGGAACGGCTCGGCGGAGGCGGCGCAAGCGCTGCGCGGCGCCCTGCCGCTGTTCGCCCGCGCCGCCCGGGTCCATGTCGTCGAGGTCGCCGACGACATCGATCCCGGCGGCGCCGACCTGCCGACGCGCGAGGCGATCGCCTATCTGGCGCGCGCCGGTATCGCCGCCGAATGCCATGACTGGCCGGCCAAGGGCCGCCGCACCAGCGCTGCCCTGCGCGATGCGGCGCGCGAACTCGCCGTCGGCTATGTGGTCATGGGCGGCCATGCCCATCGCCGGACGCAGTCGACGGTGCTCGGTACCGTCACCCGCGAAATGATCGAGACCAGTGCCTTGCCGCTGATGCTGGCGAGTTGACCGTGGCGCGGATGATTTCGCGCCCGCGATTGTGTTTTATGCCGAAATCCGCCACGCTGACAGCATGTTGCCGTACCGCGATTTCGGCGCCGATAGCAGTGGTGCCTATCATCGTTCGATCCTGGCGACTGTCCCGGATGCGATGATCGTCATCGATGCCGCCGGCGATATCCTGTCGTTCAGCGCCGCTGCCGCGACGATGTTCGGCTATCGCGAGGCCGAACTGGTCGGCCAGAATGTCCGCCTGCTGATGCCCGGCCCCGATCGCGACCGCCATGATGCCTATATGCAGCGCTACCTTGAAACCGGCGAGGCGCACATCATCGGCATCGGCCGCATCACCACGGCGCGGCGCCGCGACGGCAGCAATTTCCCGATCGAGCTCGCCATCGGCGACGCCGAGACGCCCGGTGGCCGCGTCTTCACCGGCTTCATCCGCGACCTGACCGAGCGCCAGGCGACCGAGCGGCGCCTGCAGGATCTGCAGGGCGAGCTCACCCATATCTCGCGAATCTCTGCCATGGGCAGCCTCGCCTCGGCGCTGGCGCATGAGCTCAACCAGCCGCTGACGGCGATCGCCAGCTATATGGAAGGCGCGCGCAGCCTGCTCAAGTCGCCGCCTGATCCCGAGACGCTCGAGATGATCGACGACGCGCTCGCCGAGGCGGCGGCGCAATCGCTGCGCGCCGGCGAGATCGTCCGCCGCTTGCGCGACTTCATCGCCCGCGGCGAAAGCGAAAAGCGCGTCGCCAGCCTGCGCCAGCTGGTCGCCGAAGCCGCGGCGCTGGCGCTGATCGGCACCGGGCCGGCGGTGATCGACGTCGAAACACACCTCGACGCCACCGCCGACGCGGTGCTTGTCGACCGCATCCAGATCCAGCAGGTGCTGCTCAACCTGATCCGCAACGCCGTCGAGGCGCTGGCACGGCGGCCGCGGCGGCGGCTCGAAGTGACGAGCCGGGCGGGCCCGGCGGGGCAGGTGACGGTGACGGTCGCCGATTCGGGCGCCGGCATCGCCCCCGAGATCGCGGTGCATCTGTTCGAGCCCTTCCGCACCAGCAAGGCCGACGGCATGGGGCTTGGCCTGTCGATCAGCCGAACGATCGTCGAAGCGCATGGTGGCCGCCTGTGGCAGCAAGCCTCGGATCTTGGCGGCGCGGCATTTTGTTTCACCCTGCCATTGGCGGAGGACGCGATCGATGACGGATGATGCCGCGGCGCCGGGCCGCTCCTGGGTCTATATCGTCGACGATGAACTCGCCGTGCGGCGCTCGGTCGGCTTCATGCTCAAGACCTCGGGCTATCTTGTCGATGCTTTCGAATCGGGCGAGGCATTTCTCGCCGCCGCCGCCCGGCTGGCGCCCGGGTGCGTGCTGCTCGATGTCCGCCTGGCCGGCATGGACGGGCTGGCGGTGCAGGAAGCCATGCGCGGGCGCGGGATCGCGTTGCCGGTGATCGTCTTCACCGGCCATGGCGATGTCGGGCTGGCGGTGCGCGCCATGAAGGGCGGCGCGGTCGATTTCCTCGAAAAGCCCTTCGAAAAGGCCGCGGTGATCGCCGCCATCGAACAGGCGTTGCGGATCGGCAGCAGCCGTGCCCAGCTCGATGCGCTGGCGGCGGCGGCGCAGGCGCGGCTCAACATTCTCAGCCCGCGCGAGCATGATGTGCTTGCCGGCCTTGTCGAAGGCCAGTCGAACAAGGTCATTGCCTATGATCTTGGCATCAGCCCGCGCACGGTCGAGATCCACCGCGCCAATGTCATGGCCAAGCTCGCCGTCGGCAGCCTGTCGGAAGCCTTGCGGATTGCCTTTACGGCGCGGATGGGCGGCCTCGCCGAGGGCGGTTGAGCCGTCGCCGGCGCCCGGCAGGCCTCCCGATGCCGCGCCGGAATGAAGGAACGGTTGCGGAACCGCCGGCCGGCGGCGTGCATTTAACCGACTGACTCGGCCGGCTTCCCGGCATTTGCGAGCCCTTGACAGCCAGTGGGAGACCGACCGTGCGCGAGCCGGACGACAATATCGCCTTGCCCGCCGCCGGTATGCCGCTCGCCGTTCCCGTCGCCAACAGCAAGCTGGTATTGATCGTGCTGTCGCATTTGCGCTGGGATTTCGTTTTTCAGCGGCCCCAGCATCTGCTGACGCGTGCCGCGCGGGACTTCGAGATCTGGTTCGTCGAGGAACCTCTTCACGAAGGTGCCGCGCCCGACATGCGGGTGCTCGACCGCGGCGCCGTCACCGTCGTGCAGCCACTGCTGCCGTCGGGCACCGATCCCGGCGCGGCGCTGCATCACCAGGGTGACATCGCCCTGCGCATCGCCGCCCGCGCTCAGGGGCGCGATCTCGTCGTCTGGTATTATACGCCGATGGCGCTGGCTTTCGGGCATCGCCTCGCCGCCGATGCGATCGTCTTCGACAAGATGGACGAGCTTTCGGCCTTTGCCTTTGCGCCGCCCGAGCTGCGGGCGCTGGAAGCGACCCTGATGGAAACCGCCGACGTGGTTTTCACCGGCGGGGCGTCGCTCCACGCCGTCGCCAGGGGGCGCAACCCCAATGTCCACTGTTTCCCATCGAGCATCGATGCGGCGCATTTCGGTCAGGCGCGCGGCGCGCTGAATGCCGATCCAATCGATCAGGCCGGCATCGCCCACCCGCGCATCGGCTTCTTCGGCGTCATCGACGAGCGCATGGATCTCGGCCTTGTCGCCGAAACCGCGGCGCTGCGCCCCGACTGGCAGTTCGTCATGATCGGGCCGGTGGTGAAGATCGATCCCGCCGGGTTGCCGCGGGCGCCCAACATCCATTGGCTGGGCGGCAAGCTCTATGCCGACCTGCCCGATTACATGGCGCACTGGGACCTTGGCTGGATGCCCTTCGCGATCAACGAATCGACGCGCTACATCTCGCCGACCAAGACGCCGGAGTTTCTCGCCGCCGGGCTGCCGGTGATTTCGACGGCGATCCACGACGTCATCGAGCCTTATGGCCGGCGCGGGCTCGTCGCCATCGCCGGCAACCCCGGCGCGGTCGCCGAGTGGGGCGACAAGCTGCTCGCCGAAAGCGCCGCCCAGCGGCAGACGCGTCTCGCGCTCGTCGATGGTCATCTCGCCGGCAACAGCTGGGATGCGACCTGGGACGCCATGCACAATCTTATCGCCGCGGCGCTCGCCCCGGCCCAACCGAAGGAGGCCGCGCGTGTTTGATTGGTTGATCGTTGGCGCCGGTTTTGCCGGCGCGGTTTTGGCCGAACGGCTGGCGACGCAGCGCGGTGACCGCGTTCTCGTCGTCGATCGCCGCAATCACATCGGCGGCAACGCCTATGACCATTATAACGAAGCCGGCGTGCTGATGCACAAATATGGCCCGCACATCTTCCACACCAATTCCGACGCGATCCTCGACTATCTGTCGCAGTTCACCAAGTGGCGGCCCTATGAGCATCGCGTGCTGGGCATGGTCGACGGCAAGCAGGTGCCGATCCCGATCAACCTCGACACCGTCAACAAGCTTTATGACCTGAACCTGACCAGCGAGGAGCTGGTCGACTGGTTCGCGGCGCGCGCCGAAAAGGTCGAGAATATCCAGACGTCCGAGGACGTCGTCGTCTCGGTGGTCGGGCGCGAATTGTACGAAAAATTCTTCCAGGGCTATACCCGCAAGCAATGGGGCCTCGACCCGTCGCAGCTCGACAAGTCGGTGACGGCGCGGGTGCCGATCCGCACCAACCGCGACGACCGCTATTTTACCGACACGCATCAGTGCATGCCGCTGGAGGGCTATACGCGGATGTTCGAGCGGATGCTCGATCACCCCAATATCTCGGTGATGCTCGGCACCGATTATCGCGACATCGGCGCGCTGATCCCGCACAAGCGGACGATCTATACCGGGCCGATCGACGAGTTCTTCGATTACCGCTTCGGCAAGCTGCCGTACCGTTCGCTGCGATTCGAGCATGAGACGCTCGATCAGGAGTTCGCGCTGCCCACGGGCACGATCAACTATCCGCAGACCGAGCCCTTCACCCGCGTCAGCGAATACAAGCACATGACCGGGCAGGTGCACCCCAAGACGGCGATCACCCGCGAGTACAGCTCGGCGACGGGCGATCCCTATTATCCGATCCTGCGGCCCGAATCGCAGCTGCTGTTCAAGCGCTACGAAGCGCTGGCGGCGAAGACGGCCGACGTCTGGTTCGTCGGGCGGCTGGCGACCTTCCGCTATTACAATATGGACCAGGTCACCGGCCAGGCGCTGGCGACTTTCCGGCGGATCGACGATGCCCTGCCCAAGGTCGTGGCGCGGCCGATCGGGCGGGCCAACGGCATCGGCGGCAAGGTGGCGGCGAACGTGGCGGCCTAGCCGCCGCGCGCGTCCGGCCAAAACCAGTTCGCTCATGCCGAGCGAAGTCGAGGCACATGCCGGCCCTCGGACCGTGCCTCGACTGCGCTCGGCATGAGCGGGGTCTTGGTCCGGCTTGCTCCCGGCGGCCCATGATTGTGGGCATTGTAGTTGCAGAGGGGGCGTCGGCAGCGGCGCCCCCTCGGGCTATCACCTGAAGGCTTTTCAATGCATCCCCTTTTCGGCAGCTGGTTTCTCGGCGGCTTCGAATGTTCGGCGCACAAGCGCCAGGACGGCATCCGCCTCGACCTGCTCGCCTCGACGGGCCATGCGGCGCGCCCCGAGGCCGATTATCACCTGCTCAATGCCCATGGCATGCGCGCGGCGCGCGACGGGTTGCGCTGGCACCTGATCGAGGCGCGCCCCGGCCGCTATGACTGGTCGAGCTTCCTGCCGCAGCTGCACGCGGCGCGCGACACCGGCACGACGGTGCTGTGGGACCTGCTGCATTATGGCACCCCCAATGGGATCGACGTCTTCAGCCCGCGCTTCGTCGAGCGTTTCGCCGCCTTCGCGCGCGCCGCCGCCGAGCTGGTGCGTGCCGAAACCGACGCGCCGCCGCTGTGGACGCCGGTCAACGAAATCAGCTTCTGGGCCTGGGCGGGCGGTGACACAGGCGGTCTCAACCCCTTCGCGCGCGGCCGCGGCGGCGAGCTGAAGCGCCAGCTGGTCCGCGCCACGCTGGCGGCGGCGGCCGAAGTCCGCGCCGTCGATCCGCGTGCCCGCATCGCGACGGCCGAGCCGCTGATCCACATCTTCCCCGCGGGGCGCGATGCCGGCGCCGTGGCGCGCGCCATCGCCCACAACGAAGGCCAGCACGAGGCACTCGACCTGCTGCTCGGCCGGATCGAGCCCGAGCTTGGCGGCCATCCTGGGGCGATCGATATCCTCGGCGTCAATTTCTACTACAACAACCAATGGATCGACGAAGGGCGGCCGGTCTATCTCGGCGATGGGCTGTATCGGCCCTTTTCGGACCTGCTGGCTGAATTCGCGGGGCGCTATTCCCGGCCGATCTACATCGCCGAGACGGGCACCGAGGGCGTCTTCCGCCCCTATTGGCTGCGCTACATCGGCGACGAGGTGCGCGCCGCGATCGCCCGCGGGGTGCCGGTCGGCGGCATCTGCCTCTATCCGGTGCTCAGCCATCTCGGCTGGGACGACGACCGCCACTGCCCCAATGGCCTGTTCACCGGCTTCGGCGCTGATGCCGAGCGGGCGACGTACGAGCCGATGGCTACCGAACTGGCCGAGCAACTGCGGCGGTTCGAGGCGAAATGATCCCCTCCCCCTGGAGGGGGGAGGCGAGAGACGCCGTAGGCGGCCCGGGTGGGGGTGGTCACCACCCGACGAATTTGCGGCGGG
>LJHX01000071.1 GCA_001295935.1 alpha proteobacterium AAP81b
CGCGCCGGCCGGCTGCGGCGGGCCTTCGTCGGCAGCCTGGGCGATCGCCGCGCCGCGCTCGCCGAAATCTGGGAGAGCGACGGTGCCGGCGACCGCTATGGCGCGCTCATCGAATCGGCATTGGCCGCCGGGCGCCTGCCGCCGAGCGCCGGCAGTATCGGCATCGCCCCCGATCTCGTCGCGGCGTGCCTCGCCGCCGGCGATGTGACCGCCGCGCGCCGCTGGTGGCCGGTCGCCGCCAGGGCCGATGCTGCGACCCGCACGAAGGTCTGGGGGCTGCTCGCCGTCGGCGACGATCGCCTCGTCGTAACGCCCGAGGGCTTTGCCGACTGGCGCTCGGGCAGCGGCGCCGATACGCGCCGCGCCCGGCTGCTGCTCGCGGGGCTCGCCGGCTTGGGTGTAGCCAATGGCGCCGGTTGGGACGATCTGCGCCGCGAACTGCTGCCGCGCGGCGCCACCAGCTGGACGCGCGCCATCGACATCGCCGCCGCCGGCGGTCGCTCGGGCGAGGTGGCGCTGCTCGCTGCGACCGGCCTGCAGGGCGACTGGCGCGCCGTGCCGCCGCTGCATCTTTACCACATCATCGCGGCACTGACCCGCGTCGGCCGCAGCGACGAGGCGCGGTTGCTCGCCGCCGAGGCCCTTACGCGCGGATGACGGGGCCCGAGGCGCTGCCCCCCGACCATCGCCTGATCGCGCTGTTCCTCGACATGCTTGCCGCCGAGCGCGGCGCCGCGAAGAACACCCTGCTCGCCTATGGCCGTGACCTGGCGCAGGCGAGCGACTGGCTCGGCGGCGGGCTCGGGCGCGCCGACACCGAGGCGCTGGCGGTGCTCGCCGGCCATTGGGCGGGGCTGGCGCGGGCGTCGGCGGCGCGCAAGACCTCGGCGGTGCGCCAGTTCCTTGCCTTTCTGGCGGCCGAGGGACTCCGCGACGGCAATGCCGGGCGGGACCTCGCCAGCCCGGCGGGCGCGCGGCCCTTGCCCAAGACGCTGGCGACGGGTGATGTCGAGCGGCTGTTCGCGGCGCTCGGCACGCGGCTGCGCGAGGCGCCCGGCCCCGCCAACCGCCGGCTCGCGGCGCTCGTCGAGCTGCTCTATGGCTCGGGGCTGCGCGCCAGCGAGTTGATGACCCTGCCGCGCCACAGCGTCCGGCCGGGGCGGGGTTTTCTGGTGCTCGCCGGCAAGGGCGGCAAGGAGCGGCTGGTGCCCGTCGGTGCGCGCGCCGAGGCCGCCGTCACCGCCTGGGCCGCCGATGTGCCGGCGGACGCGCGCTGGCTGTTTCCGTCCCGCGGCGGCAAGCCGTTGACCCGGCTGCGGCTGTGGCAGCTGTTGAAGGAACTCGCCGCCGACGCGGGCATCCCGCCAGCGCGGATTTCGCCGCATGTCTTGCGCCATGCCTTTGCGACGCATCTGCTCGAGGGCGGCGCCGATCTGCGCACCGTCCAGACGCTGCTTGGGCATGCCGATATCGCGACAACGCAGATCTACACCCACATCGCCGGGCGGGCGCTGATCGACCTCGTCAACCAGCGCCATCCGCTGGCGGACCTGGCGCCGGTCAGCGGCAATTCCGCGCCCGCAGGTTCCCCTTGATATAGGCGCGGCGGATATGGCCGGCGAGGATGGCGGCCTGGGTGCGCCGCTCGGCGGCTTCGGCGCCCGACACCTTGCGGATCAGCCCCGAGAAGGGGATCAGGCTGCCCGCCGCCATCTTGGCGCCATCGAGGACGAATTCGCTGGCGCTCTGCTTGCCCTTCTTGCGGCCGACTTCGGCAGAATCGACGTCGGGGCCGAGGACGCTCGTCAGCCGCGCGACTTCGCCGCGCAGCGCCGGACAGGTCTTCAGACCCGAGATGTCATAGGGCGCGTCGAGGATGGCGAGCAACTCGGGCGGGATCTTGTCCTGCTTGATGTTGAGGTCCTTCAAGGGCTGAACGGCAATTTCCTTGGCGGTTTCACCAACGCGGTCGTCGCCCTTTGGTTTGGCGGGATCGGCGGGTTCGACGGCCTTCTCTGTGGCGGGTGCAGCGGGCTGGCCAGCGGCCTGACCGATCGCGGGCGACGCCAGCGCTGCGACGGCCATGAGCAGATACTTTGGGACAAGGCGCACCAAAACCATATCGGTCTCCAGAACCAACTGCACAATCACTGCGACAACGTCGTTCCGCGATCAATGCTCCACGGAACTTCCGCCGGGTAGGATTGAAGGGCGAAATCCGGAAATTTCGTCGCCTCCAAGGATGCGGATCGACTCCCTCTAGCGGAGTCGGTCCGACTCTGCTATGTCGACATCTGCGGAGGTGAGCTTGACGCGTAAAACGATCAAAGCATTTCCTGAAGGGTTGCTTGACGCTCTTGTCAAAGCGGCGGCGCAGCATGGCCTTGGCCCGGCCGAATACCTTCGTTCACTGGTAAGGCTGCATCTTTCGGGTGGCCCCCTCGAACTGGAGCCACCTGCGCTGGACGAGCTTACGATCACCCTCACCGGCGATGAGCTTAAGCGTTTACAAGCCTTGGCGGAGCGCTCGTCGCTGGACGCAAGCGGTTACGTCAAAAAACTGGCATCCTGTGTCGTGATCGAATCGGAAGAGGTGACTTCATGTCTGAAAAGTTGATTGCAGCGATTGAGGCTCACGATGCGTCCGCAGTCGACGACCTGCTGGCGAGCAGCGGGCGTGCCATGTCGGCAGACGATATGCGAGATGCCTTGGTCGCCGGGGTGCTCTTCGGGACGCCGGCGCTGGTCGGCAAGCTTCTTAGTGCCGGAGCCGATCCAAATGCAGTTGACGACGACGGCTGGAATGCGCACATGTTCGCCCGACTGGTGGGCGATCGGACAGTTGCCGGAATGCTTGCTGGGTTAAACGTCTAGCATTTTCGGGAATTGCAATGCCGTACAAGGTCAATGCGAGTCTGCCATTTCAAGACACGCACATTCTTGTAGTACAAAGGCGGAAGGGAAAACGTAGGGCTGAGACATTCGCGTTTGACTGCCCGACTGCTCCCGGTGGAACTTGGATATTTGAACTTTTCAAAGGTGAAAGTTTGATATTTGGCGCCGCCGAAACACAGGCAGCCGCTTCATTCGTTAAACGTTATTGTTCTGATCCTGTTAAGGAGACCGCAGTTTTTTGGGAGAATCTTCGTCCCTTTCCAGAGCGATGTTCGAAAGTGACGATTTACGTGGCTTCACCCGAAGGCAGTCGGGCGCAGTGGCTACTCAAAGCGTCTAATCGCTGCCGAGGCAAGTGCGGGGTCGCCGAGCACAAATGTAGATCGCGCGCCTCCGACGGAGCCTGCAGGTGTCAGCCGGAGATTGTTGGGTTGGTATGACGGCCGATGCGTCTTTCGTGCTAGCGCCTGAAGACTGGGATGGCCTTACTCTAGATGAAAAAAAACAAGCCTGTGACGGAATCTCAGAAGAAATCGAAAGAAAGATCGGTGAGTTTATTGATATTGCTGAGAGCTACTATAAAAATGCAAATAGCTCTCAGTGGAGCAGGACATGTTTTAAGGTATTATTGACTATTATTAGCTTAATCGTTTCCATACTAAATATTTTTGCTGCAAAGAACGCCGATCAGCCATGTTTCTCCATAGCCGCTGCTCTGGTTTCCGCGCTGCTCGCTGCGGTCATTAACTTGGATTCTTATTTTGACTTCGCGCGTCGAAATCGTGATGAGAGGCAGATATACGAAAATCTTAGAGACTTGATCAACACTTCGGAAGCAGAACTTAAGATTGTAAATTCTATAGCCACCCCTTCTTATCAATTTTATGTTCAATCGGTTCGTCTCTTGAGAAACTTCGTAAAACTTGCGAACGAGGCTCGTCGCGTCAACGGCGGAAAGCCAAAAGAGCCCCCGCCGGCATAGGCCTACCCGGGACCCGGGGCTTGCCTTTTGCAGCGGCTGCCGTTATAGCAGCGCCATCTCCACATCGGTATTTATGCAGGAGGTCGGTTCGATCGTCGAACCGGCGGCCGAACTGCTGTTGTCAGGACCCAAACTGCCCGCCAACCCCGATCTCGACGCGACGCTCGCCGCCATCGTTACCCCCATCGTCACCGCGATGGGGTTCGACCTGGTGCGCATCTGGCTGGGGCAGCAGGAGAACGGCCAGACCCTGCAGATCATGGCCGAGGACCCGGCGACGGGGCAGCTGACGCTCGACCAATGCGCCGCGATCAGCCGGGCGCTCGACCTGCCACTCGAGGAGGCCGATCCGATCCCGTTCGAATATGCGCTGGAAGTCTCGTCGCCCGGCATCGACCGGCCGCTGACGCGGCTTGCCGATTATGACCGCTGGCAGGGCCATGACGCCAAATTGAGCTTTTCCGCGCCGATCGACGGCCGGGTGCGTGCCAGCGGGGTGATCGCGGGCCGCGAAAATGATAGGATCACGATCGAACTGAAATCGGGCGACCGGCTGGCGGTGGCCTTTGGCGCGATCACCGCCGCCAAGCTGGTGCTGACCGACCGCCTGATCGCCGCGACAAGGCCGATCGATACCAGCGGCGCCGACGAAATCGTGACCGAAGACGACCTGCCCGCCAACGACAACGCCACCACCTCGCAACCCGCCGACTGAACTTCCAGGGACCCGCAACCAATGGCCACCGCCGTTACCGCCAACCGCGCCGAACTGATCGCCATCGCCGACGCCGTCGCGCGCGAAAAGTCGATCGATCGCGGCATCGTCATCGAAGCGATGGAGGACGCCATCCAGCGCGCCGCCCGCGCCCGCTATGGCGCCGAGAACGACATCCGCGCCAAGATCGACCCCAAGGGCGGCGAAACGCGGCTGTGGCGCGTCCTCGAAGTCGTCGAGGAGCCCGAGGATTTCTTCAAGCAGATCGGCCTCAAGGACGCACTGAAGAAGGACAAGACCGCCAAGCTCGGCGACTTCATCGTCGATCCGCTGCCGCCGGTTGAATTCGGCCGCATTGCCGCCCAGGCGGCGAAGCAGGTCATCGTCCAGAAGGTCCGCGATGCCGAGCGCGACCGCCAATATGAGGAATTCAAGGACCGCGCCGGGGAGATCATCACCGGCGTCGTCAAGCGCGCCGAATTCGGCCATGTCGTTGTCGATCTCGGCAAGGCCGAAGGCGTCATCCGCCGCGACCAGCAGATCCCGCGCGAGGTCCTCAAGCCCGGCGACCGTGTCCGCAGCCTGATCGCCAGCGTCCGCCGCGAGCCCCGCGGGCCGCAGATTTTCCTCAGCCGCGCCCACGGCGACTTCATGAAGAAGCTGTTCGCCCAGGAAGTCCCCGAAATCTACGATGGCATCATCGAGATCAAGGCGGTCGCCCGCGATCCCGGCAGCCGCGCCAAGATCGGCGTCATCAGCCGCGATTCGTCGATCGACCCGGTCGGCGCCTGTGTCGGCATGAAGGGCAGCCGCGTCCAGGCGGTGGTCCAGGAACTCCAGGGCGAGAAGATCGACATCATCCCCTGGTCGCCCGATGTCGCGACCTTCGTCGTCAACGCGCTGCAGCCCGCCGAAGTCGCCAAGGTGGTGATGGACGAGGAAGACAATCGCATCGACGTCGTCGTTCCCGACGACCAGCTCAGCCTCGCCATCGGCCGCCGCGGCCAGAATGTCCGCCTGGCGTCACAGCTGACCGGTCGCCAAATCGACATCATGACCGAGGCCGACGAATCGGAGCGGCGCCAGAAGGAGTTCGTCGAAAAGTCGACCATGTTCGAGACCGAACTCGACGTCGACGAGACGCTGGCACAGCTGCTCGTCGCCGAGGGTTTCTCGGAGCTCGAGGAAGTGGCTTACGTCGAGGTCGGCGAAATCGCCTCGATCGAGGGCCTCGACGACGATCTTGCCGCCGAACTGCAGAACCGCGCCATCGAGGCGCTCGAGCGCCGCGAGGCGGCCGCCCGCGAGGAGCGCCAGAAGCTCGGCGTGTCGGACGATCTCGCCGCGATCGACGGCCTCACCGAAGCGATGCTCGTGGTGCTCGGCAAGAAGAACATTCGCACCCTCGACGACCTCGGCGACCTCGCCACCGACGAACTCGTCGGCAAGGGCGCCGGCGTCCTCAAGGACTTCGGGCTGAGCGAGGACGACGGCAACCGCATCATCATGGCGGCGCGCGCGCACTGGTTCGAGGACGAGGCAGTGCCCGAGTCGGACGACGCAACCATCGGCGGGGAGGACGCACCCGCGGATGGACACCCATGAGCCGCTAGGCCCGACACGTCGCTGTGTCCTTTCCCAGGTGTCCGCCCCGCGGGCGCTGATGATCAAGCTCGCCCTCGGCCCCGATGGCCAGGTGGCGCCCGACCTGTCGGGCAAGCTGCCGGGGCGCGGTGCCTGGATCAGCGCCGATCGCGCGCGCTTCGACGCGGCCTTCTCCAAGGGGCGGCTGCGCGGCGCGCTGGCGCGGGCGTTCCGCTCGAACAGCCTGACGGTGCCCGCCGACCTGCCCGAACGCATCGGCGCCGGCTTGCAGCGCCGCGCCTTCGACCGGCTGGGCTTGGAAAATCGCGCCGGCAATCTCATCTGGGGGTTCGAAAGAGTCGGCGAAGCGGTGCTGGCGGGGCGGCTGAAGCTGCTGCTCCACGCCGGCGACGCGGGGGCCGACGGGATCTCCAAGCTTGAGGCACGGCGTCGCGGCGCCTCGCCCGAAACGATCAGCCTGACCTTGCCGGCGACTCGCCTCGAACTCAGTCGGGCGCTGGGGCGCGATAATGTGGTGCACGCCGGGATTTCCGACGCCGGCAGCGCGGCGCGCGTGGTCGAGGCGGTCGGCAAATGGGCGGCGTGGCTGGGTGTTCTACTCCCTCCCCCTTGTGGGGAGATCGACTCGCGCTCTTGCGCGAGCGGGGTGGGGGTTTCCGGCGTCGACGCTGGGGAACCCCCACCCCGCTCGGCTGGCGCCGAGTCGCCCTCCCCACAGGGGGGAGGG
>LJHX01000072.1 GCA_001295935.1 alpha proteobacterium AAP81b
CGAACGCGGGGGCCCATCGCCGGGGCGTCGGGAGATGGGCCCCCGCGTTCGCGGGGGTGACGATTTGAGCTGGCGGCGGCCCTATCGGATTCCGCATTTGCGCGTACTCGTGGCGCTCGAATCCCGCGAACACTCACCCGACACGCCACAAGATTCCGAGGTTTCCGCGCCGACTTTGTTGCTATGTTCAACTCGGGCAGGGGGAATTGACGATGGCGATCGGATTGAAGGCGGCATTTCTGGCGGGCGTGATGCTGGCGGTGCCGGCACTGGCGCAGGCGCCCGCGGCGCGGCCCGCTGCCACCCGGCTCGATGGTTACGTTCCGCTGCTCGTCGCCAACGGCAAGCTCAGCCTTGAAATCCCGGCCTTCGGCAGCGACGTCCTCTATTATGTCTCGGCGGCAAGCGGCGGTGGGTCGGTCGAACTGCCCTTCGATCGCGGCGTCCTCGAGGCCCAGGTCATCCGCTTCGAACGCGCCGGCGGCAAGGTGCTCGTCGTCGCCCAGAACCTCGACTATCGCAGCCTCGCCGGTGATGCCGCGCATGCGGAAGGGGTGCGCGACAGCTTCCCGACATCGGTGCTGGCGGCGCTGCCGATCGAAAGCGAGGCGGGCGGCAAGGTCATCGTCGACGCAACGCCGCTGCTGATGCGCGATGCCGCCGATGTCGAGACGACCCTCAAAAAGGCCGGCCAGGGCAATTTCAAATTCGATGCCGGGCGCTCGGCGCTCTACGGCCCACGGACGAAAGCCTTTCCCGACAACAGCGAGGTCGAGACGATCGCCACCTTCGCAACCGACGCCGGCGGGGCGCTGGTTGCCAATGTCACCCCCGACGCGCGCGCCTTCACGCTGCGCGTCCACCACAGCTTCCTGCGGCCGCCGACGGGCTATGTCCCGCGCGTCGCCGACCCCCGCATCGGCATTTCGACGATCCGCTTCAAGGATTTCTCGAAACCCTTCTCCGAGCGCCCCGACACCGAATGGGTGACGCGCTGGCGGCTGGAGAAGCGCGACCCCGGCGCCGCGCTCAGCGCTCCCGTCAAGCCGATCACCTTCTGGTTCGATCCCGCCATCCCGTTGCCGATCCGACGCGCCATGCAGGCCGGCTGCCGCTTCTGGAACACCGCCTTCATTCCCGCCGGCTTCAAGGACGCCGTCGCCTGCCTCGACGCGCCGGCCGACATGGACCCGATGGATATCCGCTACGCCTATGTGCTGTGGATCAACCGTGACGAGCGCGGTTTCTCCTCGGGCGGCACCTTCCGCGATCCGCGCACCGGCGAGATCTTCGGCGCCAAGGTGCGAATGGATTCGGCGCGCATCCGCACCATCGCCAGCTATTGGGACGCCTATGCGGGCGGCCTGCCGGGCGACGGTGCGGGGCTGATGGCGGGCGACCCGGCGGTTGTCGACGACGCCAGCTTCGCCGGGATGCCGAAGGGCCAGCGCGACCTCGTCCTGCAGCGCCAGGCGCTGCTGACGGCGCACGAACTCGGCCATTCGATCGGCTTCCAGCACAATTTCGCGTCGTCGCTCAACGACCGCGCCTCGGTGATGGATTATCCGACGCCGCGGGTGAAGGTGACGAACGGCAAGCTCGACCTGTCGGAGGCCTTCATGCGCGATACCGGCGCCTATGACGCCTTCATGGTGCGCTACGCCTATACGCCGCTCGTCGCGGAGAAGGCCGGGCTCGAAGCGATCGTCGCCGAGATGCGCGCCAAGGGCATCATCTTCACCTCGGACAACGACCCGCGCTGGACCTGGTATGACGACCGCGCGACGCCGACCGAGGGGCTGGGCGAAGCGCTGGCGGCGCGGCGGATCATGCTGGCGGGCTATGGCGACGCGGCGCTGACGCCCGGCGAGCCCTATGGCAGTTTGCGCGATATGCGGCTTTGGATGGTCTATCTCCACCACCGCTACGCCGTCGAGGCGGCGGCGAAGTATATCGGCGGCCAGTTTCAGAGCCTCGCCTTGAAGGGCGAGCCGCAGCCGGCGACCGGGTTCATCCCGGCGAAACTGCAGGCGGGTGTGCTCGACCTGCTGATCGGCGCGCTCGAGCCGGCCGAACTGGCGCTGCCCGAGCCACTGCTGGCGAAACTCGCCGAGGACCCCGGCGACACCAAGGAGGATCTATCGAGCGACCCGGTTTTCGACCAGCTGAAGGCGGCGCGCATCGCCGCGGCGCTGGTCGTCGAGCCGCTGCTCGACGGCGCCCGCGCGGCGCGGCTGGTGGCGCTGGCGGCGCGCGATCCCGGCGGGGTGACCCTGGCGCAGCTGCTCGACCGGCTGCTGGCGGCGAGCTGGAATGCGCCGGCGGCGGGCAGTGCCCGCGACGCGGCGTTGCGCCGGGTGGTGCAGGGGGTCGTGCTCGACGGGCTGATGATCTGCGGCGCGACGACGACCTCGCCCGAGGCGCGCGCGCTGGTGCTCGACCGCGTGGCGCGGCTCGGCGCCGATCTTGGCGCACGCAAGGGCGGCGATGCGGTGACGGCGGCATGGGCGGCGCAGGCGGCGCGCGACATCGCGCGCTATCTCGAGGACCCGGCGAAGAACGCCCCCAAATCGGCGAGCGCGCCCTGGGGCAAGGGCCCGCGCAGCCGCTTCCCGCAGCCGCCGGGGCCGCCACTCGGGTGATCGCGGCGCCGACTGCCTTTCCAATCTCGCCGATTTTTCTGCGATATTGCTGCACAATCGCCGGGCTCAATGCGTCGTTAGCGCTTCCCGATTAGTTTGGGTTCCGCAACAAGCACGGAGCAAAGCGTTGAAAGACAGAACCAAATTCGTTCTGGCGATGGTGTCGCCCTGGCTGATCGCCGCGCCGGCGACGGCACAGACCGCGAGCCTTGGCAGTTTCGACCGGCGCGCCGAATGGGTGTGGCAGCCGGTGGCGATCGGTGCCGGCGGCTTCATCCGCGGTATGGTCGTCCATCCGTTGCAGAGCGGTAATATCCGCTATGCCCGCACCGATACCCATGGCGCCTACCGCTGGGATCCGGTGGCCGGCCGCTGGGTCAACATCATCAACGCCGCCAACTTCCCGGCGACGGTGCGCGTCGGCACGTCGAACGACCCCAATGACTTGCAGTCGCTGCGCGCGGCGCCGGTCGAAGGCGGGGTCGATTCGATCGCCATCGATCCGCGGCAAACGTCGCGACTGTATCTGGCGATGACGGTCTCGCCGCCGGGGGACGTCACCGGCAATGTCGCGCGCCAGGGCAACGTCTATTTCAGCAGCAATGGCGGCCGGACCTTTGGGGCGGCGACCGGTCTCACCCTGCCTTCCTACAAGAACAATCGCTGCATCGGTGTCGAACTCGATACGTTGAACGCGCTCGGCGAGCGGCTCGCTGTCGATCCGCGCAACAGCAATATTCTCTACCTGGGCAGTCAACGTAACGGCGTCTTCCTCAGCACCAATGCCGCGCGGTCGTTCGCGCCAGCAACGGCGCCGGGGCTGCCGACGGCGTGCCAGGAGGTCGTCAATGTGCTGTTCGACGGCAGCGAGACGGTCAATCGCAGCATCGGTGGCCGCCTGCAGGCGGTCAGCCGGACACTCTACATCGTCGTCGACGCGCGTGACGGCACCGGCATTTATCGCAGCAACGATGGTGGCGCCAGTTTCACCAATATCGCGGCGGGGCAGGGCGATATCCGCAATGGCGCCATCGGCGGCAGCGCCATCGGCCCCGACGGTTCGTTCTGGATCGCCGCCAACGGCAATATTTTGCGCTGGCGCGGCAATGGCTGGACGGTGCGGCGCAGCCCGCGCGGCGTCGGGCGCATCGCCATCGATCCCGCCAACGCCGAGCGATTGTTCGTCACCGACTATAACCTGCAGATCGCGCGCAGCGTCGATGGCGGGCAAAGCTGGACCGAGCTTGGCAATTACGCCAGCATCCGCTCGGTCGATGGCATCGGGTGGATCAACGACCGCGTCAATCACCCGACGTCGCACGGCGCGATCTTCTTCGATCCGAGCGTCACCACCGCCGGCGGCACCGGCCGGCTGTGGGCGCCGCAGGGCAATGACGGGACGATCTACGCCGATCTCGACGACGCCGTGCAGACCGGCCCGGCGCATGGCCTCGACTGGAAGGCGCAGTCGCGCGGCATCGAGCAGCTCGTCGGCCAGAACATCGTCATCCCGCCCGGTGGCGGCAATTCGGTGGTGTTGACCGCCGAGGACGAACCGACCTTCTTCATCAGCAATCCACGGCTGTTCACGGCGCGGCGTTTCGACATCGATACCTCGGCGCAGGGCAACAACGATCTCGCGGTCAACGGCATGGCGGCCTATATCCCCGACACGCCGGCGGTGATGGTCACCAACCCCGCCAACCTCTTCGCCGGCGACTATCGCGGCGGCGGTTTCCGCAACAATTTCGCCGGCTATTCGGTCAACTATGGTCGCAACTGGACGCTGTTCCCGTCGATCCGCATCACCTCGGGCGACAACAGCTATGGCGGCGGCAGTATCACCAACACCCCCGCGCGGCTGGTCGGCGGCCAGATCGCCATTTCGGCGCGCGGTAGCGTGCTGCCCGGCCAGGGCGAAGCGCGCTGGACGGGGCAGGACAATATCGCCTGGTTCCCCTTCGGTGCCCAATATGGCTATTACGGCTCGGCCAAGGTGCCGCCGCATTACTCGCTCGATGGCGGCGCCACCTGGGCTGAAAGTACTGTCTATAATGAGGCCGGCGAGCGTGTCGATTTCTCGACCGACCAGTTCCAGCTGATCTTCAACAGCGCCTCGAAGCAGTTCGCGCTGGTCGCCGATCCGGTGACGCCGAAGACCTTTTATGGCCTGACGGTCAGCAACTTCATGGTCTCGACCGATGGCGGCGCCACCTTCCGCATTCCGGTGGGGACCGACGCCAGCTTCCGCTATCGCAACTTCTTCATCAACGCCAAGATGCTGGCGGTGCCGGGGCGCGCCGGCGACCTGTGGCTGACCTCGGGGCATGGCGACCCGAGCGCCGGGGGGTATCTCTATCATTCGACCGATGGCGGCGCGCATTGGCAGCGCCAGGCGGTCGACAAGAGCTATGCCATCGCCATCGGCAAGGGCGCGCCGGGCCGGCCCTATGCGCTGTACAGCTATGGCCGTCCCGATGCCGCCAAGCCTTGGGGCGTCTGGCGGTCGGATGACGAAGGCGCGACCTGGGCGCTGATCTCGGGCAGCGGCGACCATGGCTATCCCTTCGGCAGCTTCAACGTGCCGTCGGCGCTTGCCGCCAGCCACGATGTCGAAGGTCTGGTGTATATCTCCTTCACCGGCATGAGCGCCGGCTGGGGGTATCAGCGGTCGGTCGGCAACCCCTATCCGGCACGCTGAGGCGGTGGCAGGGGCAGCGCGTAAGGCGCCGCCCCTTCCGCTGGGGCGATCACGCTGATCGAAAAAGGTCATCGCCGCCGGCAATTGTCTTGGGGGCTGAATGTGTCATGGGCACTTGCACAGCCGTCCGCTGGACCACCGCGGACGCCAAGGACCCCCCCAAAATGCCCTATCGCCGCGCCCCCGAGTGGCAGATCAGCCATTGGTTCAATACGCCCGAACCCCTGACACTTGCCCGGCTGCAAGGTCGCCCCGTGCTGGCTCTGGCCTTTCAGATGCTTTGCCCCGGATGTGTCAGCCATGGTTGGCCGCAGTTCCTGCGCGTCACCGCGGCCTTTCCTGAACTTTACGCAATCGGCCTGCACAGCGTTTTCGAGCATCATGACGTGCAGGGCACGCCAGCTGCGCTCGCCGTGTTTTTGCACGAATATGGCATCGACGTACCGGTCGGGCTCGATATGCCCGGCGGCGGTGCCGGTCCACCGCTTACCATGCGGGCTTATGACATGAAGGGCACGCCGACGTTGCTGCTGATCGATGCCATGGGGCGGCTACGGCGGCAGTATTTTGGTCCGGTCAGCGATCTTCATCTTGGCGCCGCCGTAGCGGCGCTCATCGGCGAGGCGGCGGCCGGCAACGACAACCCGCCGGCTGACGAATTCGGTGACGTGGGTCGCCGCTGACGATCGCTGCCACGTCGCGATCGCCGCGGTTCGACAGGCGTGGCCTTGGGCGCCGCCTGGCGCTACAGCCGGTGCATGTCGACGACTTTCACTCTCGATACCGCTACCAGCCGGGCGCACCCGCTGCCTGAGCCGGTGCGGCGGCTGACCGTGCCCGCTATCCAGAAACGCAAGGGCGGCGAGCCGATCGTCATGCTCACCGCCTACACGGCGCGGATGGCGCAGCTGCTCGATCCGCACTGCGACCTGCTGCTCGTCGGCGATTCGCTCGGCCAGGTCATCTATGGTCTCGACACGACGGTGCGGGTGACGCTCGACATGATGATCGCCCATGGCGCCGCCGTGGTGCGCGGCTCCTATCGCAGCGTTGTCATCGTCGACATGCCCTTCGGCAGCTATGAGGCGTCGCCCGAGGCCGCCTTCGCCAGCGCCGCGCGGGTGATGAAGGAAACCGGCGCCGCGGGCGTCAAGCTCGAAGGCGGCGAAGCGATGGCGGCGACGGTGGCGTTCCTCGTCGCGCGCGGCATTCCCGTCATCGGCCATGTCGGCCTCACCCCGCAGGCGGTCAACACGCTGGGCGGCTATGGCGCGCGCGGGCGCTCCGAGGCCGAAGCCGCGAAAATCCTCGCCGATGCCCAGGCGATCGCGGCGGCCGGCGCCTTCGCCATCGTCGTCGAGGGCGTCGTCGAGCCGCTGGCGCGGGGG
>LJHX01000073.1 GCA_001295935.1 alpha proteobacterium AAP81b
GCCCCCGCCGCCGCCGCCCCCGCCGCCGCCGCCGCCGGCTCTGCCGCCGTGCCCGCCGCCGGCCGTGACGCCGGGTCCGTTCCTGGTCTTCTTCGATTGGGATCGTTCGGCAATCACCGCGGAAGCGTCGGCGATCCTCGATCGTGCCGCCGAGCAGTTTGCCGCCACCGGCCAGACCTCGGTTCAGCTTGCCGGCCACGCCGACAAGTCGGGCAAGGACGAGTATAACGTTGCCCTTTCGCAGCGTCGTGCCGATGCCGTGAAGGCCTATCTCGCCACCAAGGGTGTCCCCGACACCGCCATGGTGACCGAGGCCTTTGGCGAAAGCCGTCCGCTGGTCGAAACCGCTGATGGTGTCCGTGAGCCGCAGAACCGGCGCGTGGAAATCACCTTCAGCGGCGCGCCGGCAGCGCCGGCGACCAACTGCACGCCGCAGTAAGGTCGATCCCTGCCAAAGATTGGGGCCGCGTCCTTCGGGACGCGGCCCCTTTCGTTTGTCCGGAGCCGATCGCTGGGCGTCGGCGCGCCGGTCCCCCACGAAAAAGGCGCCGCGCGGGAAGCGCGGCGCCCTTCTTCAGCGCGCGAATAGGCGGGGCGCTACCGGGCGACGGCTACGGTGTCATCGGATTCGACGGGGCCGATGGCCAGCAACGGCACGGGCTCGATGGCCAGCGCCGGTGACAGGGGTTGATAGGCGAGCGACGATCGCAGTTCGGCGGCGCGAACGATCGCCTCGGCGCCAAGCCGACCCTTGGGCAGGGCCAGGACGCGGCGACCGACCCAGCCGGCGACGTCGCAGAAGCGATATTGCGCGTCGAGGGTCGAATAGCTGTTGTAGGTGCGGGTGGTATATTGGTCGAAGCTGGCCAGGGCGCGCGCCTTGTCATAGCGACGGAAGTGCGCGATCATCGTGGCTTGCGCACGTGCCAGCTCGTCGCTGTGATGCTTCAGCAAGTCGTTGTAATAGCTGACGGTTCGCAGAAACGGCGAGAACTGGCATTGCAGCGCCGCGACATTCAGCCCGGCACGGACGTTCCAGACGGCGTTGGCCTCTGCTTCGGCGGGCGTGGTCGCGCGCAATACCACCGACTTCGGGACCATGAAGCCGCCCGGAATCGTCGGCGCAGCGACGAGCGCCGGCGCGGGTCGCGGGGCTTTCTTGACGGGGCGGCGAACGGCGGGCTTCTTCTTCTTGACCGGCGCTGCCGCTGCCGTGGCAGGCAGTAGGACGCTGACGACCGGCGCCAGCCCGGCGAGGGTGAGCGTGGCAGCCATCAACCCTTGGGAAAACAAACGCGAACGCGGCAAGGCCCGACCCTTCAAAAACGACAAAGCCGGCCATAGCGGGGCCATGGCCGGTTCGCCAGTGCTTCGCGATCGTTCGCCGCGGTGGCCGCGACAAACGGGGCGATCAGCCGAGGATGCTGCCGAGCTGCATGGCGACCGACATGTCGCCCTCGACCTTCAGCTTGCCCATCATGAAGGCCATCTGGGCGTTCTGCTTGCCCGAGGCGATGTCCATGAAATCGGCCATCGACACCTTGACGGTGCAATCGGTCGGCTCGTTGGCGTTGTCGACGATCGCCGGCGAAACCTTGTCGTCGATGCGAACGATACCGTCGCCGCCGAAGTCGAACTTGACCGACTTCTTGAAATTACCGCCGGCGCCGATGCGGCCGGCCATCTGTTCGGTGATCTGTTCGAGACTCATGTGCAATCCTTCCCCGAAGGCTCGATGATGCAAAAAAGGGCCGCCTCGCGGCGACCCTTTCCTAGCGCAAGCAAGCGATAAGTCGAGCTTACTTCTTTTCGGTGGCCATGGCGTCGGCGCCGGCGGCCATGGCATCGTTGCCAGCGGCCATCGCGTCGTTGCCGGCGGCCATGGCGTCGTTGCCAGCGGCCATCGCGTCATTGCCCGTCGCCATCGCGTCGGTCGTGCCGGCGTCGGTGGTGTTGGTCGCCATGGCGTCGGTGGTGACGGTGGTGTTCTCGGTCGTCGTGGTCGTGGTGTTCTCAACGGCCTTTTCGCCGCAAGCGACGACGAACAGGGCGGCGCCGGCGATGAGGGCGGCGGTCTTCAGCTTCGAGGCGATGTCAGCCATGGTGTTTGCTCCCGATATGGTTCGCGGTGGTTCCTGGACCCAGGACAAGTTGGGTCAAATCTTTATCCCCCAACCGAAGTCGACATTAGCACAAATCCCTCCCCCCTCAAGGGTGATATGACAGACCGGTTAAATGCCCGACGCTTTTGCCGGCAGGCGCGCCAGCGTCGCCGGTAGCGCCGCCGCCAGCGCTGCATCGACCGCCGCTATCGGCACCGTGATGCCGAGCGCCGCCAGGCTGGTCACCGGCTCGGCGAGGCCGCAGGGGATGATGCCGGCGAAGTGTTCGAGATCGGGGGCGACGTTGATGGCAAGCCCATGAAAACTCACCCAGCGCCGCAGCCGCACGCCGACCGCGGCAATCTTGGCGGGCCCCGCAGGCGTGTCGGTCCAGACGCCGATCTTGCCCTCGATGCCCCGCGCTGGAAGCGCGAATTCGGCGAGCATTTCGATCACCCAGGCTTCGAGCGCCGCCACAAAGGCGCGGACGTCGCGGCCGCGCGCGGCAAGATCGAGCATGACATAGACGGTGCGCTGGCCCGGTCCGTGATAGGTGTAGCGCCCGCCGCGGCCGGCGTCGAAGACCGGAAAGCGCGCCGGGTCGAGCAGTTCGGCGGGGTCGGCGCTGGTACCGGCGGTGTAGAGCGGTGGGTGCTCGACCAGCCAGATCAACTCGGCCGCGGTGCCGGCGCGGATCGCCTCGGCGCGTGCGCTCATCGCCGCGAGCGCGTCCGGATAGGGCAGCAGGCCGGGTTCGACCCGCCATTCGGGCAGCGCCAGGGGTTGGGCCAAGCTCACAGCGTCGCGGCGAACTTCCGCAGATCGGCGAGGAAAAGCTCGGGCTCCTCCATGCTGGCGAAATGGCCGCCGCGCGGCATCGTCGTCCAATGGGTGACGTTGTAGCCGCGTTCGACCATGGCGCGCGGTGGAAACGCTAGCAGGTCCTTGGGGAAGGCGGCGACGCCGGTCGGCTTTTCGATGCGGCGCCCGGCGGGGATCTCGAAGCCGCCTTCGAGGAACATGCCGCGATAGATCCACGTCGCCGTCAGAAAGCTGCGCGTCGTCAGGTAAATCATGATGTTGGTCAGCATCGTGTCGAAGCCGAAGGGCGGATCGGTGACGCCGGTCGGGTTTTCGTCGGACCAGCCGACGAATTTTTCGGAGAACCAGGCGGCGACCCCCATCGGCGAATCCATCATCGCGAAGCCGAGGCTCTGCGGCTTGGTGCCCTGCAGCTGGAGATAGGCGGTCTCGGTATCGCGGACCGCCATCGCCTTGGTCAGCCAGGCGATTTCCTCAGGCGTCGTCGGCCGCATGTCGGCGGGGCGCAGGCCGAAGCCGCTGAGGTGGACGGCTTCGCAGGCAGTCGAATCGAGGCCGATCCAGCCGCCGATGACACAGCCCCAATCGCCGCCCTGGTAGAGATAGCGATCATAGCCGAGTGCCGGCATCAGCGCGTCATAGAGCTTCGCCACCGCGCGCGGGCCGAGCGGCGCCACCGGCCGATCGGACCAGGCATAGCCCGGCAGCGACGGCGCGACGACATGGAAGGCCGGTGCCGCCGGGTCCTCGGGCTCGACAAGGCGCTCGAAGATTGTATCGAATTCAAGGATCGACCCCGGCCAGCCATGGGCGATGAGCAGCGGCCGCGCGTCGGGGCGCGACGAGCGCAGATGGACGGCGTGGAGGTGGAAGCCGTCTCCCACATCGACGCGGACGTGTTTCAGGCGGTTGAGATGCGCCACCGCCGCCGGCCAGTCGTAGCTTTCGAGCCAGTATGTCCGCAGCCGCTCCATATAATCGCGGTTGGCGCCATGCGCCCAGCCGGCGCCCGCCGGCTCCTCGAAGAAGCGGAAGGCGGCGACGCGCGAGCGGATCCACGCCGCCTCCATCGGCTCGACGGGGATGGCGAAGTCGGTAACGGTCATGCGGCGATTCCCAGCTTGCGCGCCAGCGCGCGGCGCCCGGCGATCAGGTCGGCGGCCTTTTCAGCGATCATGATCGTCGGCGCATTGGTGTTTCCCGAAATCAGATAGGGCATCACCGAGGCATCGACGACGCGCAGCCCTTCGACGCCGTTGACGCGCAGATCGCCATCGACGACGGCCTTATCGTCGACGCCCATCCGGCAGGTGCCGACGGGGTGGTAGATCGTCTCGCCCCATTCCCGCATCGCCGCCACCACCGCGTCGCGGCCGGTGATGGCCGGCCCCGGCCAAACCTCGCCGCCATTATACGCCGCGAACGCCGGCTGCCCGCCGATACCGCGCGCGATCTCGACGCCGCGATACAGCGTCTCGACGTCTTCGGGTGCCGACAGATAGCGCGGGTCGATCGCCGGCGGCGCCAGCGGATCCGGCGAGGCAAGGCGGATGGTGCCGCGGCTTTCGGGGCGCAACTGGCAAACGTGCATCTGATAGCCATGTTCGGGGCTCATCTCGCCGCGGCCATGGGGATTGCCCTTCACCGGCATGAAATGAATCTGCAGGTCGGGCGCCACCAGCCCCTCGCGCGACGGCAGGAAGGCGCCCGCCGGGGTCGGCATGTGCGCGGCATTGCCGGTCTTGCCGAACACCCATTTGCCGAGCGCCACCATCTTGGTGGTGAACTTCGAATTGCCATTGAGCGTGATCGGCTGGGTGCAGCGGAACTGGACGATCATGTCGAGATGGTCCTGCAAATTGCCACCGACATCGCCGCTGTCGTGGACGACGGCGATACCCATCGCCTTCAGATGTTCCGCCGGGCCGATCCCCGACAGCATCAGCAGCTGCGGCGAGCCGATGGCGCCGCCGCACAGGATGACCTCGCGCGCGCCGGCGACGGCATCGCGGCCCTTCTGGCGATAGGCGACACCCGACGCGCGCTTGCCCTCGAAGACGACCTTCTGCACCTGGACGTCGGTGCGGATCTCGAGGTTGCGCCGCGCCTTCACTTCCGGCGTCAGATAGGCCTTGGCGGCGGAAAAACGGCTGCCGTCCTTGATCGTCGCGTCGTAGAGCCCGGCGCCTTCGAACTGCGCGCCGTTGAAATCCTTGGTGCGCGGAAAGCCCGCCTGCTCACACGCCTTGATGAAAACCTCGTTGAGGATGTGCGGCAGCGCGCCTTTGACCGAGGTGTGCAGCGGGCCACCAGCGCCGTGAAACTCGTCGGCGCCACGCTCGCTGTTCTCGGCCTTTTTGAAATAGGGCAGGACATCGGCCCAGCCCCAGCCGGTCAGGCCCAGCTGCGCCCAGCGGTCGTAATCACTCGAATGGCCGCGGATATAGACCATGCCGTTGATCGACGACGACCCGCCCAAGGCCCGGCCGCGCGGCCAGTACATGGCGCGATTGCCCATTTCGGCCTGGGGAACGGTCCAGAAGCCCCAGTCAAAGGGGCTGTTGGTTTCGGGCGGAATGATCTGGACGAGCCCGGCCGGCATCTGGATGGCGAGGCTGTTGTCCTTGCCGCCGGCCTCGATCAGCAGCACCCGCGCCGAAGGATCGGCCGACAGGCGATTGGCGAGAACGCACCCCGCCGAGCCGGCGCCGACGATGACATAATCCCATTGTTCGGCGGCTTCGGCAGGCATCGGCACTCTCTCCCACGGCGGTGCCACGATAGGGACTCGCCGCCGCGCGCGTGCAACTCTCCAATCAGGAGGGGTCGAAGTCCACCATGATTTCGGCCGAGATCGCCTCGAGCGCCGCGGCGACTTCGGCCTCGCCGACGCTTTCCGGCAGGCGCAGCAGCGCCTCGGCGCGGAACAGCGGCGCGCCCGACCAGGCGCCGGGCTCGACGCTGGTGCGCAGCGCGTCGATGTTGACGGCGAGGGGCGCCAGCGCCGCGGTGAATTCGCGGACGATGCCGGGGCGATCCTGCGCGGTCAGCGTGACATGGATCGACACCGGCGCCGGCGCGTCGTCGCCGGCGGCGATCAGTGTCACGGTCAGCCCGGCGGCATCGACCGCGGCGACGGCGGCGCGAAGCCGCGCCTCGCCGCCGGCGGGGACTTCGACGAGCACCGAGCCGACATATTTGCCGCCGAGGCGGGCGAGATGGCTTTCGAGCCAATTGCCGTCGGCGGCGAGGACGGCGCGGGCGAGGGCATCGGTCAGCCCGGGGCGGTCGCTGCCGACGACGGTAAGGATCAGGCGGGAATCCATCGATCAGGCTCCGGGGTGTAAGGTCTTGAGGGGGGTCGCCGCGTCGGCCAGCGCGTCGGGTGGCACGGCGACGCCGTGTTCGACGAGCGCCTTGCCCTGGACATAGTCCTTGACGGCATTGACGCAATCGAGGGCAACCACACGGCCTTGCTTGAGATAAACAAGGCTGAAAGCGCGCGCTGCAGGGTCGCCGCGCAGCACCGTCGCGTCATGGCCGGTCGACAGCCCGACGGTCTGCAGGCGCAGGTCATATTGGTTCGACCAGAACCATGGCACGGCATGATAGGGGCGGGGGCTGCCGGTCAGAGCGCGCGCGACGACGCCTGCCATGTCGTTGGCATTCTGCACCGACTCCAGCCTGATCGTGGCGCCGGCGGCAAAAGCACTGACGTGCGCGGCGCAGTCGCCGATGGCGAAGATATCGGGCAGGCTGGTGCGGCAATGGTCGTCGACCAGCACGCCGCCGGGCGGCCCGTCGGGGGCAGCGGCGCCGGCGGCGACGAGTGCCGCGACCGCCGGCACGATGCCGATGCCGACGATCGCCATGTCGGCGGCGAGTGTCCGCCCGTCGGCGAGAACCACCCCGGCCACCCGCCCGGCGGTATCGCCGCGCAGCGCCATGACGGTGACGCCGGTCAGCACCTCGACACCATGGGCGCGATGCTCGGCTTCAAAGAAGTGCGACAGCGGTTCGCCGGCGACCCGCGCCAGCACGCGCTCCTGCGCCTCGAAAATCGTCACCGCCTTGCCGAATTTGGTCAACACCGCGGCGGCCTCGAGGCCGATATAGCCGCCACCTATGACGGCGACATGCCGCGTCCCGCTAAGCTCGGCGCGCAACTGGTCGACATCGGCGCGGGTGCGGACGGCGTGGACGCCCTTGAGGTCGTGTCCCTCGCAGGTCAGCCGCCGCGGCGCGCCGCCGCCGGCCCAGATCAGGCTGCCATAACCGATGGTCCGGCCATTTTCGGCGGTGACCTGGTGCGCGGCGGCATCGACGGCGACCACCCGCGTCGACGCCAGCATCGTCACCTCGCGCTCGGCCCAGAAGGCCGGCAGCCGGATCAGCAGCCGCTCGAAACCCTTGTCGCCGGCGAGGAATTCCTTCGACAGCGGCGGGCGTTCATAGGGCAGCTCGGGTTCCTCGCCGACAATGGCGATCGATCCGGCGAAGCCCAGCTGGCGCAGCTGGATCGCCGCCTGGGCGCCGCCATGGCCGGCGCCGACGATCAGGCAATCGAAATGCTGCGACGGGTCATTCATCGTTGGCGGGTATCCGGTGCGGCCTCGCTTGCGCGATTAGAAGCAAAGCCGACACCGGACAACCGCGCGCGTCAGGCAGGCGTGTCAGGCCGCCGGGCGAGCCGCCGAGAGGCGACGCAGCGCCGGCAACAGCGCCTCGGGATCGGGGCGACGGGTATAGTCGGCGCTGACTTCGGCATAGGCGATGACGCCGTCCTGGCCGATGACGAAGCGCGCCGGCATCGGCAGGGTGCCGCTGGCTTCGGCGTTGATCGCCTTCAGATCGGCGCCGAAACCGGCGTAGAGCGCCAGAAGATCGTCGGGCAGGCGGAAGCGCAGGCCGAAGCGATCGGCGATCGTGCTGCCGAGGTCGGTCAGGATCGGAAAGCTCAGCCGGTTGGCGTCGGTGATCTTGCGGCTGTTGGCCGCCGTCTGCGGCGAGATTGCCACCAGCGTCGCGCCGGCGGCGCGGATATCGTCGGCAATGGCTTCGATCGCGGCGAGATCGATGTTGCAATAGGGGCACCAGACGCCGCGGTAGAAGGTGATGACCAGCGGACCGCGCGCCAGCAATTCCTCCGACCGCACGATCGTGCCGGCGGCGTCGGGCAGGGCGAAGGCCGGGGCGATGGCGCCGGCGCCGAGGCTGCGATCGGCCTGGCCGCTGGCGATCAGCGCCGCGGTGGCGGCATGCATGATGGCGACGGCGGCGGGCGGCGCCACCTTGGTTTCGAAATTGGCTTTGAAAGCGTCGAGCTTGTCCTGAAGCGTCATCTTCCGTCTCCTCATCAGGGCGACCAGCCGCCCTGGGGCTCTTGTCTTTCATTCGACCGATTGCGGGTAGGCGCGCTCAGCGGATAGTATATATTCGAAAATCGAATGATCGACGATCTCGCTGCCTTGCGCCTGTTCATCCGCGTCGCGCGGCTCGGCAGCTTCTCGCGCGCCGCGGCGGAGCGCGGGCTGTCGCAGCCCTCGGCGTCGCGGATCATCGCCGCGCTGGAGGCGCGGCTCGGCACGGCGCTGTTCACCCGATCGACGCGGGCGCTGACTCTGACCGATGCCGGCGGCGACTATCTCGCCAGCGTCGCCCCGCTGGTCGAGGCCATCGATGCCGCCGGCCAGGCGCTGACCGGCGATGGCGAACTGCGCGGCCGGCTGCGGGTCGCCATGCCGACGAGTTTCGGCAGCCGCGAGGTGGTGCCGCTGCTGCCGGGCTTCACGGCGCGGCATCCGGCGCTGGCGATCGACCTCGCCATGGCCGATGCGCGCGTCGATCTCGTCGCCGAGGGCATCGACATCGCGCTGCGCCTCGGCGCGCTCGACGATTCGACGGCGCTGGCGCGGCGGCTGCTGGCGGCACCGCGCATCCTGGTCGCGGCGCCGGCCTATCTTGCCGCCGCCGGGACGCCGCGATCGCCTGGCGATCTCGCCGGCCACCAGCTGATCGCCGGGCCCGCCGCGGTGCCGGGCGGCTGGGCCTTCCGCCGCGACGGCCGCGTCATTTCGGTGCGCGCCCATGGCCGGCTGAGTATTGCCAGCAACGATGGCGCGGTGGCGGCGGCGGTCGCCGGGCTCGGCATCGTGCGGACGTCGCTGTTCGGCTGCCGCCGCGAACTCGCCGCTGGCAGCCTGCAACGCCTGCTCGAGGACTGGCCGATCGACGATGTGCCGCTGCATGCGGTGTTTCCGGCCGGCCGCGCCGCCTCGCCGGCGGCGCGCGCCTTCGCCGACTATCTCGAGGACGGGCTGCGCCGCGCGCTGACACCCTTTCGTTTTGCCGACCGCGATGCCACATCACCGGCATGGAGCTGAAGGACCATCCCGATTCCGCCGCTTATGGCCGGCTGGACAGCCGCTCGCCATTGGTGCGCCGGTTGCTCGCGCACAATCCATCGCCCTTCACCTTCACCGGCACCGGCACCTTTGTCGTCGGCCGCGGCGAGGTCGCGGTGATCGATCCCGGCCCCGCCGACGAGGCCCATATCGCCGCGCTGCTGGATGGCCTTGCCGGCGAGACGGTCAGCCATATCGTCGTCACCCATACCCATATGGACCATTCGCCGGCCGCCCCGGCGATCAAGGCGGCGACCGGTGCCACCATCGTCGGCTGCGCGCCGCTGGTGCTCAGCGACGACGGCCCGCGCGCCGACGCCGGCTTCGATCCGACCTACGCCCCCGATCGCGTCCTTGGCGACGGCGAGACCATTGCCAACGAAGCCGGCGGCTGGACGCTGACCGCGGTCGCCACCCCCGGCCATACCTCCAACCACCTCTGCTTCGCGCTGGCGGAGGAGAAGGCGCTGTTCACCGGCGATCATGTCATGGGCTGGTCGACGACGGTCGTCGCGCCCCCCGATGGCGACATGGCGGCCTATATGGCGAGCCTGGCGAAGCTGCTCGAACGCGACGACGCCGTCTATCACCCGACGCATGGCGAGGCGATCGCCGAGCCGCAGCGGCTGGTGCGCGGCCTCATCACCCATCGCCGCCAGCGCGAGGGCCAGATCGTCCGGCTGCTCGGCGAGGGCGCGCGGGCCATCCCCGAGCTTGTCGCCGCCATGTACGCGATGGTCGACAAGCGCCTTCACCCCGCCGCCGGCCGCTCGGTGCTGGCACATCTCATCGATCTCGAACGCCGCGGCCAAGTCGTCCGGTCGGGCGACAATTGGAGTCTGGCATGACGACGCGGGGACGCTGGCTGCTCTGGCTGTTCATCGGATTGGCTCTTGGTATCGGCGTGACGCTGGCGACCGGCGACCGGCTGAACAAGCTGCTGCGCCCCGGTCCCGATGCCGCGACCGTCGCCGACGCGTCGTTGAAAGCGCTGCGCAAGCAGGCGCGGTTGACGGTGCTGTCGGCGCGCTTCACCGCGGTGATCACTTCGACGCAGACGCGCATCGGTCTGTTCACCGGTTCCAAGACGCTGATCGTCCCCGGCAACGTCCGCTACGAGCTCGACTGGAACAAGGTCGCCGCCGACGATGTGGTGTGGAACCCGGCAACGCGAACGCTCAACGTCGCCGTGCCCGCCCCCGAACTTGCCGGCCCCGAAGTCGATCTCGCCGCGGCGCGCGAGCTGCGTGCCGGGTCGCTGCTGTTCGCGCTCACCGATGCCGAGAGCCAACTCGACGATGCCAACCGCCGCGAGGTCAATGACGCGCTGCTCAACCAGGCGCGCGCTCCGGCGCTGACCGAAATGGCGCGCCAGGCCGAGATCGAAGCCATCCAGCGCACCTTCCTGTTGCCGTTGACCGCCGCCGGCTTCGCCGATGCGCGCGTTGTCGTGCAGATCAAGGCCTGACGGGAGAAACCCATGGACGCCCGCCTCAATCCGCTTGGGGGCCTTGGCTTACTCGGCCTCGATCTGAAGGCCGAGATCGACCGGCTTCGCCGCGAGCGCAATGCCGTCATCCTGGCGCATTATTATCAGGACCCCGAAATCCAGGACATCGCCGATTTCGTCGGCGACAGCCTCGATCTCAGCCGCAAGGCCGCCGCCACCGAGGCGCGGGTCATCGCCTTTTGCGGGGTCAAGTTCATGGCCGAAGTGGCCAAGATCCTCTCCCCCGACAAGACGGTGGTCCTGCCCGATCTGAAAGCCGGGTGCAGCCTCGAGGACTCCTGCCCGCCGGAGGATTTCGCGCGCTTCCGCCGCGCCCACCCCGATCACATCAGCCTCACCTACATCAACTGTTCGGCGGCGGTGAAGGCGGAGAGCGACATTATCGTCACCTCGTCGTCGGCCGAACGCATCATCAACCAGATCCCGCGCGATCAGAAGATCCTCTTCGCCCCCGACAAGCACCTCGGCGCCTGGCTCAACCGCAAGACCGGCCGCGACATGCTGCTCTGGGACGGCACCTGCATCGTCCATGAGCGCTTCTCGGTGACCGAGCTGTTGAAGCTCAAGGCGCAGCACCCGGCGGCGCCGGTGCTGGCGCACCCCGAATGCCCGGCGGCGATCCTCGAGCTTGCCGATTATGTCGGTGCCACCAGCGGCATCCTGAAGGAGGCGCTCGCCAGCCCCGAGCCGGTGCTGATCGTGGCGACAGAGCCCAACATCATCCACCAGATGCGCAAAAGCGCGCCGCACAAGACGTTCATCGGCGCCCCCGGCGCCGACGGCAATTGCGGCTGCAACATGTGCCCGTTCATGGCCTTGAACACGCTCGAAAAACTCTATCTGGCGCTGCGCGACCTCAAGCCGGTGATCGAGGTGCCCGAGGATGTTCGCGTCGCGGCGAAGCGCAGCCTCGACCGCATGCTCGAAATGGCCGGCAATGTCTCGCCGGTGCGGGTTCAGGGCGATTGATGGCGCCGCTGCTGTTCCTCGGCTTGCTGCTCGCGGCGCGCGACACCTGGCCGCCGGTGGCGCCGGCGCCGGCGGGCGACGCCTGGCAGGCGCAGTGCCTCGCCCGCCGCGACGCGCGCACCTGCATCTGCATGAACCAGACCCTGCTGCGCAGCGGCGAGGGCCAGTTCGTGCTCGCCAGCGCCGAGGCCGACGCCGACCGCACGACCTTGCTCGCCCGCCATGGCATCGACGCCGCCAAGGCGCGCGCCTTCCGCAAGGCGATCAAGATGGCCCCCAAGGACGCGCTCGCCGCCTGTCGCTGAAGCCTCGCCGCGTCGCGGGCGCTTTCGCCGCGACGCCGGCATCGCTATCAGGGCGCGCGTTCGTTGGAGGGATTGCCATGGTGTTGATTGCCCTGCTGCTGGCCGCCGCCAGCCCGTTCGAGGCGATCCAGGAAGCGTTCATCGCCGATTGCAGCCTGACCATGTTCGAGGGGCCGTGCCGCTGCGCGGCGCGCGGCTTGGCGGGCAGCACCCCGGGCCGCTTCTGGATGGAAATCACCGCGACCCGCGGCCTGCCGCCCGAAGCGCGCAACACCGCGCTTGAAGCCATCCGCGAACGCTACGGCATCAGCAACCAAGATATCGCGGCCTTCGCCGAATCGGCGCGCGCCGCCTTCGACACCGCCATTGCCGATTGCCGCTAGGGTGGCGCTTCCCGGCTTCGACCTCGCCGGCTTTGTGACGGCGACACTTGCCGAGGACATGGGCGCCGGCGGCGACCGCACCTCGGCGGCGGTGATCCCCGCCGATGCCCGGCTGACCGCGGTGATGGCGAGCCGCGACGATGTCGTCGTCGCCGGCCTCGACATCGCCGCGGCCTTCTTCCGCGCCCTCGATCCCGATGTGGCGATCGAAGTGCTCGTCGCCGATGGCAGCCGGGCGGCGCCGGGCACCGCGCTGCTGCGCATCGCCGGCAATGCCCGGGCGCTGCTCACCGCCGAACGCTCGGCATTGAACACCGTCCAGCATCTGACCGGCATCGCCACCCTGACGCGCGCCTATGTCGACGCGATCGCCGGGACGGGCGCGGTGCTGCTCGACACGCGCAAGACATTGCCGGGGCTGCGGTTGCTGGAGAAGTACGCGACCCGGATGGGCGGGGCGACCAACCACCGCCTGCGCCTCGACGACGGCGTGATGATCAAGGACAATCACATCGCGGTGGCGGGCGGCGTCGATGCCGCGGTGCGCGCGGCCAAGGCGGCGGGACTGACCGGCGTCGTCGTCGAGGTCGACCGCATCGACCAGATCGCGCCGGCGCTGGCGGCGGGCGCCGACCGCCTGCTGCTCGACAATATGGCCCCCGCGACCCTGCGCGAGGCGGTGGCGCTGATCGCCGGCCGCGTGCCGACCGAAGCCTCGGGGGGCGTCAACCTTTCGACGATTCGCGCCATCGCCGAAACCGGCGTCACCTTCATCAGCGTCGGCCGCATCACCCAGAGTGCGCCGGCGGCCGATATCGGGCTGGATTTCGCCTGAGCGCCGACCTCAGCGCGCCGGGACCACCGCCGTCGCCGGATGGTGCTTGTCGAGGTGGCGCTTGATGATGCGCAGATTCTTCGAATTCGAACGGAACAGGAAGTCGAACAGGTCGCCGGCGAAGGGGACGGCGCCCAACGCCGTGTCGATGCCGACATTGGCCATCATCCGGGCGATCTGCCACTTCGGCAGGCCGAGGTTGCGCGCTTCCCAGACGAGATAGGCGCCCATCGCGCCGGCGATCAGATCCCCGCCGACCGGCAGCAGCCCGAGGATGGAATCGAGGCCGATGGGCCGGCCGAGGCCTGGGATGACGAAGGCGCGTTCGAGGACGCTTTCGAGCAGCTCGATGCGGGCTCGAACGGCGGCGGACCCGGTGCCGGCGAGCCGGGCAGCGGCGGTTCGGTCGAAAGCGGGAAAGGTCGTGGCCATCGTCGGCGATAACGCTCCGGCGGCGGCAAGGTGCCGCGCTCACCTGATGTGGCCCCTGGCCGCGGCGATTCAAGCGATCGGCGACAGCCGCCGCGGCGCTGCTATGATGGCAAGATGAGCGACTCCGACCCGCCGCCGACCACCATCCCAGACCACAGCATGGGCCGCGCCGAAAAGGCGCTGGCGCTCGCCGGCTTCCAGGGGATCGAGCGGCTGCTGCTGGTCATCATCGCGTTGCTCACTCTGGGCGCCGTTGCGATCGAGCTGCACCGTGTCTGGCAGGCGCAGACGGTCAACCTCGCCGATATCCTGCTGATGTTCCTCTATACCGAAGTCATCGCGATGATCGCGGTGTTCTACACCAGCTCGGGGTCGCCCTTCGTCTATCCGATCTTCATCGCCATCACCGCGCTCGCCCGGCTGATCGTGCTGCAGGGCAAGGAAATGGCGCCGCAGAACATCGTCTTCGAAGCCTCGGCGATCCTGCTGCTGGCGGTGGCGGCGATGATCATCCTGCGGGTGACGCGGACGCCTTAATCGAGCGCAATCGGCCCCGCGGCGCTGTCGCGTGTCAGGTGGCGGCGCTGGATGGTCATCATGTCGGTGGCCGGCCCCATCAGGCGCTCGCGCTCGCGGTCGGCGCTGGCGCCGACCTTTTCGAGGGTGCGGACGAGTTCCTCGAGGATGGCGCGGCGTTCGGAAGCGGTCGCCACCTCGCATTTGTCGAGACATTCGGCGACATGCTCGGGGATGCGCTTGCGGATGCGCAGTGCCAGGTCGCCGGCGTCGCTGTCGAGCGGCACGCGGTCGGCGGCGCCGAGGAACAGCCGGCAGCTTTCCTGCGCCACCGCCAGCCGCGACCGCGCCCAATCGGCCTCGCGTGCCGCAGCCGACCAGGCGGCGTCGAGCGGGGTCTGCGGGGTCGTCGCCTCGGCGCGAGCGCGGCGGCCGGTGGCGCGTCTTGCCGGTAGCGGGTCGGGCTCGCGCCGTGCCGGTTCCGCCGCCAGGTCGAGATCATAGCCGCGCCGCCGCGTCAGCCGCCGCTGGCGCCGACCCGAGACCAGCAGCATGATGAGCGCCAGCGTCGCGATCGCCGTCGTCGCCACCCCGCCGCCGAACAGTGCGGCAATGGCGAGCCCGCCGAGCAGCGCAAGGCCGACGAAGGCGATATTGGCGACGAGGAAAGCGAACAGCCCGACAAAGGCGAACAGCGTCAGCACCAGCACCAGCAGCACCACGACCAGGGCCGCTGCGATCAGCCCCATGGCCGCGAGTCCGGGATCAGGGTGGCGATTGTGGCGGCGGCCGACATCATCCCGGGGTATGCAACTCCGGCGGCGTCATGCCGCGCCGATCGATGTGGCCTTGGCCGCGGCCGATTCAAGTGGCCTGAGCGGTCGCCACGATCGCTAGGACCGTGCCGACGCCAGAAGTGCCGGCAGGGCGCCTTCATGCACCTGCCGCACGCGAGCCAGCGGCAGCGCCGTGCCGTTCAGCACCAGCGCGTCGCCGCCGATGGTGCCGAGCCGTATCGCCGGTACCGGCGCCGCGGGAAGGCGCAACCCGGGACGCAGCGTGACCAGATAGCGCCCCTGACCCTCGCCGAAGGCGGCGCCGGCGTCGAGTGCCACGTCGAGGCGCGCGCCGATGTCACCGGCGAGCGCCATCGCCGCGACGCCCGCCGCCAGGCCGCCGCCCGACAAATCGTGGATCGCGGTGACCGCGCCATCGGCGATCATCGTCGCGATAAAGTCGCCGACGGCGCGCTCGGTGGCGAGGTCGACCGGCGGCGGTGGGCCATCCTCGCGGCCATGGCATTCGCGCAGCCACAGCGACTGGCCGAGATGCGCGCCGTCATTGGGACTCGCCGCGCCGATCAGCCACAATTCCTCGCCCGTCGCCTTGAACGCCAGCGTCATCTGCCTTGTGTAATCGGCAATCAATCCCACGCCGCCGATCGCCGGGGTCGGCAGGATGGCGTTGCCGCCGCCGGTGGCGCGGCTTTCGTTGTACAGGCTGACGTTGCCCGAAACGACGGGATAATCGAGCGCCCGGCACGCCTCGGCCATGCCCTCGATGCAGCCGACGAGCTGGCCCATGATGACGGGGTTCTGCGGGCTGGCGAAGTTGAGGCAGTTGGTGATGGCGAGCGGCTTCGCGCCGACGGCGATCAGGTTGCGCCAGCTCTCGGCGACCGCCTGCTTGCCGCCTTCGACCGGGTCGGCAAAGCAATAGCGCGGCGTGCAATCGGTGGTGATCGCCAGTGCCTTGTTGGTGCCATGCACCCGAACCACCGCGGCGTCGCCGCCGGGGCGCTGCAGCGTGTCGGCACCGACCATGTGGTCGTACTGCTCCCAGATCCAGCGCTTCGAGGCGAGGTCGGGGCAGGCCATCAGTTTGAGCAGATCGGCGGCGATGTCGGTTGACTCCGGCACATCGGTCAGCGGTTCGCGCTTGGGCGTCGGCACCCAGGGACGGTCATATTTCGGCGGCTTGTCGGCGAGGGGTTCGAGGGGGATTTCGCCGACGGTCTCACCGTGGAAGGTCAGGGTCAGCCTGTCGCCGGCGACGACCTCGCCGATCACCGCGAAATCGAGCTGCCATTTCCGGAAGATGGCTTCGGCGAAGGCCTCGCGCCCCGGCTTCAGCACCATCAGCATGCGCTCCTGGCTTTCGGAGAGCATCATTTCATAGGGCGTCATGCGCTCCTCGCGCACCGGCACCTTCTCAAGATCGAGGCGGATACCGACGCCGCCCTTCGACGCCATCTCGACCGACGACGACGTCAGCCCGGCCGCGCCCATGTCCTGGATCGCGACGATGGCGTCCGACGCCATCAATTCGAGGCACGCCTCGATCAGCAGCTTCTCGGTGAAGGGGTCGCCGACCTGGACGGTCGGGCGCTTCTCGTCGCTGTTCTCGTCGAATTCGGCCGACGCCATGGTGGCGCCATGGATGCCGTCGCGCCCGGTCTTCGAGCCCACATAGACCACCGGATTGCCGACGCCGGCGGCGGCGCTGTAAAAAATCTTGTCCTGGCGAGCGACACCGACTGTCATCGCGTTGACGATGATGTTGCCATTGTAGGCCTTGTGGAAATTGGTCTCGCCGCCGACGGTCGGCACGCCGACGCAATTGCCATAGCCGCCGATGCCGGCGACGACGCCCTTGATCAGATGCTTCATCCGCGGCGCGTCGATTTCACCGAAGCGCAGCGCATTCATGTTGGCGATCGGCCGCGCCCCCATGGTGAAGACATCGCGCAGGATGCCACCGACGCCCGTCGCGGCGCCTTGGTAAGGCTCGATGAAGCTCGGATGGTTGTGGCTTTCCATCTTGAAGATGGCGGCGTCGCCATCGCCGATGTCGATGACGCCGGCGTTCTCGCCCGGGCCGCAGATTACCCATGGCGCCGTCGTCGGCAGCTTGGCGAGGTGGAGCTTCGACGATTTGTAGGAGCAATGCTCCGACCACATCACCGAGAAGATGCCGAGTTCGAGCAGGTTGGGCGTCCGCCCCAGCGCCGCCAGGACGCGGTCATATTCGTCGGGGCTGAGGCCATGGTCGGCGACGATCTGCGGGGTGATCATGATAGGGCGGAGCCAGCCAATACGCCCGCGCTGAAGGTCTTGCGGAACGCGCGCTTCTCCTGCTCGGTCAGGTCGCGACCGATGCGATTGCGCAATTCGGCAAGCGCCGGCCGGTCATGCTCAGGTGGCACCGCACGGCTCTGCTGGAAGTGCATCTGGAGAGCGGCAAGGTCAGGAACTGCGGCCACGCGCTCGGCGACAACCAACGCAAGGACAGCCTCGAAGTCGGTATCGGCGGCCACTCCTGAAATTTCTATATTGCTTTCAGCGGGGCGGATTTTGAGCAGCCCTTCAAGGTCACGTGCCATCCACTCGCTGACGGTATCGGATTCTGCGACCAGATCAGGCGACAAGGTGCCCAAGGCCGGTTGAATTCCAATCAAATGCACCCGGATACCGTGACTCTGGGCAAGCGCGACGCCGACCCGCAGGTCAGCGTCACCAGAAAGCAGTACCGCGTCGGCGATGCTCCGGTTGCGCGAAAGTTCGATCAGATCGGTGATGATCAGCGAATCGACTTCTTTCTGCTGCCCGAAGCTGTTAACCACCCCCAGGCGAAGCTTTACGTTGTCGGCCTGAGCAATCGCCCGTTGTTCTGGCGACGGGTCGCGGCCCCTGGGGCTACCATCATACCAATAAGCGCGCAGCAATCGCGAGGCCGGCGCAAGACGCTGAACGTCAACATTCAAGCGGCTGATAATTGGCGCAATCTGTATATCGAGCCGGAGGCGCGGCACCGGGCCGCCGGTAAGTGCCTTGGCACCCTGGGCACACAAATAGCCGGCATCGACAAAAACGGCAGTCTGAAGCATGCGATAATCCTAGATAATGGGGACCCCCGAAGGAGCCCCCTAGCTAATGCCGCGGCGCGAACGCCGACAGCACTCGCCATATGGTTCACACTCTCACCTTGGTCAAGGGATACGGCCGGCAGCCGAGCGTTGGCGCTGGCCGTCGTTCCTGATATGTTCGTAATTGCGGCGAGTCGCCGAGGGGAGAAGGGACATGAGCACCAAGGAAATCGCCGCCGACGTCGTCGCCATGGCCAGGGCCGGCAATCTCGATGGCATCGGCGCCAAGTACTGGGCCGACGATGTCGTTTCGATCGAGGCCATGGAAGGCCCAATGGCGCGCATCGAGGGCCGCGAGGCGGTGCACGGCAAGGGCGTCTGGTGGTACGGCGCCCACGAGGTCCACAGCGTCGAAACCTTCGGCCCGTGGGTCAATGGCGACCAGTTCACCGTACAGTGGAAGATGGACGTGACCCAGAAAGCCAGCGGCCAGCGAATGCAGATCGAGGAGATTGCCCTCTACACGATCCGCGACGGCAAGATTGCTGAGGAGAAATTCTTCATGCCTGGCTGACGGCACGGCGCGGCGCATCGTGCTGCGGTGCAGCAAGGGCTTGGGATCGGCCTAGCCTGCCGTTAAGGATGCGGCATGGCAGGGAGATTCTGATGCCCGGGCGGCGACCAGACGGCAAGAAGACCCAGATCGTCGTCGTCGGCGGCGGGGCAGGCGGGCTCGAGCTCGTCACCCGTCTCGGCGCCCACCTCAAGCGCACCGATTTCGACATCATCCTCGTCGATCGCAATTCGAGCCATATCTGGAAGCCGCTGCTCCACGAAGTCGCCGCCGGCAGCCTCGACGCCAATCTCGACGAGGTCGGCTACCGCGGCCATGCCTTTCGCTGGGGCTATCGCTATTTCGACGGCGCCTTGGAAGCGATCGACCGCGACGCGCAGCAGATCGTCGTCGCGCCGATTCTCGACGACGACGGCAGCGAAGTTGTCGCCCGCCACCGCATCCGCTATGACTATCTCGTCCTGGCGATCGGCAGCGTTTCCAATGATTTCGGTACGCCGGGGGTGCGCGAACATTGCCTCGCCCTCGACAGCCGCCGCGAGGCCGACCGCTTCCGCCGCAAGCTCTTGAACCAATGCCTGCGCGTCTCGCGCCAGCTGAGCGTCGACCCGCAAGCCGATGCCTACGCCCGGGTTGCCATCGTCGGCGGCGGCGCCACCGGCGTCGAACTCGCCGCCGAACTCTATTCGGCCGCCGACGCCCTCGGCTATTATGGCCTCGAGGTCTTCGACGGCAAACGCCTGCAGGTGACGCTGATCGAAGCGGGCCCGCGCATCCTGCCGATGCTCCCCGAAAAGCTCGCCCAGGCGGCGACCGCCGAGCTCGAAAACTTGGGCGTCCGCGTGCTGACCGCGACGCAAGTCACCGCCGCCACCGCCGACGCCATCCACACCAAGAGCGGCGAGATCATCCCCGCCGACCTGATGGTCTGGGCGGCGGGGGTCAAGGGCGCCGATCTGCTCAAGGAGATCGCCGGGCTCGAAACCACCCGCAACAACACCCTGGTCGTGCGGCCGACGATGCAGACGACGCGCGACGATCGCATCTTCGCGATCGGCGACTGCGCGCATTATGTCCCCGAGGGCGAGACCCGGCCGATCCCGCCGCGCGCCCAGGCGGCGCACCAGATGGCCGAGACCGCCTATCACAATTTGCGCGCGCTGATCGACGGCAAGCCGCTGAAGCCCTTCCGCTACCAGGACAAGGGCAGCCTCGTCAGCCTGGCGCGCTATTCCACCGTCGGCAGCCTGATGGGCAATCTCGTCGGCGGCCGCATGGCGATCGAGGGTCGGCTGGCGCGGCTGATCTACACCTCGCTCTACCGCCTGCACCTGCTGGCGATCCATGGCTCGGTGAAGGGGCTTGGGCTGCTGTTCGTCGGCCATGTCAACCAGGTGGTGCGGCCGAAGCTCAAGCTGCACTGAGGCGCGACACCGGTTGCCGGAACCTGCCCGGCGTCCCATGGGTTGCCCCGGCACATTCCGTCGGAGACCCCAGCATGACCATCGCCATCGACGCCGACCGCATCGGCCGTTCGCCGCTCGCCCAGCCGCCGCTGCCCTTCGCCGATACCGCGCTCGAGCCGGTGATCTCGGCCAAGACGCTGACCTTCCACTATGGCAAGCACCACAAGGGCTATTTCGACACCCTTCACAAGCTGATCGCCGACACACCGCACGCCGATGCGACGCTCGAGGAGATCATCGTCGCCGCCGCCGCCGACCCGGCGCAGAAGAAGGTCTTCAACAACGCCGCCCAGGCGTGGAACCACAATTTCTACTGGAACAGCCTGTGCGGCGATCGCCAGACCCCCGAGGGCGACCTTGCCGCGGCGATCGACCGCGACTTCGGCTCGCTCGACGGCTGCAAGGCAGCGCTCGCCGAAGCCAGCATCAACCAGTTCGGCACCGGTTGGGGCTGGCTCGTCGTCGATGGCGGCACGCTGAAGGCGGTCAGCACCGAGGATGCCGATGTGCCCTTTGTCCATGGCCAGGTGCCGCTGCTCACCGTCGACGTCTGGGAGCATGCCTATTATCTCGACTATCAGAACCGCCGCCCCGACCATGTGAAGGCGGTCGTCGAAAGCCACCTCAACTGGGCGTTTGCGGCGCGCAATTTCGCGCAGAGCTGAGCCGAGCCTTGCCCCCGCCGCGCCGCCATGATCTGGCGGCGCGGTGATCCTGCTGCTGCTCCTGCTTGCCGCCGCTCCCGCCGCGGCGCCTCCCGTGACGCCCGACGGGCCAATGTCGGCGTGCGCGGCGTTGGCGGAAAAAGGCGACGTCGCCGCGCCGGCGACGGCGGTCCTGTTTGCCGAACCGACCCCCGAGCGTGGCTGGCGCTGCCCCGACGACTATCGCCTCGACCTCAAACGCCGCCTGCCGAGCTGTGTCGGCGGCATCGCCACGGCGCCGGGCAACCCCAGGGCGATCTGTTATTCGCGACTGATGGTCGGCCCGATCGCGCCGCTCCCCGAGCGCAGCCGGCCGACGGCAAGCTGCTGGCAGCGGACCCGGACGGCGATCATCGAACTGCGCGGGGCAGGGCTCGGCTGGCGCGATGTCGCGGTGACGGTTCGGCCCGCCGACGACATCACAGTGTTGACCCTTGCCCCCGCGCCTGGCGGCAAGGCTGCCAACCCTGCCGAAAACCCCAATGCCCGCAATTGCTTCGCCGACACGTGCCGGCTGGTAAAACTCACCATCGGTTCCGGCGCCGCGCCCGAGGTGACGATTACCGCGCGCGCGCCCGGCGGCGAGCCCGCCACCGCAAGCCTGAAGCTGCGCGCCTGGTGTCCGCGCCCCGAGCGCTGAGCGGCGTTTGAACTCGGCCGCCGCATCGTCTAGAGGCGGGCGCGCTTTCCCCTGTCTCGAACCGTCGCGGAGCCCCCTGTGGCCTATCAATACGCCTATGTCATGAAGGGTCTTTCGAAGACCTATCCCGGCGCCCCCAAGCCGGCGTTCAAGGACATCACCCTGTCCTTCCTGCCCGGCGCCAAGATCGCCATCATCGGCCCCAATGGCGCCGGCAAGTCGACGCTGATGAAGGTCATCGCCGGGCTCGACAAGGATTACCAGGGCGAGGCCTGGGCCGCCGAGGGCGTCACCGTCGGCTATCTGCCGCAGGAGCCCCAGCTCGATCCGTCGAAGGACGTGCGCGGCAACGTCATGGACGGCGTCCGCCCCGTCGCCGACCTCGTCGAGCGCTTCAACGCCATCAGCGCCGAAATGGCCGATCCCCAGGATTCGACCGATTTCGACAAGCTGATGGAGGAAATGGGGACGCTGCAGGAACAGATCGACGCCGTCGACGGCTGGACGCTCGACAACCAGCTCGAAATCGCCATGGACGCGCTGCGCTGCCCGCCGGGCGATTCGCCGGTGGACAAGCTTTCGGGCGGCGAGAAGCGCCGCGTCGCGCTGTGCAAGCTGCTCTTGGAAAAGCCCGACATCCTGCTGCTCGACGAACCGACCAACCACCTCGACGCCGAGTCGGTCGCCTGGCTGGAGAACCACCTCAAGGAATACAAGGGGATGGCGATCCTCGTCACCCACGATCGCTACTTCCTCGACAATGTCGTCAAGTGGGTGCTCGAACTCGACCGCGGCCGGGCGATCCCCTTCGAGGGCAATTATTCCGATTGGCTCGAAGCGAAGTCGAAGCGGCTGGCGCAGGAAGAGCGCGAGGACGAAAGCCGCCAGAAGGCGATTACCCAGGAACTGCAATGGATCCGCTCGTCACCGAAAGCGCGGCAGACCAAGTCGAAGGCGCGCATCAAGGCCTTCGACGAACTCGTCGAGAAACAGGCCAATCGCCGGCTCGGCAGCGCGCAGATCCTCATCCAGATCCCCGAGCGCCTCGGCAATACCGTCATCGAGGCCAAGGGGCTGTCGAAGTCCTATGGCGACAAGCTGCTGTTCGAGAATTTGAGCTTCAGCCTGCCGCCCGGCGGCATCGTCGGCATCATCGGCCCCAATGGCGCCGGCAAGACGACCTTGTTCCGGCTGATCACCGGCCAGGATACCCCCGACGATGGCAGCATCCGCATCGGCGATACCGTCAAGCTCGCCTATGTCGACCAGTCGCGCGACGCCCTCGATCCCGGCCACAATGTCTGGGAGGAGATTTCGGGCGGCAACGAGAAATTCTATTTCGGCAAGAACGAAGTGCTAACGCGGGCGTATGTGGGTGCCTTCAACTTCAAGGGCGCCGATCAGCAGAAGAAGGTCGGCCAGCTTTCGGGCGGCGAGCGCAACCGCGTCCATATGGCCAAGATGCTGGTCAAGGGCGGCAACGTCCTGCTGCTCGACGAGCCGACCAACGACCTCGACGTCGAGACCTTGCGCGCGCTCGAGGAGGCACTCGAAAGCTTTGCCGGCTGCGCGGTGGTCATCAGCCACGATCGCTTCTTCCTCGATCGCCTGGCGACGCACATCCTGGCGTTCGAGGGCAACAGCCATGTCGAATGGTTCGAAGGCAATTTCGAAGCCTATGAGGAAGACAAGCGCCGCCGTTTGGGGGATGCCGCCGACCGGCCGACGGCGCTGACCTACAAGAAGCTGACGCGGTAACCGTCGTCTATCGGTTGCGACTGTTCGGGAGATGGGCCCCCGCGTTCGCGGGAGGTGACGCCGAGATTCCGGCAAACGGCGAACGGCGTCAGGGCACGCGCCACTCGCCCCGCCAGCCGCCGTCGCCGCGTCGCAGCCGGGCGCGGCGGTGGCCGGTAGCGGCGAGATGCAGCCAGTCGATTTCGTCGACCTCCATCAGCAGCACCGCGAAATTGTCGCGCGCCGGCAGCAGTTCGGCCTCTTCGGGTTTGCGGCCCTCGACCGCGGCGGGAAGCCCCGAGGTCGGCGCCGGCGCTGCCGTTCCCGGCGCGGCGGTGGCAAGGTAGCAGCGCCGGGCGAAGGGCGTCGCTGCCGCCCAGGCGGCGTCGGCCGCGACGCTGTCGGCCAGCCGTGCCGTGCCGGCCAGCCGCAACTGCACCGCTGATCCCGGGTCATAGGCGAGAATGCTGACCGGCCGCCCGACCACCTCAGCCAGTTTGGGCGAGCGCGCGTCGGTGTGGAAGCGCAGCGTCGCGCTGGCCGCATCGGCGGCACGCAACACCAGCACGCGCGCCTGCGGGCGCCCCTCGGCATCGACGCTGGCGACGACCGGCGTGTGCACGGGGTGACGGCGATCGCCGGCGCCGGCGGCGAGCAGCGCCCAGGCGTCGGCAACGATGGTCGCGAAATCCGGCTCGCTCACACCAGCCCGTCGGTGGGGATCGTCAGCCCGAGTGTCCGTGCGGTCAGCGGCGTGCCCATCATATGGTCGTCGCGGCGGGCATAGCCGTCGGCGGCAGGCCCGGTGTGGATGACGATCCGTCGCCCCTCGATATCCGCCACCCAATATTCGGCAACGCCATGTCGGGCATAGATATCGGCCTTGCGCCCCATGTCGATGTCGAGGGTCGAATCGCTGACTTCGACGAGCAGCAAGGCCGCCGCCAAGGGCACCGCGCCGCTGCCCAGCGGCCCCTGCATCACCGTCACATCGGGTTCGGGCATGTTGAACGGCGGCATCGCCACCGCGGCTTCGACAAGCACCACCAGGTTCAGGCCTGACCCCTGGATGACCTCCTGAAGCCGAAAGGCAATTTGGCTCTTCACAAAGCTGTGGCGCTGGAACTGCGAGTTCATGCAATAGATGTCCCCGTCGATCAGCTCGGTCTTGGCGGCATCGCCAAAGGCGCCGCTGCGGTCGAGCAGCAGGAAATCCTCGATGCGCAGCCGCGCGCGCTGGGGCCGGGTAAGGGCGTTCATGGGCCTGATGGTAGCACAAGCGCCGCCGCTGCCGCCAACCCCGGTTGTCGCCGCGCCGCATCGTCTTTACGTTGCCGCGACGACTTTGCCGGGGAGTTCGATGATCCGCACCGCCGCCGCCCTGCTGCTCCTCGCCGCTACCGCCGCACCCGCAGCTGCCCAGTCACCGCCCCTCGGCGCCGCCGAAAGCACCCCCGGCGCGCTCGGGCTGATGCAGGGCTTTCCGCCGACCAGGGCCGTGCGCTGGGACGACGCCAGCATGTGGGCCTTCCCCAACACCCGCTGGGCCTTTTCGCACTGGCGCGAGCTCGTTCCCACTGCCGCCATCCGCCGCGGCCGCGAGCCCGTCACCGTCCTCACCCGCAAGGACCGCCTCGATATCGACCAGCTGCGCTTCAAGACGCTGCGCGGCACCGAGATCAGCTGGGCCGATGCCCTCGGCCTGACCTACACCGACGGGATCGTCGTCCTGCACAAGGGCCGCATCGTCTACGAACGCTATTTCGGCGGGCTCGAGCCGACCGGCAGCCACATCGCCTTTTCGGTGACCAAGAGCTTCATCGGCACGCTTGCCGAAATGCTGATCGACGAAGGCCGACTCGATCCCAATCGCCCGATGGCGTCCTATGTCCCCGAGCTGGCGAACAGCGGCTTCGGCAACGCCACCGTCCGGCAGGTCATGGACATGCGGACGGGCCTTGCCTTTGACGAGGATTATTCGGGGCGCGGCACGGCGCTGACCGACGTCACCCGCATGGGCATCGCCGGCGGCAGCGCGCCCGCGCCCGCCGGCTACAAGGGCCCTGACGGCAGCTATGCCTTTCTCGCGTCGATCGCCGCCAATGGCGCGCACGGCGGCGATTTCGCCTATCGCACCCCCAATGCCCAGGCGCTCGGCTGGGTCATCGAGAGGATCACCGGCCAGCCCATCGCCAAACTCCTCGAAAGCCGCTTCTGGGCGAAGATGGGCATGGAGGAGGACGCCGCCATCCAGGTCGACCGCCTCGGCACGGCGTCGTCGGGCGGCGGCCTGGTCGCCAACCTCCGCGACCTCGCGCGCTTCGGCGAGATGATCCGCACCGGCGGCCGCTGGAACGGCCAGACCATCCTCAGCCGCCGCACCATCGAGGCGATCCGCGTGCCGGGCGACGTCGCCGCCTTCGCCAGCGCGCGCTATCCCGGCCTCGACGGCGGCAGCTACGCCAGCCAATGGTGGCACCGCGCCGGCGGGCAGATCATGGCGATGGGCGTCCACGGCCAGGGCATCTACATCGACCCGCGCGCCGAAATGGTCATCGCGCGCTTCGCCAGCCATCCGACGGCGACCAACCGCGCCATCAATCCGGTGACGATCCCGGCTTATGATGCTTTGGGCGAGTTTTTGAGCCCGCGCGAAGTCAGGTAGGGGGGCCTTTGGCGGCGGAGTGCGGGCGCTACGGTTGCTTGCCTTCCGTCGCGCCATCGGCGACATGCCCCGCCCCGATGACCGACACCCAACCCGACTGGCAGGCCCAGACCCGCGCCGCGACGATGTCCGCTGCCGCACTGCTGGCGCGCGTCGGCCTGACCCCGGCCGATGTCGCCATCGGCGATGGCGCCGGCTTCGCGGTGCGGGTGCCGCCGCATTTCCTGTCGCTGATCCGCCGCGGCGACCCCGCCGACCCGTTGCTGCGCCAGGTTCTGGCGCGCGCCGAAGAGGCGCTGCCCGGTGGCAGCGACGACCCCCTTGCCGAGGCGGGCTTCCGCGGCCCGCGTGGGCTTCTGCGCAAATATGGCAGCCGCGCGCTGCTGCTGGTGACGGGCGCCTGCGCCATCCATTGCCGCTACTGTTTCCGCCGCCAGGGCGATTATGGCGAGGTCGTGCTGCGGCCGGGCGACCTCGACGCGGCGCTGGCGGCAATCGTCGCCGACCCACGCATCGATGAAATCATCCTGTCGGG